>JAHQVS010000007.1 GCA_019634215.1 Paracoccaceae bacterium | reverse complement strand
CGTGAATTCACCCAATGCGACGCCGACACCGTCGGCAGCCCCACCGTCGCCGCCGACGCCGAGATCTGCGCGATGCTGTCTGACGCGCTTGAGGCGGTCGGGGTGGCGCGTGGAGATTATCTGGTGCGCGTCAACAACCGCAAGGTGCTGAATGGCGTGTTAGAGAGCATCGGCGTGCTGAATCCGGATGATCCAGACGGAGATCCGGCGCAAGTCGAGCAGCGGATGACGGTGCTGCGCTCGGTCGACAAGCTTGACAAATTCGGCCCGGAAGGCGTGCGGCGCCTGCTCGGAGAAGGCCGCAAGGACGAGTCAGGCGATTTCACCGCAGGCGCCGGGCTCGGCGCAGAGCAGATCGAGCGGGTGCTCGGCTTCGTCGCCGCTGGCGCAGAAGATCCGGCCAAGACCTGCGCATCCCTGCGCGCGCTGGTCGGCGACTCCAAGATCGGCGCTGAGGGCGTCGACGAGCTGGAGCATATCGGCGAGCTGCTGGCGGCTCAGAACTATGATCCGGACCGGGTCATGATCGACCCCTCGGTGGTGCGCGGCCTGGGCTATTACACCGGGCCGGTGTTCGAGGCCGAGCTGACCTTTGAAATTAAGGATGAAAAGGGCCGCCCGCGCCAATTCGGCTCCGTGGCTGGCGGCGGCCGCTATGACGATCTGGTCAAGCGCTTCACTGGACAGGCGGCGCCGGCGACCGGCGTCTCAATCGGTGTTGATCGCCTGTTGGCGGCGCTGGGCGCCATGGGCCGCCTGGACACGTCAGCGGCGATTGGGCCCGTGGTGATCCTGGTGATGGATCGGGATCAGATGCCGCGCTATCAGGCGATGTGCGCCGAGCTTCGCCAAGCCGGTATCCGCGCTGAGGTGTTTCTCGGCGGCGCGGGCAATATGGCCAAACAAGTCAAATACGCCGACAAGCGTCGCGCCCCGGTGGTGGTCATCGAAGGCGGCGACGAACGCGAGCAAGGCGTGGTTCAGCTCAAAGACTTAATCCTGGGCGCCAAGCTTGCCGAGGAGATTGAATCTAATGAGGAGTGGAAGTCACAACCGGCTCAAATCTCTGTGCCGCGCGCGGAATTAACTAACGAAGTCGTAAAAATCATCGCTCGTCATCACAGCGAAGCGTCGAGATAATCTTGGCGGTGGAGCAGCGCCCTCGCCCCACGCCGCAATTCGCGCTAAATCTAGCGTGAAGGCTCGCACGCACCGAGCAAAGTTGAGAAGAAAGGGCGGTCGGCCATGATGCGGCCCGCAACCGAGCAGCAAACGCCGCCCCGCGGCGCTAATGGCGTCGACGCCAGCGCCACCGAAACGTTCGTACAGGTGATCGAGGTTGGCGCCGACGTCGCTTACACTGGCGCCGAGTTGGAGCGCCTGAACCGCGTTAACATCGAAATCACCAATATTTTTAACGACGCTGGCTTTGAACCGATCGAACCCTCGATCCTGCAACCTGCGGACCCGTTATTCGACCTCTACGGCGAGGAGATTCGGGAGCGCGCGTTCTTCGTCGAGGCTGGCGGCGACCCGCCGCTCTGCCTGCGCCCCGATTTCACCGTGCCGGTGGCGCGCGCGTTTCTCGATGGCGCGACGCCGAACGCCGTTTCCTCATCGGCGCGGTTTGGCTATTTCGGCCCGGTGTTCCGCACGGCCGTCGACAGCTCAGGACCGGCGCAACACCTCCAAGCAGGGGTGGAAATCATTGGCGAGGGCGATCCGGCGGCCCGTGACGCCGAGGCGTTCGACCTCGCCTGCAAAGCGTTGAAATGGTGCGGCTGCGACAATTTCGACGTCGTCACCGGCGACCTGAACATCATGTTTTCGCTGCTTGACGCCGTCGCCATGCCTGAGGTGTTCCGTAAGCGGCTAAAGCGCCATTTCTGGCGGCCTGCGCGGTTCCACCAGCTCATCCGCAACGCCATTCGCAGCGCCGAACCGGGCGCGGACGACACCCCAAGCGCCGGGCGTCTGGCTCTGCTGCGCGGCGTCGGAGCGCTCGGGCCAACTGAAGCGGCAGCGGCGCTGAGCGATGTGCTGGGGCTAGCGGAGACGCCGCATATCGGGGTGCGCACTCAAGAAGAGGTGATCCAGCGCTTGGCCGATCAGGCCAGCGAAGCGCGAGAGCGCCCGCTCTCGCGCGAGGCGGCGGCGTTGATTGAAACGGTTCTTAGCGTGCGGGGGGCCTGCGCGCCGTCCCTGGCCCGTCTGCGCGACCTCTGCCGCGCGGCTCAGCTCGATCTCTCACGGGCGCTCGACGCCATGGCGGCGCGGCTGGACGCCCTCACCGCGTGCGGCATCGACGTCTACACCCTCCCCTTCGACGCCGCCTTCGGCCATAACCTGGAATATTACGACGGCTTCGTTTTCGAGATGCGCGCCGCGCCTTCGACCGCACGCATGGGAGCCCCAAACGGCGGACCACAGCCTGAACGTGTGGTGAAGCTCGGCGGTGGGGGGCGCTACGACCGGTTATTCCACAAGATGCAACGCGCCACCCGCTCACCGCTGGCGCCCCTGACCGGGGTCGGCGTCGCCTTGCGGCCGGAAGCGATTGTCGCCGCCGCAGACGCCAACGCCGCTTTATTTCAGGAGGCGGCTCCTTGAGTGCGACCATCCAGCCCGCCCGTCCGATTTCAGGCGAACCGATCGTCGCGGGCGGCGCGTTCGGCGCGCTGCGCTTTGGGCTGCCCTCAAAGGGGCGGCTCCAATCGCAAACCGCCGAGTTTCTGGCTAAGGCCGACGTCACCCTGGTGAAATCATCCGTCGATCGGGAATACGCCGGAGCGTTGCATGGGGTTGAGGGCATCGAGCTGGTGTTCCTGCAGGCTGGTGAAATTCCGGAGCGCTTGGCCGAGGGAAAGATTCATCTCGGCGTCACCGGCGAAGATCTGGTGCGCGAGCGGCTGCCGCGCTGGCGGCGGCAAGTCGCGATGTTGAAACCACTCGGCTTCGGCCACGCCGACCTGATTGTCGCCGCGCCAAAATGCTGGATCGACGTCGACACCACGGACGATCTTGACGACGTCGCCGCCGACTTCCGCGATCGCCACGGCCATCCGCTCCGGATCGCCACCAAGTACGCCAATCTCTCCCGCGCCTTCTTCCGGGAGCGCGGGGTGGCGAATTACCGGCTGATCGCCAGCCAGGGGGCCACCGAGGGTTTGATCGCCGCCGGCGCGGCGGAGGCGCTGGTCGACATCACCTCCAGCGGCGAGACCTTACGCGCCAATCACCTCAAGGTGCTGTCGGACGGGCTGATCCTATCGAGCCAAGCGCATCTGTGCGCCTCACTGGCCGCCGCCTGGCCGCAAAGCGCCCTCACCGCCCTGCGGGGCCTTCTCGATCGCCTAGGCGGTTCAGCGTCCAACCTCGCGCCCGTCACGATCAAATCCCGCATTGAGCGCACCGCCCTCGATCGCGCCGAGACCGCGCTCACACGTATCGGCGCAGTGTTCCAACAGCGGCCCCTGAAAGGCTTTCCCGGCCTCGCCACCCTCACCGTTCCGGCGGACCAGTCCGGCTTCGCGGTGGATATTCTCGGCGCCGCCAGCGCGGTGTCGATCGAAGTGGAGCGGCCGGAACAGGCCGCCTCGCAGCGCTCCGAGCTGTTTGACGCTTTCACCACGTCGCTTGAGCAGAACGGGGCCAGGACCTGACACACCGCCGCCTCCAAGCGGCGCGAACAGGAGGCGCTCCTTATGCGTGCCGAATACTGCTGCTTTTCAGGCGATCTTATCATCACGCTGCAAGGCCAAACCACCAACCTGCCCACCTACGCGCTACAGGACGATGACAACGCTGTGCGCGACGCTGGCGCTTTCGGCCCGTGTTATCTCAGCGAACTCGCCGCCTCCCCATGGGGTGCGCTTTGGGCTGAGCGGCTCACCCGGCACTGGACAACCATCGGCGGCCGGTTGCCTAGCCAGGACGGCGCCTGGAAGGGCCTGCTGTTCCCGAACACGCCAGAGCTTGAACTCATTCACGATCGCGGAACTTTGTTTGTCGTTCGCTTGGACCAGCCCAGACAGGAGACCAGCAGCGGCGTTCTCATCCAGCAACGCGCCCACGAACACACCTTACGGCTCGGTGAAGGAAACCAAGCCATTCTAGACGAGGTTCGGCGCAAAGTGCGGGACCAAGGCGCATTTCCGCTGCTAGAGTTTCTCGATGCGCTGCGCCTCACACATCGATTACGTGATACGGCCTCGCTTGAACAAGGGGCGCTGCTGTTCGACGAAGAGCTTTACGAGTATTGGGCCGATACGGCGATCACCGTCATGGTCACCCATTCCGTCTTGATCCCCACGGAAGCCGTAGATCTGCTGCGCGGGGCGGACGTCGCCCTGACCACGCGGTGACATGACGCCAGCACCCGCTCAAGCACACGGCGCGCCTTCTTGCAATTCAGCCGGCAATCCCCCCGGCGCATAGTCAACCCGCAACGCCCGCCGAAGCCCCGGCGCGTTGCTCAGGCTAGACCGATGTAAGGTGAGCATCGCCAGCACCAACACATCGCCAGGTTCGGCGATGGTCAGCTCCGTCTCATGGCGGGCTGCGATGTCGGCCGCCTCCTCGGTCGAGACCTTGCCCGCGCGATGGCTGCCCAGCGCGATCTCCATTGCGCCGTTCTCCACCGTGCTCGGGTCCAGATGCACCCGCACAAACAACATGCGCTCCAGCAACGCCAGCGGCGGCTCGCAATGCCATCCGCCCGCCTTGCGCGACCAATTGCCATATCCCGGCGCCTCTACCCGACGCGCTGTCGCGATCACCCGGTCCTGATGCCAAGGCACAGCCCAATTCGCCTCGGGAGATTTGGCGAAGGAGAGCAGCCGGACAGGCCGCACTTCCGGCCACAAAGCCGCCAATCGCGCAGAAAACGGCGCGGCGGCGATGGCTTGGTACAAGGGATCATCCTGAGAAACTCTCGCGCCCGGATGACTGCCGCCACCGGCCAAGCGCGCGAACTCAGCTACTTCTGTTGGCGAGATTGCGCCGCGCAGCCACATCCGGCCATCTCGTTGAAATTGCTCAATAATTCCACTTAAATCAGTCATAACGAACATCATTCCGATCACAATGGGCAGTGTTGGTCAAGCAAGCAAAGGCTACTCATTCGCTTCTTACACTTGGCGCATGCCATAAAAAAACCTCGGCGATCCTTCGACCGCCGAGGTTAAGTTGTCCCAGACCGCGCTAGGCGATCAAGGAGGGCCTATTAGCCGACCAGATTATCGTCCGTGTTGATGATGGTCGGCATTTCGTCCGCCATGCTGTTGGCGTCGCCGCCGGCGGCGTCATACTCTTCGGCGGGGCTGGCCGCCGCAGTGTTCGCGTCGGAGTCGACAATCTTGAAGATATCAGCCGTAACGTCGGAGGCGTCGACGCCGAACAGGGTGACGGTGCCGCCCGAGTCGCCAAAGCTCAGCTGCGTGCGGCCTTCGCCGAGTGACTCAATCTCGATCATATCGGTGTCAGCGACCACCGAGGACAGAATTTGGATTGCGTCCTTATCAACGTCGAAACCGTACACCTCGTCGGAGCCAAAGTTAGCGTCGTCATAGATCAGAGTGTTCTCACCCAAACGGACGTTGATGGTGTCATCACCCTCGCCAGCGTTGATCCGGTTTTCACCAGAACCGCCGAACATGGTGTCGTTGCCAGCGCCGCCCACGAGAGAGTCATTGTCAGCCCGGCCAGCGATAGTGTCATCGCCCTCACCGCCCAGGATGCGATCAGCGCCCTTGTTGCCCATCAGGGTGTCATCGCCGGCGCCGCCATCGATCCAATCGTCGCCGTCACCGCCGTAGATGATATCGTTGTCCACACCGCCGCGCGCAGTGTCCGCGCCAAGGCCACCAGCCAAGAAGTCCGCGCCTTCGTCGCCGTAGAGGTTGTCATCGCCTTCGCCGCCATTAATGCGGTCGTCGCCAAGATTGCCCCAAACGCTGTCATTGCCGACGGCGCCAGCAACGATATCATTACCGTCGCCGCCATACATCATGTCGTCGCCGGTACCGCCGCCCATACGGTCACGGGAGCCGCCGCCCCACATCTCGTCGTCGCCGGCCATGCCCTGCATCCAGTCGGAGCCTTCGCCGCCGCGCAGTTGCTGGTCGCTCTGGTCGCCAAACACGCGGTTGAAGTTCTGATCGCCGCTTGGCGCCCAGCTTCGGAAGTCCTCGCGGGCCTGCTCATCAGAAGTGTAAAGCGGGGTGATCGCCTCCTCCAGCTCCCACACGGTGTCAACGATGCCATAGGCCGGGGAGGCGTCAGAGACGATATCGTCCTCCTCGACCAGATCGCCATACACCGTGATAGTCCCGAGCTGATCCTCGTCGTGAGCGCCGCCGCCATTACCCTGTTGAGAGTAGACGTAGATCACCGAGTAATCAGCGGCGCCATCATTGTTCTCATCAACATACTCGACGCTAAATATCTGGGTCGTGTGGCCAACCACCTCGATCACATCGCCTTCCTCAATCGAGAAGTCGGTGATGACGTCGTTGCCGAGAATATCCACCCAGTGATCATGGATTTCATCATTCTCACCGGCGACGCCGTGCCAATGGATCGTGCCATCTTCCATGACATGGTCGAGGAAGTAGCGTTCCTTGGTGTTGATCAGGGTCTCGAACCTGAACCGGTCAGCGCCCTCACCGCCCGTTAGAATATCGTCGGCGCCGAGCACCGGCTGGCTCTCATAGACCTGCCCATTGATCGGGCTCAGCTCGTTGTAAGGGTCGCCCTCGTCACGGAACGGATCAAGGGTCACCGGCCCCTCGCGCCCGTCGGCGCGGCTGAGCAGAAGGTCATCGCCCGCGCCGCCCATCAAGATGTCGTTGCCATGGCCGCCGTCCAACATGTCGTCGCCGGAGGAGCCCATCAGCTTGTCGGCGCCGTAGCCGCCATACATCTCATCATCACCGGTGCCGCCGTCCATGACATCACGGCCAGCGCCGCCATGCATCTCGTCGTCACCGCCATAGCCGCGCATGTCGTCGTCGCCCATCGGGACAGCCTCGGCGACACGAGCCGGGGCCGATAAGTCGCCAGGACCATCCGAAACCAGCGCGGCCACCTGAGCGTCATTCAGCTTGTCGCCCGAGGTCATGCCGCCCCAAACACCGAAACCGTCAATCGCGCCCTTGAACTCGTTGGCCAATCGGTCGTCCGCCGCAATTTTGGCCGCAGAGTCCGCATCGCGGGTGGTAAAGGTGTCGGCGCCCAACACCCAAGGCTGCTCATTGGTGACCAGGAAGTATTCCTTATAGTCGCTGAGCGCCGGGGTATCATTGGTGACAGCATCAAAGGCGTTGTCATTCAAGCGCTGGCCATCAAGCCAGACCTCAATGCCATCTTCACCAAAGCCCACCGCGACATGGGTCCACTCGCCACTCTCGATCAAAGGCTGCTTGGAAACCCATTCACGGTTATTGCGGCCATCGCCCGTGGCCATGCGGATGAAGAGCTGACCGCCTTCCTCGATCATGACGCGCATATGCCCGCCATCGCCCGAGCCGCTTTCGTCCTTGGCCAACAGTGTCTGATCGCCGTCATTAACATCATCGGCCTTGAACCAAAGGCCAACGGTGCCCTGCAGCACCTCGTAAGCTTCGTCGTGCTCGACGACGGCAAACTGATTGTTTTCCTCGAAACGCAACGCGCGGCCGCCGAGACCTGGCGCGCCGGCCTCGGTTACAACAGCGCCAGGGTCAGACTGCAGCACCGCCTTGGCGTCGACCGCTTCATAGAAAGCCAGACTTTGCACGCCACGCGCGTCCTCAAACACACCGGACGTATTGGAATCAAAGCTAAAATAAGAGATCGGCGGGTGGGGGTCGGTCGCCTCGGTCTCATCGACACGGTCGCCCCGCATCATATCACCAGCGTTGGTGCCGATCATATTGTTGTTCTGCGCCGCCTCAACAGCGACAGTGTGGATGTTCTCTTCGTAGACAATTTCCGGGTCATCATTGACGGCGGCGAAGTCAACCTGATCCAGAAACGGGTTCAAGCTGTCATACCGGTCCGGGTTCTCATCATGGACGCCTTCCGGATTCAGCGCCTCATCAAGATCTTCGACTGTCTCAATGATGCCGGCGACGGAACCAGCATCGACACGGATGTCGTCTACCTCAACCCGGTCGCCATACACCGTCACCCGGCCCAGCAGATCCTGGTCATGGGCGCCACCGT
>JAHQVS010000064.1 GCA_019634215.1 Paracoccaceae bacterium | reverse complement strand
TCCCATCCGCCGCCGGGCTGCGGTAGCGGATCAGGCGGCCACTGGCGTCGCCTTTGGGCCAATCGGTCTCGGCCTCCTGCGTGTAACCGAAGATATCGGTTAAGATCTCCGCCGTGCCTGTGGCGCGGGATAGAGCTAGAGTGATCCCGTAAAAGCCCCGGATCGCGAAAGACGCGGGGACGCCGCCGTCAACCCAAAGCCGCTCAGGAGCCTCCGCAGCAGCGGGGGCGTCGACCTCCACCAAGGCGAAGGGCAGGCCGTCGGGGTCGAGTGAGACCAGTCGCTCCTCGCCGAACAGGGTTTCGCGCGCCATCACACCCTTGCCGAGACGGTCGAGCCGCTCTGTCCAAAACGCCAGCGAGCCGCGCGGGACGATGAACTGCGTTAGAACCGCTTGCCCCAGCCCTACCCTGCCCTTTGGCAGATTCACCCAGGGAAAGAAGGTCATGATCGTCCCGGGCGCGCCGATGCTGTCGCCGTAATACAGATGATAGGTGGTTGGATCGTCGAAGTTGACGGTCTGCTTCACCATCCGCAGACCGAGTGTTCCCGTGTAGAAGGCGTGGTTGCGCTGTGGGTCGCCCGCGATGGCGGTGACATGGTGCAGGCCGGGTGAAGTTGTTGTCGAAGTGGTTTCGGTGGTCATTTGTCCCTCCGTATCATCTCACGCTCTGAATGGAGCGCGGTGCGTTGAGGGAGAAATGGTTGTTTTTCCGAGGGAAGGAATGTTTGGTTTTCACCTAAATCTGTTTCTCAAATGGAAACATAATGAGGATTTGGCGCGCTTCAGCGGCGATGTGATCGGAAGCGGTGTCTGAGGCGATGCGGCGCCAGTGCGGGTCGGTGAGCGGATCGGCCTGTTGACGCAACGCAATCCCGGCGCCGGCGTCGGAGGCGTCAGGGGGCTCTCCTTGGGCGGCGGCTTGTGTGCGCCGCTCGGCGCGGGCGGCGCGCAAGGCGGGCGGGGCGTCGAGCCAGAGACCGAGGTGATCAGTGCCGGATGCGGCCGCCAGCGAGGATAAGGCGTCACGGTCGGATTGCAGGATAAAAGTGGCGTCCCAGACCACGCTCTCCCCGGCGCGCAGGGCTCGGCCAGCGTCGCGCAGCATTTGCCGCAGCATCCGCGCGGAGACCTCTGGCGCGTAAGCGCTCTGTGGAGCACGCTGCTCCGGCGGTAAGCCAAGCAAGCGTTTGCGGGCGACGTCGGAGCGCATATGAACCGCGCCAAGGCCGCCTAGGCCGGGTATTTCTGGGGTGAGTTGGCGCGCCAAGGTGGTCTTGCCTGCCCCGGAGGCGCCGCCGATGGCCAAAAGCAGTGGCGGGGAAAAGCATAAAAACCGGTTGGCCGAGGCGAGGCGGGCGATGGCGGTCTCCCAGTCTTTGGCGAACCCGGCGACCATGGCGCGGACCGCCGCGCGGGTGGAGAGGAACAGTGGCCACAGCGCCAGGCCGGAGTAATCCCGGGTCATACTTAGCCAACGGCTGATGAAGGCGCTGGCGAGCGGTTGGACGCCGCGCGCCGCAAGGTCCATGGCGCAGAAAGCGGCGTCATAGGCGATGTCGATTCTGGTGAGATCATCGTTAAAGGCGATGGCGTCGAACGGTGTCGCCCGGCCCTCGAACCGGCAGACATTGGCGAGGTGCAGATCGCCATGACAACGCCGCACCCGGCCATGCCGCCCACGCGCCTTAAGCTGGGGCCGGGCCATCGCCAGAGCGTCGCTGATAGCGGGACGCCATGCTGAGAGCGCCGAGGTGAATTCCGTTTGGGTCGTTGAGGGCGCGTCGTTCGATAACGCCCCAAGCGCAGCGGTGAGATTGTTAATGGTGACGGCCATATCCGCGCCAGCGTCTTCGCGATGTAGGACCGGGGCGGCGATATGGGCGGCGCCTGCGGCGTCGGCGAGTTGTTCGATATCGACCCGGGTTAATCTGCCGTCGGCGAGTCGTTGGTCGAAGGCGTCAGCATGATCGAAGCGGCGCATCACCACCAACCACTCCAGAGCGTTAGCGGTGTCTTCGGCGCCCCCAAGCATCAAGCCCTGATCGCTTTGCAGTACCGGGACGACCCGGAGGTACAGACCGGGGGCGGCGGGGTTGGCGTTCAGCTCCGCCTCACAGGCGGCGCGCCGGTGTTCCAAATGGCTGAAATCGACGAAACGGCGTGTCACCGCCCGCATCGCCTTATAGGCTCGGTCGCCGCACAGGAAGATCGCTGATAGGGGCGTGTCGATCCGCTCCACCGGCGCGTCGCCGAGCGCGCGGGAGGCGGCGAGCGCGGTGAACAGGGCGGCTTGGGCTGTGAGCTCAGAGGTGATGGCGTCGGGGTCCATGATGATGACCTATGCTTCTGACGCGGGCGGTATATGGCCCTACCTGCTGGTGGATACCATCTTGAACGGGGGCAGACTTTGATCTTGATCCTGGATCGGTCCTTGGCGAGGGGCGCCCAGTCCTCATATGCAAGTTTCTCCACGGCGCTCGGGGCGCCCTTAGCTTAAACGAGGCGGCGAATGGGATTGTTCGGCAAGCGCAAACCAACGGAAGCCGGAGTTCTGGAGGCGCTGCGCCGCGTCGAGGACCCGGTGATAGGTTTGGATCTGGTCGAGGCCGGAAGGGTCGAAGCGGTGAGCTTTGACGGGGCCAAGGCGCTGGTGACGTTAGCGGTCGATCCGGCAAAGGCGGCCGAGTATGCCCCCGTGCGGGCCTCGGCGGAAACGGCGGCGGCGAGCGCGCCAGGGGTGGAGGCCGCCAGCGTGGTGCTGACCGCGCATTCGAGCACACCATCTGCCGAAGCGGCCCCCGCTCCGCCCGACTTTGGCGGTGTTCGCCGCGCGCCGCCAACGCCGCAGCCGATCACTGGGGTCGCGCGGGTGATCGCGGTCGGTTCCGGTAAGGGCGGGGTCGGCAAATCGACCGTGTCGGCCAATCTGGCGGTGGCTATGGCGGCGGAGGGCTGGCGTGTCGGCCTGCTTGATGCTGATATCTACGGCCCCTCGCAGCCCCGAATGATGGGCATCGAAGACGCCCCGCCACAGACTTCCCTGCCCTTACGCCCGCCGGAGGCGTTTGGGGTGAAGGTGATGTCTCTGGGGTTGTTGGTCCCGGCGGGTGAGGCGGTGGTGTGGCGCGGACCGATGCTGATGAAGGCGCTGACGCAACTGCTGCATGAATGCGATTGGGGAACCCTGGACGCGCTGATCGTCGACCTGCCGCCCGGCACGGGGGATGTGCAGCTCAGTCTGGCGCAAAAGGCGATGGTGACCGGGGCTGTGGTGGTCTCGACCCCGCAGGATGTGGCTTTGCTAGATGCGCGTAAGGCGCTGAAAATGTTTGAGAAGTTGGATACGCCCATCCTGGGAATGATTGAAAATATGTCGGCATATGTCTGCCCCGCATGCGGGCATGAGGCGCATCTGTTCGGGCATGGCGGGGCGCAGCGGGAGGCGGCGGCGATCGGCGCACCGTTCCTCGGGGCGGTGCCGTTGGATCTGGAGACGCGGCTTTCCGGCGACGCTGGCCGCCCGATCGCCGTAGAGGACTCGGCCCAGGCGGCGCGGTTCAGGGAGATTGCGCGCGGGTTGATCGACAGTCTGGCCGAGGGGCGTGCCGTGAGGCAGGATGGCTAAGGTTTCACCTGTCTGGGCGCCGGCGCTGCTGGCTATGGTGACAGCTTGCGGCGCAGCGCCAGAGCAGGGCGTTCCATTGGAGCCATATGAGTTTGAGTTCGCGGGGCGGGAACTGGTGATTGATCTGCCACCTGGCTCAAGCATCGTCGCCGTGGGCGAGAGCATCCGGATCGAAACTCAGCCAGGGACTCGCGCTTCGCCCACCCTCTCCCTTCGATATCTGGGCGCTGCGCCCCCGGACAGCGACGACATTTGGTTGAAGCGCCATTTTACCCAAGGTGCGGGCTCTGGAGGCAATCAGGCTGACCTCGAGGGCTGGTTTAGAGTGGGCGGCGACCTGTATGGCCTCTCCTGCTTTATCCTCGGAGACACTATTGATGCGAACGATGCGGAATGGTGCCTGCCCTTGGTGCGATCTCTGCGGCTGGAGAGGGAGTGAGGCGCTATGTATTGGTTTTTGGCGTGGTGGAGTGGCCTGTAAACGTTTGTGATGCTTGTTGGGTGCGGCCCGCCAGCGCCTGGAGGGCCGGTATCTCCGTATGCCTTGGAGCTTGGCGAGGTCGCCGCTTGATGCGTGCCCTATCTGGGCACGCTTGCAGTGTTAGTTTATTGATATTGTAAATAAAATGCGCGAGGGGTGATCGCCAGCTTCACTCATCCAGCGCCGAAGGCTGTGTGTCACCCTCCACCGACGTCCAACAACCGTGTCAAGGCGCTTTCGATCGGTTTTTCCAGCAGCGCCCGCGCTTCAGGCCCTTTGCCAGAGCGGTTTATTTCTCGGTAGCCGAGGCGGCGGTAGAACCGCATCGGCGCCGAGAGCACCGGCGGCGTGTGTAGGCGGACCCGCTCGAAACATAGCTCCGAGGCCAGATCCTCCACCGCCGCCATCAACCGCCGCCCGTCGCCACGCCGCCGGCGAACCGGATGCACGGCGAGGGCGTCGAGATAGAGATACCCTGGGCGCGGCCGCACGACAGCCGCCCCGGCGAGCAAATCAGCGTCGTCATCCAACACCATTGCGAGGTTCTGCTTCACCCAGGGTTTGTAATCCTGGGCCATTGGCTGCGGCGCATAGCCGAGGGCGGGAGCGTACTCGGCGAAGGCGAGGCGCATCAGGGCGTGCAGGCGGGGCAGGTCGGCGCTGTCGGCGAAACGAAGGGCCGCGTCAATCATAAGGTCCAGCCTCCGTCGATCTTGAATTCGCCGCCAGTGACGAAGCCGCTTTCGTCCGAGGCGAGATAGAGCGCCATCGCCGCCACTTCCTCCGCCGTGCCGATTCTCCCCATCGGCTGACGGGCGACGAAAGCGGCGCGGTTGTCTTCGTAAGCGCCGGGTTGGGCGTGAATGCGCTGCTCAAGGCTGGGAGATTGGATGGTGCCTGGGCAGATCGCGTTGCAGCGCACCCCTTCCCGGATGAAGTCAATCGCCACTGATTTGGTCAGCCCGATCACCGCCGCCTTGGTCGCCCCATAGACGCAGCGGTTCGGGGCGCCCTTCAGCGAAGAGGCGCCGGAGGCCATGTTGATGATCGAGCCGCCGCCGTTTTCCCGCATGCCCGGTAGAAACGCCTGGAGTGTCCGCCACATAGATTTGACATTGAGATCAAAGGATAAATCCCAGGAAGATTCGTCGCATTCGAGTATGGTGCCGTGATGAACGTAGCCGGCGCAGTTAAACAGAATGTCCACGGGCCCCGCCGCCCGCGCCGCCGCCTGCACCGAGGCGGTGTCGCGCGCGTCGACAACGAAGGTCTCGACCCCAGGCGCTTCGGCCTTGAGCGTCTCTAACAACTCCTCTGAGATGTCGGAGGCCCGCACCTTGGCCCCCTCGGCGGCGAAGGCCAGCGCGGTGGCGCGGCCGATGCCTTGCCCGGCGGCCGTTAAAAAGGCGGTTTTCCCCGCCAATCGGCCGGTCGACCCAGTGGAGGCTGTGGTCATGACTGTTCCTCTCTTAGCCCGTGTATTGTGGCGCGGCGGCGCACCCGGTTAAGGTTGTCCCCATCATGCAATGGCGGCGTTATGGAGCGCCAGAGTAATCGCTCCGGCCAAAGACCTCACGGGGGAATGGCGCCATTGGTCAAGAGCCTAGTTGCACGATGGTTAGGACAGGTCCTTAGAAGGGAGCGACAAATGCGGCTTTTGCTCGGCGCTGTGGCGGATGATTTCACCGGAGCCACCGACCTTGCCTCCATGCTCTCGCGAGCCGGCATGCGCACGACTCTGGTGTTAGGAGCGCCGGATTTATCAGCTGACGTCCCCGAGGCTGAGGCGGTAGTGGTGGCCTTGAAATCGCGCACTGCTCCGGTTGACCAAGCGGTCTCGGAGAGTGTTGAGAGCTGGCGCTGGCTGTCGCGCGCCGGGGCGCAGCAGTGCTACTTCAAGTATTGCTCCACCTTCGACAGCACGCCCCAAGGCAATATCGGCCCGGTGGCGGAGGCGCTGAGGAAATTCACCAAGGCGGAGGTCACTATCTATTGCCCTGCGTTTCCAGAGAACGGCCGCACGGTCTATCAGGGCAAGTTGTTCGTGTTTGATCAGCTCCTTTCCGAATCCGGGATGGCGTCTCATCCGCTGACGCCGATGACCGACGCCGATTTGCGCCGTGTGTTGGCGGCGCAGCTTCCGGAGGGGTCACTGGTTGGGTTCGTGCCCTGGAATGTGGTCTCAAGGGGGGCGGATGCGATCCGCAGCGAGTTGACGCAAGCCTCGATCGCCGGTTTCAGGCATGTGATCGTGGACGCGGTGCGGGATGAAGATTTGATCGCCCTGGGGCGGGCTTGCGCCGGGGCAAAGCTTGTCACCGGCGGTTCTGGCCTCGGGCTCGGCCTGCCGGAGAATTTCGCCTCGGCGGGTGAGCTGGAGGGTGGAGAGGCCACCACCCTGCCCCATATCGACGGCCCTACTCTCATCCTTTCCGGCAGTTGCTCCACAGCCACCAATGCGCAGGTGGCGCGTTGGGAGCGGGAGGGCGGCCCGATCTTGCGCCTGGAGCCTCTGCTCTTGGCGGAGACCGGCCCTGGCGCGGCGCTGGAATGGGCGCTGGAGCAATTGAATGGAGATGCGGCGGTGCTGATCTCCAGCTCCCAAACGCCGGATCAGGTGCAGACCGCGCAAGAGCGGTTGGGGCCGGATCGCGCCACCGAACTGGTTGAAGGCGCGCTGGCGGAGATCGCCAAGGCCGCCCGGGCGCGCGGAGTGCGGCGGTTCGTGGTCGCCGGGGGGGAGACCTCTGGCGCTGTGGCGCAGGCGTTGGGCGTGTCGCGGATGACGGTCGGCCCATCGATTGCGCCAGGGGTGCCCTGGTGCGCCAGCCTCGATGAGGAGCCAGTGGCGTTGGCGCTCAAATCGGGCAACTTCGGTGGCGAGGGCTTTTTCGCCGACGCGTTAGCCGCAGGCGCGAGCGCCACCTGAGATCCATGAAACCTGCTTGGCCGTCTAGCTTTCCCAGGCATCAGCCGAGCAATCCAATCACGCCAAACGCCACCACAAATGGTGCGAAGACGCCGATGGTGGTGGCGAACACGAAGGCGATCAACAGTCCGCCGACGGCCAGCTCCTCATGCACACGGCCGCTGAGATCACGGACGCGCTCAAACATGTTACGCCGCCCGTCCGAGCTTGGCGGCCGGGGAGCCTCGGACAACAGCTGGTTGGCGCGTTTGGTCAGAGCGGAAATCTCGCGCCGATACTGCGCCATATCACCGCTATGGGCCGCGCTGAGGCGGGCCTCGATCATGAGCATCAACCGGCGGCGCTCTGTCGGCGTCATCTCGTCGGGGGGCTGTTGGCTTGTTTCGCCTCGACTCGTCAACCAACTCTCCTGCTTTCCCGAGCCCGGCGACGCGGCGCCGCCTTTCGTCATAACGCCTAGGCCGTTAGGTCAGGGCCTAAACCTGATCATCTGCTCGCTTCCGGCGCACGGACACATGCGCCGCAGTGGCGTCGCCCTTCGCATAAAGGACCCTCGCCATGGCCGTCCAGGCCCTTCGCGCGCGCACTGAAAACCGCTCCTACGGCATTTTTCTGATGCTGATTACTTATATTTTATTTACCGGCATCGATGTTTGCGCTCGTTGGTTGACGCGTGAGGCGGGCCTGCCGACCATGGAGACGGTATTCATCCGCTACCTTGGCCATCTCATCATCGTGTCGGCATTGTTTTTGCCCATCTATCGGGAAAGCTTGTTTCGAACGCGCAATTTCTCGGATCAGATCTGGCGCGGAGTGTTTTTGCTAGGCTCCACCATTTGCAATTTCACCGCTGTGCAGTATTTGCCGCTGTCGCTCACGGCTGCGATTTTCTTCGCGGTGCCTATTCTAGTCTGTCTCCTCTCCATCCCGCTGCTGGGCGAGCGCGTCGGGGTACGGCGTTGGACGGCGATTTTGGTGGGGTTTGTCGGTGTGCTTTGGATCACATGGCCGTTCGGCGCTGAAGCTCACTGGGCGATGTTTTTCTCACTCGGCGCTACTGTTTTGGCGGGCCTCTATGGCATTTGGACCCGGAAACTCGCCGGGGTCGATCCGACCAACACCCAGCAATTCTATGCCGCTCTAGTCGCGACGATCGGGATCGCGCCGCTGGCCGTGATGGAGTGGGTATGGCCGTCCCGTCCCGTTGATTGGGTGGTGTTCGCCGCGATCGGCTTATTCGGTTGGGCTGGCCATCAGATTATGACCATCGCACATCGCTATGCTCCGGCATCGACCCTGGCGCCGTTTATCTATGTCCAGATCGTATATTTGTCGCTGGCGGACTTTTTGGTGTTCCATATCCTTCCCGACCCGGCAATTCTCCCTGGCGCTGCGATCGTGCTGGCGGCGGGGCTGTATATCTGGTTGAGGGAGCGAACCCTATCGGAGCAGGACGGGTGACATGTTTAACCTGCTGATTTTATTGGCTTGCGCTCAAGAAAGGGGATGTGGGTTCAAAACGGCGGGTACCTGCTGGAGCGGGCGAACTAGGCCCGCGCCGCCTTAAGCCCCCGAACACCGGCGTGGTTCGGCTCATCCCCACGCCACCGCCCGCTCATATAGACGCCATGTGGCGTGGCCGAGCACTGGCAGGACGATCACCAAGCCCAGGAAGGCTGGCGCCAGGGCGAGTGTCATCAACGCCATCACCACAACCGCCCAGATCAACATCACGACCGGGCTGCGGCGGACCACCGTCACGCTGGTGGCGAGGGCGGTGACGATGTCGAGGTCCCGTTCCAGCAGTAACGGCATGCTGATCACGGTAATACTGAACAAAAATACATACAAAACTGCGCCGATCGCCGTGCCGATCGCCAGGAACGTCCATCCATTCGGCGTGGTGGCGACCAGCATGACGAACCCCTCCCAGCTTGAGATCGAGGCGGTGCTGAGGAAAAGCGCCAACAATAATCGCACCTGATAGGCCCAGAGCCAAAACACGAACAGCATCACCAACGCCATCCAGGAGAGCTGGCGGTCACGCTGTGCCGCCACCACGCCGAGCACGCTCGCCCAATTCAGGGCCTGTCCGCTGGAGAGCCTGCGGCTGACTTCATAGAGACCGACGGCGATAAAGGGACCGACCAAGGGAAAAGAGATCGCCAAGGGGATGATCGCCCAAGGCGTGTCCCAAATCGTTAAGCAAGCCAACAGTGCTAAGCCCCCGGCAGCGTACACGCCGCCGAAGAACAACCCGAACTTCGGGGCGCGCTGGAAATCGGCGGCGCCCTCCCGCAGCGCCGCGTACAGGTCGTCGAGTTTCACCTTGTGAACCCCTGGCGCGGTGGGAAAGCCATAGGGCGGCGCGCCCTCGGTTGGGCGGGGCCGCTTCGGCGGTGGAACCGGTGCGGGCCTGGTGGGTGGGGCAGCGGCTGATGTCATCGGATGGTCGTCAGGCGAGGTGGTCATAGGGCGGCCCTCGGTAGGGGCCCGGGGTCGGGCGTTTCCTTCCATCAGGGGCTTTTACGCCCCGTTAACCGTCAGGAAGCCCGATCCGGCCTTTTCCCACATTGACCTTGATCAACCGGCGGTGCTGACCGACGCCTCCGCGAAGGTCGCCATTCGGCTGTGGCAGGCCAGCGCGCCGCGCAGGATCGGCAGGGCGAGCGCCGCACCTGAGCCCTCGCCGAGGCGCAGGCCGAAGTCCAACAGCGGCTCCAAGCCCAGCTCTTCCAGCAGCCGGTCATGCGCCGCTTCGGCCGAGCGATGCGCCGCGAGGCAATGACCCAGCGCCGTGGGCTCTATCGCGAACAATGGAGCCACGGCGGCGCAGCAGATAAAGCCATCGAGCATCACCGGAATCCGCTCCATCCGCGCCCGCAGCGTGGCGCCAGCGATCGCGGCCAATTCCCGGCCGCCAAAGCGCCGCAGCGCCTCCAGCGGCGGATGGGCGGCGTCGCGTAGGGCGAGAGCGTGACGGTCCATCCCTGCGCGCACCGCCCGGCGCTTGGCGTCCAGCGTCGCCCCATCCGGGCTGGCCCCGCGCCCGACCCAATCCTCCGCCGCGCCCCCGAACAGCGCCCGAGCCACCGCCGCCGCCGAGGTGGTGTTGCCGATGCCCATCTCTCCCAAAGCGATCATATCCGCCGTGGGGTCGACCGACTCCCACCCGATCGAGAGGGCGGCGCACAGCTCCTCCTCCGACAGAGCCGGCGCTTCGGTGAAATCAGCCGTGGGCGTCTCCAGGTCGATGGGCACCACGGTCAGGTCAGCGCCGCTGGCGTCGGCGAGTTGGCTGATCGCCGCGCCGCCAGCCTTGAAATTGGCCACCATTTGCCCCGTAACGTCCGTGGGGAACACCGATACTCCCTGACGTGTGACCCCGTGGTTTCCCGCAAATACGATGATCTGCGCTTTGTCCGCGACGGGACGGGCGTTCGCTCGCCAACCGGCGGCCCAGACGGCCAGTTTCTCCAACTGGCCCAGCGCGCCATCCGGTTTGGTCAGAGTCGCATTTCTGGCGGCGGCGGCGTCACGGGCGTCTAAATCGGGGGTGGGCAGCGTGGAGAGCGTTTCAAGCAGATCCCTCTGGGACGCAAAGCGCGGCTGTACGCCGCTGAAGGGGGAGTTCGGCGTCGTCATGGACAATTTCTCACGTTATGGACATGCGATCATAGGTGCGGGGGGCCCATAATGGTCAACAACAACAATAACCTGTCCGAAACTTTGCAAGCGCGCGACGTTTTGATCGCCGCTACTTTGCTGACCCGCTTACCCGTACGGTTGCCGTCAGAGCAAGTCGCGGCGCGCATGCCGGCGTCTTTCTGGGCGTTTCCGGTGATTGGCGTGGTGGTCGGCTTGGCGGCGGGCGGGGTCTTCGCCGCTTTGGCGAGCGTTGGCGTCGCGGTCGGCATGGCGGCGGCGGCGGCCTTGGCTGTGCAGATCTGGGTCACCGGAGGGCTGCATGAGGATGGCGCGGCTGACATGGCCGATGGTTTCGGCGGGGGACACTCAGGGCCTCGGGTGTTGGAGATCATGCGCGATAGCCGCATCGGCGCGTTCGGCGCTATGGCGTTGGTTTTGGTGTTGTTGGCGCGTTGGGGCGCGCTCATCAATGTCGCTCCGCTCGAGGGCGTGGCGGCGCTGGTGGTCGCAGGCGCAGCGTCGCGGGCGGCTGTGGTCGGATTGATGTGGTCATTGCCCCCGGCGCGCGCTGACGGGCTTTCGGCCTTGGTCGGCCGCCCAAACGATCAATCCGCCCTTATCGCTGTGGCGATTGGTTTGGGGCTGACATTGTTTCTGGGCGTGGCCATCGCCGGGTTTGGCGCGTTGGCGGCGATTTTGGCCGGTGCGGTGGCGGTTTGGGTGATTGGTCAATTGGCGGCGCGCCGGATCGGCGGGCAAACCGGAGACGTTCTTGGCGCTGCTCAGCAGGCTTGCGAGGTGACGATGCTCGCCGCGCTCACCGTCTCATAAACGCGCCCCGACCGCATTAGCGGTCGGGGCGTGCGTCAATGAAGGAACAAAGGATTACGCTGCGCGCTTCACCAGCACGCCTTCGACTCGCTTTGCGGCGGCGTCTTCAGCGATGCGTTCAACGGCGGCGAGCTCACGGGTCAAGCGCTCGAAGGCGGCTTCGAACAGCTGGCGCTCTGAGTAGGATTGCTCCGGCTGATCTTCAGCGCGGAACAGATCGCGCACCACTTCAGCGATCGATATCAGGTCGCCTGAGTTGATTTTCGCTTCGTATTCCATGGCGCGGCGCGACCACATCGCACGCTTGACCTTGGCGCGGCCCTTCAGGGTATCCATCGCCTTGCCGACGACGTCGGGGCTCGACAGCCCGCGCATGCCCGTGCTGGCGACTTTCGCGGTCGGCACGCGCAACGTCATTTTATCTTTCTCGAACGAGATTACGAACATTTCCAGTTTCAGGCCGGCGACGTCACGTTCTTCAATCGAGACGATCTTGCCAACGCCATGCGCCGGGTAGACCACATAGTCGTTCGCCCGAAACTCTGAGCGTTTTTGAGTTTTGCTTTTTTTTGTCATGGCGAGCCATCCCCTTGAATCTCGTTCAGTGCACACACCGGAGCCCCATCTCGATGGTCGCGGTCAAAAAAAGACCGCCTCGCGAAAACCCGCGCGGCAGTTGACCGCATTTAAGCGTGGAAATGGGCTGTGCCTGGAGGCTGCTCCCAAAGAGGGCCCCCGCGGCCCTGCCCAGTGTGTGACATCTAGATAACAAACAATGAGAGGAATTTCCAGTGTTCGAACACGAAATCGATGGTTTCTTGAAAAATTAAGGATCAACAAATTCGAACCAATTCCTCTCTCGACACAACATCCGGGCAGGAACACGCCTACAAGGTTAGTCGCCAGCCCCGGGCGTCTCGGAGAAGAACTTTTCAAACTTACCCGATTCGCCGTCATGTTTCTCCGCATCTGGCAGCGGGTCACGTTTCTTGGTGAGACGCGGCCAAGCCTCAGAGTATTTACGGTTTATTTCTAGCCAAGGTTCAAGGCCGGGCTCAGTGTCGGGACGTATCGCATCAGCGGGGCACTCAGGCTCACAAACGCCACAATCAATACATTCGTCGGGCTGAATCACGAGCATGTTTTCACCCTCGTAAAAGCAGTCGACCGGGCAGACTTCGACGCAATCTGTGAATTTGCAGCGGATGCAGTTGTCGGTGACGATGTAGGTCATCGTTGATCCTCTCAGGCGAACAACGCCCGTGGCGCGTTCGGGGCATGACGTCGCGTTATGTTGAGACGCAGGAATGTCGGAGCGCGATTGTATGCTGTCGCGCGGTTCTGCGGTGTTTAGAAGCCGTTCGCCGTCTCTTCAAGACGGCATATGATCACGACGCCGGGGGTGGGGGCGCGCGTTCGGCCCCTTCGCGCGTGTCTTCCGGCCGCCCCTCGGAGGGCGCAGAGTCGCTGTCGACCTCGCTTGGGTCGGCGACGGAGAGGTCTCGATACAGTCTTTTGGCCTCGGCGCTCGGCCCGCGCCGGTCGCCCAGCTCGGCGACCTCGACCACAAAAGCGTGAGCCGCCTTCACGAAGGTAAGCACGTCGCCGGTTTTCAGCCCGTGGCCGGGTTTGCCCACCCGGACGGCGTTCACGCGAATGCGTCCGGCTTGAACCGCTTCCGCCGCCAGGGCGCGGGTCTTATAAAACCTCGACCGCCACAGCCATTTGTCGAGCCGAGCACGGTCCGGCGGCGCGTTGGGGCCGGGCCTGAGATCGCCCAACCGCGCGGCGGCGGGATTCGCCGAGGTTGTGGCGGGGCGACGGCGGCGGCTCACGAATTATCCTTCAACTTCTGCAAGATCGCGAACGGCGAGTCGGGGTCGACCTGCTGCTTGCGGCCTCCAGAGGAATATTCGCGTGGTTTCTGCGATCCGCCCTTGCCGCCGGGTTTTCCGGTGGGTTTGCCGCCTTGCTTGCCGCGTCCCTTGGGGCCGCCCTCGTTGCGATTGTTGGCGTTGCGTCTGCCGCCGTCGCCTTGACCTTGGCTTTGACTACGATGAGGCGGGCGGCCGCCCTCGCTGCTGGTCGCTGCGCCGCCCTCGCCTTGTGAGCCTTTCGGCGCGGAGGCATCCGGCGTCTGTTGACCATTCGGGGCGCCGCCCTGCGCGTTTTGCCGACGTGGGCGGCGGCCTCGGGCCTCACCCGCGCCGTCGCCGCGCCGGTTCGACTGACGCTCGCCGTCACGCTCCCCACGCGTTTCACCACGGGCGCGGCGCCCACGCGGCAGAAGACGGAAGGTGTAGAAGGTCTCAAGCTCCACAGGGCCTTCTTCGCCTGCCTTTTCCTCCCCATTCTGCTCTTGGCCGGACTCTTGGGGCTCCGCCTCTGTTTGCGGCGCAGCGTTTTGCTCAGTTTCGATGGTCTCGCCTGTCGGCGCTTCAGCTGCTTCTGCGGCTGCTTCTGTCGTTTCCTTGGTCTCTTCTGGCTCCTTCAGGGCCTCTTCCGCCTGGGGAGCCGCCTCGGCCGTGGTGGAAGAGGCCTCTTCTGCCGGCTGGGGCTCCACCGTCGTCGCTTCGGTTTGGTTTGGCTCGGTGTCGGCGGGCGCAACTGGATCATGCGCCTCGCCGGCGACAGGTTCGGAAGCGGCCCCGACCTGCGTTTCATCGGTATCCGGCGTTTGCGCGGCTTCATTCACCTCGGTTTGAGGCGCCTCTGAGGAAGCCACCAGCTCGGGAATGATTTGTTCCGCCTCGCCCTGCCCAACCTCTGGCGTCTGCGGCGTCTCATTCGCCTCGGTCTGAGGTGCGTCGGAGGCCACTTGTTCAGAGGCGCTTGGCGCCGCCTCGCTTTGATCAGCTTCGGGCGTCGCGCCCTCCCCTGTGGTTGCTTCCCCGGAGGCGCCCTCCGTTGAGGCGCCTTCAACCTGCGCGGCGGCGGCTTTTTTGCCCTTGCGCTTCGACGGCGCCGCCAGGGGCTTGGGCTGTTTGGGCCGCTCGCCCTTCTCAGCCCGGAAACCGAGGCCTTCCAGTATCTCCGCCAACTGATCCAGGGTCGCGCCGGTGATCGACATCATGTCAGGCGTGGCCTCGAAGCCCTGGCGTACATCCTTGCCTCGAATTAGATCCGCTAGCCGCTCCAACATGTCGAGCCGCAGGGCGCGGGGGCCGCAGAGGCGGTAGCCTGACATTGGGTAAAAGGTCGCGGTTTCCTCCGGAGACAGGCCGAGGTCTTGCGCCATGATGGTGACGGCTCCCGGCGGCGGGGCGCTGGGGATTTCCGGCAGTTTGGCGCTCAGGCCCCATAGCAGCATTCGGAATCGGGTCGGGGCTGGTTTCAGCAGCGCGGGAATGAACACCGAGTATTGCCCGAACCGCACGCCATGCTTGCGCAGCAATCCCCGCGCGTCTTGGTCCAATGCCTTCACATCTTCCGCGATGTCCTGACGCGGGGCGACGCCGTATCGCTCCAGCAATTGGAATGCGACGCCTCGCGCCAGACCGTTGAGCGTTTCGTCGTTCTTCATGGCGATCAACGGCTCGAACGCAGCTTGAAGCTTGCGGTCAATCCAGAACTGGAGCCGACGCTCAATCTTATCCTTCAGCGCCTGCTCGACCATGTCGTCGGTGAACGCGATGGCGCGAACCGCGAGCGGATCGACGGCGTTGTCCTGGGGCGGCTCCAGCCGCCCGACGGCCGCCGTCCCCCACATCATGCCGCCCTGCTCGGTGACGTCGATTTCACTGTCGGGTGCGCTGTAGAATTTCTCCACCCGCCGCGCCAACTCGGACTGCAACGCCTGCGCGCTCGCGGCTTGCAGTGTTTTTACTTCAGCGCCAGCGGCGGATGGATCAGGCTCGAAGCGGAAGCCTTCGAGCTTGCCCACATATTCGCCTTCCACCGTCACCGCCCCGGCGTCGTCGACAGTCGCCACTAAGGCCTCCTTTTGCTTCAATCGCCGCGCCAGCAAGCTGGTGCGCCGATCGACGAAGCGTTGCGTCAGCCGCGCATGCAGCGCGTCCGACAATTTATCTTCAATCTCACGTGTGCGCCCACGCCAGTGACCTGGGTCCGCCAGCCAACGCCCACGGTTCGCCACATAAGTCCAGGTGCGTATATACGCCAAACGCTTTGAGAGCGCATCTATGTCGCCTTCTTCGCGATCCAAGCGGGCGCACTGGGCGGCGATCCAATCTTCCGGCACGACGCCAGCGTCGCTGGAGAGAAACCTGTACAGCTCTCCAAGCAAGGCCGCATGCTCGCTCGGCAAGGTTTTGCGGAAGTCCGGCACCTGACAGACGTCCCACAGCAGTTTGACCCGATTGCGGCCCTGGGCGATGTCGATGATCTCGGGAATGCGGGATAAATGCCGCAGGGCTAGTAGATCGTCGGACTCCCGCGCACGCTGAAGGTCCCGGCTGGGCGAGTCCCGCTCCAGGCTCAGCAGCAGGTTGAACGGTGTGCCATAGTCCAAGCGGGCGTTGCGCCATTGCAGCCGCTCCACCGGCTTGAAATGGTGGTTCTCGATCGCGGTGACGATTTCATCCTCTAACGGCGGCGCTTCGCCGGTGACGCCAAAGGTGCCGTCGTTGATATGCCGCCCGGCGCGTCCAGCGATTTGCGCCAGTTCGTTCGCCTCCAGATAGCGGTGCCTACGGCCGTCGAACTTGCGCAGGCCAGCGAAGGCGACATGGCGCACGTCCATATTAAGGCCCATGCCGATCGCGTCGGTGGCGACCAGATAATCGACGTCGCCCTCCTGATAGAGTTCGACCTGGGCATTACGGGTGCGCGGCGACAACGCGCCCATGACCACAGCCGCGCCGCCCTTTTGGCGCTTGATCAACTCGGCGATGGCGTAAACGTTGTCCGCCGAGAATCCGACGATGGCGCTGCGCGCTGGCAGGCGGGAGAGTTTCTTTGAGCCGGCGTAGCTCAGTTTCGACATCCGCTCGCGAGTGACGAATCGTGCGCCCGGCGCCAGCGCGGCGATGCGGTCCCACATGGTGGCTGCGCCGAGAAACAGCGTCTCTGAGCGGCCCCGGGCGTGAAGCAGCCGGTTGGTGAACACATGTCCACGCTCGGGGTCGGCGCAAAGCTGGATTTCGTCGATGGCGACAAAGTCCGGATGCATGTCCAACGGCATCGATTCGACAGTGCAGCAATAATAGCGCGCGTCCGGGGGAACGATCTTCTCCTCACCGGTGATCAGGGCGACGTCTCGGGGGCCGCGCATAGCGACGATGCGATCATAGATCTCGCGCGCCAACAGGCGCAGCGGGAAACCGATCACGCCGGAGCGGTGGCCGAGCATGCGCTCCACCGCATAGTGGGTTTTGCCGGTGTTGGTTGGCCCCAGCACAGCCAAGACGCCGTCATTGCGCGCGGGGGTCTCGACGCCCCAGGCAGTGGAGGGCGCTGAGACGCGGCGCAGGTCGGAGCTGCGAGCGCCGGACTCGCCAGTGCTTGGGGTGAAGGCGGGGGTGTCGCCGTCGTCGGGGCGCATGGGGGCCTTTCTCGACGCCTCCCCAGAAGCGCAACACCGCGCCGAATCTCTATGGCGGCGGCGTCGCCTCTCCGGCGAATATGTCGCAAAAATTCGCGGCGACGCTCGTAAATCCGATTTCTGAGCGGCGCGCAAGGGCGCGTTAGCGTGTGGCGAATTGGCGGGCGCGTGAGGCGCTGGGCTTAGATGGGCCGGCCGTCGGCGTCCGGGACCAGACGTTCGACCGCCTCCTGCGCGTTCTCCATATGCGGGTTCACCTCAAGAGCGGCGCGATAGGCCTCCAGGGCCTCGGTTTTCAGCTCCAACGTCTCCAAGATAATGCCCATCCCGGAGAGAGCGCCGAAATGACGCGGCTCAAGCGCCAGCGTTTCGGCGATGTCGGCCAGAGAGCCGCCATAATCCTCCTGATGGTAACTCAGGGTCGCGCGCATGTTCCACCCCTCGGCGAACTGTGGCGCCAAGTTGACCAGATCATTAAAATGCAAAGCGGCGGCGGCGAAATCCTCTCGCTCCAAGGCGTCGCGCCCCCGCTTGAGCAATAGATCGAAGCTTGGCGAGCCGGACTTTGACCACAGGATTGCGATGTCCTTCTGAGCGTCGCGCCACGTTTCCTCATCCTCGGCTGCAAGGCGTTCAAAGGCGCGGTCGAGACGTTCCTCAGGGCTGAGTTGCCTTTCGTCCACTTCAGCTTCGGCGTCCGCAGCCTGTTTTTCTGCGAGCGCTTTGGCCGCCGCAGCGGCCTTCTCAGCGGCGGCGCGGTCCGCCGGATCATCCGGTGTTGGGGCCGACGGCGCGGTGGGCGCGTCATGAGAGTCCGGAGTGACGTAGGCGTCCGGCGTGTCATGTATTGGCGGTACGGATTGCGTGGGGGGAACGGACGGGGTTGTCGTCTGCGCCTGAACAGGGGCCTGAGCAAACAGTGTGAGCGCCGATGCGAGCGCCGATGCGCCTGCGATTTGCTGAAGCTTAATCATCTTCCGCGTCTCCGTTTCCGCAGCGTTTCCGTTGCGCTCTTCGGGGTAATCACAATACTGTCCGTGGTCGGATGAACCCTACAGATAGTCCCGAAGCGCTGGACCGGTACCCAAGCGTCGCTGAATTGGCCGATATTGTCGAGATCGGTGAAGATGTTTGGCGCGGTTCGGGCAACGAAGGAGAGACGGTGATGAGCGAGATGCTCGCAAAAGCTGAGGCGGCGGTGTCCGAAAAGTTGGGCGGCGCCGATTTGGGCGGCGCCGTGAAATTCGACATCGAGGGCGAGGGGCCGATCCTTGTCGCCTCTGATGGAACCGTGTCTCAAGGCGACGGCGAGGCCGATGTCACCATCACCGCCAGCCCCGAAGTTTTCAACGAGCTGATGGCTGGCGAGTTAAACCCGACAAGCGCTTATATGAGCGGGCGTTTGAAAATCGATGGCGATATGGGCTTCGCCATGAAGCTCGCCTCGATGCTGGCCTAGAGAGGCGATGGTGTCGATGGGGGAGGCGGCGCCGCTCTACGAGACGGAGAGCGCGCGCGCGCCGCACGGGGGAGCCGCCCAATGGATTGAAGCCGCAGACGGCGTGCGGTTGCGGGTGGCTTTATGGCCAGAGGGGCGGCGCGGCACTGTGGTGCTGTTCCAAGGGCGCACAGAGTTTATTGAGAAATATTACGAGCCAATTGGTAAATTCGCAGCGATGGGCTTCACCGTCGCGGCGATTGATTGGCGTGGGCAGGGCTTGTCTACCCGACCGCTGGCGGACCCCCGCAAAGGTTATGTCGGTGATTTCAATGAGTTTCAGCGCGATGTCGACGCCTTTCTGGCCTATCTCACCGCCGTCGACGCCCCTAAGCCGTGGCTGTTGGTTGGCCATTCGATGGGCGGGGCGATTTCAACCCGGACGTTGATGCGGCAAAATCCGAGCCTGCGCGGTGATCTCGTTGAAGGCGGTGGCGCTCCTCCTTTCGCTGCTTGCGTGCTATCTGCGCCGATGTTGGGCATTTACGGCGCATGGTACGCGAGCATTTTGGCGCGCCGCTTGTCCGCCGCCAGCGTGCGCTTCGGATGGGGAGATCGATACGCTTCCGGATGTGATCGCCGCACCGGCGCCGACCATGGATTTGCCAATAACTTTCTGACTACCGACGAAGCACGCTTCGATGTCTACGCCAAGCTTGTGTTCGCCCATGATCCAGTGTCGCTGGGCGGGCCGACATGGGGCTGGTTGAATGCGGCTTATCGAGAGATTTCTCGGCTGAGCCCGCCTTCGACGCCAGTTCTGATCGGAATCGGCTCGGCGGACAAGGTGGTCTCACTCTCAGCAGTGCGACGTCTGGATCAGACCGCTCCCAATGTCGAGTTGGTGATGCTGGAAGGGGCTCGGCATGAGCCATTTATCGAGGCTGATGCGCATCAGGAGCGTTTCTGGCGGGCGATTGGCGCGTTTATGGACGCGCAGAATATTTAATCGCAAGCGGCCTGGGAGTTAGGGAGTTCAGGGTTTATGGCGTTTGCGACAATAGCTCTAGCGCCTCGGCGTGCACGCGCCGGTCACCGGCTGCGAGCACCCGCCCGCCCCAGGGGTTGGCCCCGCCCTGCCAGTCTGTGACAACGCCGCCTGAAGCTTCGACGATCGGGATCAGCGCCTGAATGTCGTACGGGGAGAGTCCGGTCTCTACAACCAGGTCAACGCAACCGGCAGCGAGCATCGCATAGCCGTAGCAGTCTGATCCAAACCGGCGCAGCCGCACCCGGCCCGACAACGCTTCAAAGGCGTTACGCTCGGCGCCTTCCGCGAACAGATCCGGGTCGGTTGTCAGCATTACCGCATCAGCCAGAGATGGACAGGAACGGACCGCAAGTTGTGTAGTTGCCGCATTATGGGAGAAGACGGTGGTTGACCGGCCCTGGGTGCAGCCGGAAAAACGCTCATTTGTGTAGGGTTGGTCCATCACGCCCAGGATGGGGCGCTTGTCGGCGTTCAACAACGCGATCAGGACACCCCAATGCAGCAATCCCGATATAAAGGCGCGGGTGCCGTCGATTGGGTCGAGCACCCATAACCGGCCGGACTCGCCATCCACCCGGCCGAACTCCTCCCCATACACGCCATCTCGTGGGCGATGCTCCGCCAGCAACCGCCGCATGGCGGTTTCCGCTGCGCGGTCCGCTGCAGTCACTGGGTCGAAGCCCCTGTCTGAGGGTAGCTTATTTTCGGCTGACAAGCCTGGACCGGCCCGAAACAAGGGCAAGATCTCAGTGCGCGCAGCTGCCGCAAGCACATTCGCGACGGAGAGATCCGACGTCATGTCATCGTCTGCGTCAGTCATGCCAACCCATGATTACGCCCTAAGGGGACAGG
The DNA here is from genome assembly GCA_019634215.1 of Paracoccaceae bacterium. Taxonomy (GTDB): domain Bacteria; phylum Pseudomonadota; class Alphaproteobacteria; order Rhodobacterales; family Rhodobacteraceae; genus JAHQVS01. Next base: position 10,407 of record JAHQVS010000064.1, on the reverse strand, counting down.
GGTGAGAACGTAGACGCTTCGATATGCGCTTGCGACCATTCTGGTTCGCTTGAGGCGGCGCAGTTTAGCCGTTCCGGCCACCAACCTTCACATTGGGAGCGATTGTATCTTCGGAGTCGCCGCTAGGCTCGAAGACGTTGGGTCCGCCCATGACGCGCAACAGGTCAAAAATCGGACGACGCTGTGTTTCGGGGGTCCGATAATAAGCGCGTACGAGTTCGATCGTTTCGCGGTTGCTCATCACATCGCCACGCGCTGCTGTTGTGGCCACTGCGTTCATATCTGCGACGGAATCTTCTTCGCCTAAGCCTTCAAAGAAATACGCGATATCAACTTCAGTCGCCCGGGCAAGCTCCCATAAGCGGCTGGCGGCGATCCGGTTTTGGCCGGTTTCGTATTTCTGAACTTGCTGAAATTTGATACCAATTCTGTCGCCGAGTTGCTGTTGGGTCAGACCTAACATCCAACGCCGCTGCCGAAGTTTTTTGCCCACATGGGCGTCAATTTCGTTCGCCATGACACCTCACCACTCACATACACCAAAACTTACGTAAATATGCATCCCGCCACACGCGTAAGCCGCATACATGGAAGTCATTCTGTATGCAATATCAGGTGAGGAGGCAGCCTATCATTCAACATCTGATAGTTTTTGTGTGATTTTTTTCGAGCGACAGTTGAAAGTGTGATTTCATTCACTTTTAACCGACTAGTTGGTCTGTTTTCACGTATGATGCCGTTGGGTTTGTGTTATGTATGCCACGGTAGGCTGAGGCGCCAGTCAAGCGGCGGATTTTGCGCGCCGCTTGCGCTCATGCGGGTCCAGCCACCTTTTGCGCAAGCGGATGACATTTGGGGTCACCTCCACCAACTCATCATCGTCAATGTAAGCGATGGCCTGCTCTAAGGACAGCTTCGTGGCGGGAGTTAACACAACGGCCTCATCCTTACCGGATGCACGGACGTTCGTTAATTTTTTGCCCTTTAGCGGGTTAACTTCCAAGTCGTTATCTCGGCTATGCTCGCCAACAATCATTCCTTGATACACTCTCTCACCCGGTGAGACAAACAGCTTGCCCCGGTCTTCCAGGTTGAACAAAGCGTAGGGGACAGCGTCGCCATCCTCCATGGATATCAGCACGCCGCGGCGGCGGCCAGGGATCGAGCCTTTGTAGGGCGCCCATTCATGGAATACGCGGTTCAGCACACCGGAACCACGCGTGTCGGTGAGGAACTCCCCATGATAGCCAATCAACCCGCGTGACGGCACATGGGCGATGATCCGGGTCTTGCCGCCGCCGGAGGGCCGCATCTCCGCCAGATCGCCCTTCCGAGTGGCCAGCTTTTCGACCACCACGCCGGAATAAGCGTCATCCACATCGATCGTGCATTCCTCGATCGGCTCCAATCGCTGGCCGTTCTCATCACGCAGCACCACTTGGGGGCGGGAGATCGACAACTCGAAGCCTTCGCGCCGCATGGTTTCGATCAGCACCCCCATCTGCAGCTCGCCGCGGCCTGACACCTCGAACGCCTCTCCGCTGGGAGTGTCGGCGACTTGGATCGCGACATCGCCCTCGGCTTGGCGCATCAGACGGTCGCGGATGACCCGAGACTGCACTTTGCCGCCGTCGCGCCCGGCCAGAGGGCTATCGTTAATGCCAAAGGTGACGGTGATGGTCGGCGGGTCGATTGGTTGCGCGGGGATGGGTGTCTCCAGCGCCGGGTCGAGCAGCGTGTCGGCCACGGTCGCCTTGGTCATGCCGGCGATCGCGACGATGTCTCCGGCTTCAGCTTTGTCAATCGGCTGTTGGCCGAGGCCGCGGAAGGCGAGAATTTTCGACACCCGGAAACGTTCAATCTCACTGCCGTCACGGGACATCGCTTTGAGGGTTTTGCCAGGCTCCAGGGTCCCGCTCTCAACCCGTCCGGTGAGCATCCGGCCCAAGAAGTTATCGGCTTGCAACGTGGTCGCCAACATGCGGAACGGCGCCTCGACCTGTTCAACCTGCTTTGGCGCCGGGACATGTTTGACGATCAGGTCGAACAGCGGCTTCAGACTGTCACGCGAGCCATCGAGCGCCGTGTCCGCCCAACCGGAGCGGCCGGAGGCGTAGAGGCTGGGGAAATCGAGCTGATCGTCGTCGGCGCCAAGGTTCGCGAACAGGTCGAACACCTCGTCGAGCGCGCGGTCGGGCTCGGCTTCGGGCTTGTCGACCTTATTCAGCACCACGATTGGGCGCAGACCCAAAGAAAGCGCCTTGGCGGTGACGAATTTGGTTTGCGGCATCGGCCCTTCGGCGGCATCGACCAACAGCACCACCCCGTCCACCATCGACAAAATCCGCTCGACCTCGCCGCCGAAATCAGCGTGGCCGGGGGTGTCGACAATATTAATGCGCAATGGGGCGCCGCCATGGCTCCATTCCACCGAGGTGCATTTGGCGAAGATGGTGATCCCGCGCTCTTGCTCCAGCGCGTTGCTGTCCATGGCGCGTTCGGCGACCGCCTGGTTGTCCCGAAACGAGCCGGACTGCTTCAACAACTCGTCGACGAGCGTGGTCTTGCCGTGGTCGACATGCGCGATGATCGCGACGTTGCGGAGGTCCATTAACCAATCTTTCACTCTGAGCCTGGGCGCGGCTTTGCACTGCGTTCGCCGGGCTTATGCCGCAGTGCAGCGATTGGCGCAATCGCCTGAAAACGCGGTTCTGACTTTCGTAGGGAGATTTGGAGCGCTCTAAAGCCGGGCTTGATGATGCAGAATGAAGAAATTTACGCTGTTTAATGGTGTTTACCTTAACAAAATGCGTAAAAATCCCTGGATCACATCTTCAAACTACGGGAAACTCACCCTAGGTCAATAAAAGCGCCTCAAAGGAGGTGTCGCTTTTGATGTCTTTAGAGGGGTGCATCAAGGTGTCAATTGCCGAGCTATTGTTACATGCGGAAATGACCCCGTTCACAATTGCGCTCGCATTGGTCATCGGGCTGCTTTTAATTGAGCTTTTCGGGGTTCTTCTCGGGGTTTCCGTGCTCGGCGCCGGAGGAGCGGAAGCCGACGCCGATTTTGACGCTGATTTCGACACCGATTTTGACCTCGACGCTGATGCTGCTTTTGAGACGGAGGCGGATCTAGGGGCTGAGGACGCTGCGGAGGGCCCATCAGATGCGCTCGCCGGCGGTTGGTTGAGTTGGCTTGGCGTCGGGCGGGCGCCATTAATGATCTGGATCGCCGGCGTGCTCACAGGATTTGGCGTCGCCGGATATATGCTTCAGACACTCACCGCGATGCTGTTCGGCGGCCTCGCCCCGGTCGGAATCGCCGTGGTGCTGGCGCTGCTTCCAGGCCTCGCCTTCGGCGCCACCTTCGCCCGTTGGATCGCCCGTCTTGCACCCAAACTGGAGACCGCCGCTGTCTCCGAGCGCCACCTTGGCGGCGTTGTGGGCGTGATTGCTCAGGGACAAGCCGCTCGCGGACGCCCGGCGCAAGCGCGGGTCAAGGATCGCCATGGCGAGACTCATCACATCCGCGTCGAGCCGATCGACGACACAGACGTTTTAACTGCGGGAGAAGATGTTGTGGTGCTGCGCGTTCGGGATGGCGCCTATCGCGCCATGCGCCTGGAGGATCGCCCCGCTTCACCCCCTGTTCAAAAGAAAGGCTGATACAATGATTGAGGCGTTGATTAATCTTTTGGTCCCCGTCGTCGCCATTTTGGCGCTGTTGATGTTGGTGGGATTTGTTCTGGCCCGGCTCTATCGGCGGGCGACCCGGGAGGTCAGTCTAGTTAAGACCGGCGCTGGTGGACGACAGGTGATTATGGATGGCGGCGTTATCGTCGTACCGCTGCTGCATGAGATATCCCGTGTCAACATGAAGACCCTGCGACTGGAGGTGTACCGCCACGGCGACGCCGCTTTGATCACCAAGGATCGCATGCGGGTCGATGTTGGCGTGGAGTTCTACGTCTCCGTCAACGCCACCGTGGAAGGCGTGGCCCGCGCCGCCCGCACCCTCGGTGAGCGCACTTTCGACGTGATTCAATTGCGTGACATGATCGAGGGCAAGCTGGTCGACGGCTTGAGGGCGGTGGCGGCGCAGATGACTATGGACCAGCTGCATGAGAATCGCTCCGACTTCGTGCAGGAGGTGCATAACGCCGTCTCCGAGGACCTGCTCAAGAACGGCTTGGAGCTGGAGAGCGTCTCGCTCACCGGGCTTGACCAAACCCCGTTCGATGCGCTGGACGAGAACAACGCCTTTAACGCCGTCGGCATGCGGCAACTCGCTGAGGTTATCGCCGACAGCAAGAAGCGCCGCGCTGAGATTGACGCGTCGGCGGATATCGCGGTGCGTATGGCGGCGTTGACGGCGGAAAAACGCAAAATCGAGTTGGCGCAGGAGGAAGAGGCCGTTCGGCTGGCGCAGGCGCAGCAGATTGAGACTATGCGCGCCGCTCAGGAGGCTGAAATCGCTAAACAGCGTATGGAGGGCGAGCGCGCCGCCGAGGAGGCGCGGATCGCCAAGGAGCGCGAGGTTCGAGCGGCGGAGATCGTCCGTGAACAATCGATCCGCGCTGCCGAGATCGACAAGGAGCGCGCGATCGAGGTCGCGGATCAGGAGCGGGCGATTGTGATCGCGCAAAAATCAGAGGAGGAGAGCCGCGCCCGGGCCTCCGCCGACGCCGCCCGCGCTGAGGCGATCGCCGCCACCGAGAGCATCGCCACCGCCCGCAATGTCGCCGAGGCGGAACGCGCGAAGCGCATCGCCCTGATCGACGCCACTCGGGAAGCTGAGCGTGAGGCCACCCAGATCCGGCTCTCGGCGGAGGCGGAAAAGCACGCCGCTGCGGACCGCGCCGAAGCACGCCGGGAGGCGGCGCAGGCTGAAGCGGACGCGATGTCGATCAAGGCGGCGGCGCGTAAAACTGAACTGTTGGCCGAAGCCGAGGGTAAACGCGCCATCACCGAGGCCGAGAATGCGCTGTCGACCGCAATCATTGAGATGAAAATTGCTCTGGCGCGGTTGGAGGCGCTGCCGGGCATCGCCGCCGAGATGGTGCGCCCGGCCGAGAAGATCGGATCGATCAAGATTCACCAGGTCACCGGCTTTGGCGGGGTTGGAGGCGGGGCGAGCGGCGCGGCCAACGGTGTGGCGGCGAGCCCGGTGCAGCAGGCTGTCGACGCCATCGCCGGCATGGCGGTGCAGTTGCCTGCGCTCAAGAAGCTGGGCGAGGAGGTTGGCGTCAGCCTGGAGGACGGCGTCGCCGGTGTGATGGCGGCGGCTGCTGGAACGGGACAGAAAAACGGCTGCGCGTCAACGGAGCCGCCTGCGGCGGAGGGCCATAAGGAAGGCGCATAACCTTTCGGCCCGGATACCGCGCCGCGCCCCGCGCACAAATGCTGGGGCGCTTACGCCGCCGCCGTGGTCAATGCGAACACCGCCGCGCCTAGAGCGGCGGAGAGTGACAAGGCGGCCACCGTCAGAGCCGCGCCGACGGTTTGCGGCGGATGCACCCGGTTGGCGCGGATTTGCGGTTTGGTCAGACGTAGCCAAGCAATCAGGGCGGAGTCCGACGACGACGGCTCGCCGTCCAAGCTGGTGACCTCCGCATAAGCCCGCAGCGCCCGCCAATGGCGCGCCATCAAACCCTTGCCGGTTAAGGCGGCGGTTTCGGTGATGCGGTCGAGAATAATCGCATCCTCAACTGGCGCCAGCCGATCCGTCTTGGCGGGATAGAGATACACTGTCACCGCGCCGTCGTCGCCCTGTCGATACAGTAGCGCCGCGCCGGTTTCTTCGACCAGACGCCACTCGGAGTTGAGCCGTTCGCTGCTGAGGTCATGCACGCCATGTATGTCACGGGCGCCATAGTAAACCTCGAAGAAACGCTGGCCGCCGCGTTGACCCCTGGCGTCAACCGCATCCCGCAGGCCGGGCGCAACATGATAGCCGGCGCGGGCGCGCATGCGCTCATGCAACGCCCAGCGCCTGCCGCCAGCCTCCGGGTTGCGGAAAAACCGGCTGGCGATGTGGGCGAACAGGGAGAAATCATGTGAGCGATCGCTTGGCATGCGTGAGACGCTCAGGCGGGATGGGCGCCCTGCGGACGCGCTTGCCAGGCGAGGCGACCGTGGTGGACGGCGGTGAAGCGGCGGCGTGATATGCGCGGCGGTCTGGGCGGCGTTCGGCACGGGGGCCTCCGTGAGCTCGGCGCTGCAGGCTGATGGCGGCCCAGCGCGGCGAATATTGAAAAGTCCAAGTCTTACGACTCGGCGTTTGCGTGTGTTCTATCGCTTTTTGCTTGCAGTTCACTCATCGCAAACTTCTGTTAACGGCCCGTAAAAACCTGTGGCGATGAAGCGACGGGAAATAGTCAATTTGGACACAACCCGGGAGGGCCGAATGCGCGCGATGCGTCTACATGAGCTTGGCGGCGATTTAAAGTTGGACGAGGCGCCGTCGCCAGAGCCGGGTCCCGGTCAAGCGCGGCTGCGGGTGTTGGCGTGCGGGATCAATTTCGCCGACACCCTGATCGTCTCCGGCAAATATCAAGAGAAGCCGGAATTGCCGTTCTCCCCTGGAATGGAGGTCTGCGGCGTGGTCGATGCGCTTGGGCCTGGGGTGACAGGTGGCGAGGGCGCGCCGGAAATTGGCGCACGGGTGATGGCGACAACGGGCTATGGCTGGCTGGCCGAGTCTGTCCTTGCTCCGGCGGCGGCTTGCGTGCCGGCGCCACCCCGCCTCTCGGATTTGGAGGCGGCTGCGGTACCGGTGGCTTACGGCACTTCTCATATCGCCCTTGATCGCCGCGCCCGGCTGCAGGCAGGAGAGCGTCTGCTGGTGCTTGGGGCGGCGGGCGGCGTCGGGTTAACCGCCGTGGAGATCGGCAAACTGATGGGCGCCGAAGTGATCGCCTGCGCGCGCGGGGCAGAGAAACTCGCCGTCGCCAAGTCCAAGGGCGCGGATCATGTGATCGACGCCGCTGAGGGGCCAGATGTCCTGCGTGAGCGGGTGAAGGCTTTGGGCGGCGCAGATGTGGTGTTTGACCCGGTCGGCGGCGCGTTCTGGACGGCGGCGGTGCGCTCCGCCAACCCAGAGGCCCGGCTGTTGCCAATCGGCTTCGCCAGCGGCGAGATCCCACAGATTCCGGCCAACATCCTGTTGGTGAAGAACCTTACTGCAATCGGCCTGTATTGGGGGGCCTACGCCAAGTTTGCGCCCGAAGCGTTGGGGGAGAGCTTTCGCGCGCTGTGCGGTTGGTTGCAGTCGGGCGATTTAACCCCCCATGTCAGCCATCACTTGCCGTTGGAGCAGGCCACTCAAGCGCTGGAGCTGCTGCGCCAGCGCAAAGCCTCAGGCAAAGTGGTGGTGGCGGTGGGGGCGTCTGCCTGAACCTGAACAGAGGGTCAGACCAGCTTCAACCCAACATGGCCGCCGGCTTCGGCGTAAACCGTCTCTGGCGGGGCGAAGTCGGCGCGCACATATTCGGCGAGGCGCGCCGCCATTTCCGCCCCCGGCCCCTTGGTCACGTACATGTTGATGTTGAGCTCCGGCATCTCAGGCAAGTCGCCTCCATGGTCGATTTCCACCAATTGGCGCGGAATCGTGCCGCGCAACATGGTGCACACCGCTAGGTCGGCGGCGATGCTGGCCATGGCGGCGTCGAAACAGGCGGTGTCAACGCTCCAGTTCCAATCAAAACCAGCCTGCTCCAAGGCGTCGAGGGTGATCTTGCGAAAGGCGCAACGGCTTTCGAATGCGATCGGCACCGGCTGTCGTCGCCACGCCCGCCCGCTTGGCGCGCCAACCCAGACCAAGGGACGTTTGGCCAAAATTTCGCCGTGGGGTGAGAGGCCAGCCTCGGTTGTGAGAACCACATCCGCCTTGCCGCTCTCCAGCCGATCCAGCAGCACGGTGGAGAGCGAGGACACCAACACCACCTTCACACCAGGGTAGTCCCTGTTGAAGGCTTTCAGGATTGACGGCGCAAGGGGGTAGATGACGTCATGCGGCAAACCGAGCACAACCTCGCCTGTGTGTTCAGGCGTGGTCATGCGCTCCCAGATATCGTCATTGAGGGAAAGCAGCTTTCGCGCCTGAGACACCAGCTCCTCGCCTTTTTTGGTGAGGCTGACCCCCCTGCCCTCCCTGTTGAGCAGCGCGACGGCCATGGTCTCCTCCAGCCGTTTCAACTGCATGGAGACGGCGGATTGAGTCAGGTGCAGCCGTTGCGCCGCCCTAGTGACGCCGCCGGTGTCGGCCACCGCCAGCAAACTCCGTAACGCCGCCAAATCCAGATTACGCGCCATCGCTCGTTCCTTCCGTCAAAACATCACGCCTGATTATGGAAACCTTCAATAACTTTCGTTTCCCTTATGTGAGGCGTCAACCGATATTCATCACTGTTGATGAGCGATTGCTTTTGATCGTTCACTGAATGTGATGGAAATGATCATGTCTGCAAATACTCTCTCCCACGCCCGCCGCCTCCCCCAAGCATCTGCACGGACAGGCCGTGGCGGCTCCACAGGCTTCCTCGGTATCTTGGAGCGTTGGGCCCGCCTCGCCTATGAGCGGCGCGCGCTGAGCCAAGCTGACGACAGCGTTTTACGCGATATCGGCGTCAACCGCGCACAGGCCAATTATGAGGCCTCCCGTCCGTTCTGGGACGTGCCGGACGGCCGTTAAGCGCGTGCTCAACTACCGTCGGCGGTCGGCTTTACACGAGCGGATCGCCGGCGAGACGCGCGTTAGGGCGGGTTGTGGCCTGTTGTCTCGGCTAGGCTCTAGCCTCCAGCCCATCCAAAAATGTGTCGACCAAATACAGCGCTAGATCCTCCGCGCCCGCCTCGGACACCCTGTCGATATGCCCGGCCATGGATAACGCCAGCAGCCCTTGCAGCGCCGCCCAGAGCGCCCGCGCGGCGCGCCTAGCCTCCGCCTCCGACGTCACCATCGGCGCTAACTCCGCTTCAAGCAGCGCGAACAGTTGGTTCTGCCTGGCGCGATACCAATCTGGCGGTGGAGCGTCGCTGTCCGAATCGCGCTCAAAGATCGCCGCCCAACTGCGTGGCCGCTCTTGGGTGAAGCGCAGATACACCTCCGCCAACGCCCGCACCGCCGCGCGCGGCGACGGCGCGCTCAGTTCCGCCCGCCGCGAAACCAGCGCCAGCCGCAGAGCCTCCAGCTCCTCGGCGTTGACCTCCAAAGCAATTGCATCCAGCGACGGCGCCACCGTGTAGATCGTCCCCACCGCCCAACCGAGCTGTTGCGCCAAGCCCCGGGCCGTCAGCGCCGAGAGGCCCTGATGCTCGATGGTGCCGCGTGCGGCGTCGATCAGCTGACGGCGCATGGCGTCGGTTTCTTCGGGGCTGCGCTTGGCGCGGGGCATGGATACTCCATATTTGAGCGTTGTTCAGTAACACGTGCGCCCTTAGACATTGCTTATGAACCGCCTGTCGGAGACGTCAACTGGGCGTCGCCTCGTATTCGGAAAGCCGTTAACGTCCCATGCCGCGACAGATATGTAGGGTTTCTGACGCGGCCCGCCCATAGGAGACGCTCCCATATGAGAAGCGCGGTGCTCAATATCAGCTTTGTCGCGTTCACATTGGTGATGGCGACTTGCGGCATCCTGGCCGCTTTTCTCTTCGGCCAGGCGGCGTTGCGGCGCTTGGTTCAGCGATGGGCCAATGGGGCGCTGTGGCTGACTCGCCGGATCATGAACGCTGAATTTGAGATCCGTGGATTGGAGCGGTTTAAAGATGGAGAGCGGCCAGCGCTTTTGGTCAGCAAGCATCAGAGCGAACTGGATACTTTTTTCCCATTGGCTCTGTATCCTGATCTTGGCGCGATCGCCATGCTGGAGTTGGAGCGATATCCCCTTATTGGCCCGGTGATTCGGAAACTGGATTTTATTTTGGTCTCTGTCGAAGGCGCGAAGTCGGATCAGTTGCGCGATGTGATGACGGGCGCCAAGCGGGTTTACGCTGAAAAACGGCCGATTCTGATCTATCCGGAAGGGGAATTGATGCGGATTGGGTCGCGGCAACGATACAAAAGCGGCGTTTTTCACATCTATCAGACGTTGGGCTGCGAGGCGACGCCAGTGGCGTTGTCCTGCGGTTTGGTTTGGCCGCAGCGGAAATGGCGGAAAAATGCGCGACAACGCTGTGTTATCGAGTTTATGGAGCCGATACCGCCGGGGCTCGATCGGCGCACATTCATGGCCGAGCTTGAGACCCGAATTGAAACCCGCACGATGGAGCTGATCCGGGAGCATGGCAGCTCGGAGCAGATCGCGCTCGCGGAGGAGCGCCATCGCCTCGGCCTCACGAATAACGACGCCGTGCCGGTGAGCGACAAGGAGCAGGCTCATGCGTGACGAAGATCTACGTGAC
>JAHQVS010000063.1 GCA_019634215.1 Paracoccaceae bacterium | reverse complement strand
GCGCAGAGCGAGACTTTCGTTGAGCTGATGGCCAACCGAGGCAATGTCGTCATGAACATCTCCGGCGACGAGGCCGCCGCGTTCCTCAAAAAGTGGCAGCAAGTCACGGTCTGGGCGCTGCAAGACACCGGCGCGGCCAAGGTCAGCCCCGAAGAGCTCGGCATCTCGCGCCCTTAACCTCATCCGCCGGTCTGGCGACCGCCAGTAGAGAACGCCAGACCGGCCCTCCTTTGATCGCCACCCCATGAAGTCGCCCCCTTCCCTTCGCCCTGGCGAGTTGGCCTTTGCGCTGCTGCTGCTGGGGTTCAGCCTTGCCGCTTTTTACGAGGCGTATCAAATCTCCGGCTTCACCGGCCTGACCACCGGCGGCGCGATGCCGATGACGGCGGCGGCGGTGATGATTGTGAGTGGGCTGTTCATCGTTAAAGACACGCTGGCCCGGCGTGGCGGCCCCGCGCCCTCACTGCGGGAGACGGCGGCGTTTCTGGTCCCGCCACGGCTGCTGATCTTCACAGCGCTGCTGATCGCATATGCGGCGGCGATCCCCTGGGCCGGGTTTGTGGCGGCATCCTCTGGCTTCCTGTTGATCTCGATTATGCTGCTGTGGCGTCGCGGGCCGTGGTGGGCGGCGGGCGTCACCCTGATCGCGATGGCGGCGATCTACCTGATCTTCCGCCTCGGCTTTCAGGTGGTCCTGCCGATGGGGACGCTCTGGCGATGATGGAGGCCGCCGGTTATTTTGCGACATCCTGGATCGACCCGCATCTGCTCGGCCTGACGGCGCTCGGCACGCTGGCGGGCGTCTATATCGGCGCGATCCCGGGCCTGTCGGTGACGATGGCGGCATCGATCCTGATCTCCTTCACCTTCAAATGGGACGTGAACGCCGCCTTGGCGCTGATCGCCGGAGTGTATGTCGGCGGCGTCTATGGCGGTGCGCGTAGCGCAATCCTGCTCAACATCCCCGGCGCCCCTAGCGCCATCGCCACCGCGCTTGATGGTTACCCGCTAGCGCAGAAGGGCTTAGCGGGGGAGGCGATTGGCCTTTCGACTGTGATGTCAGTGCTCGGCGGACTGGTCGGCGTGCTCGCCCTGGCGGTGGCGGCGCCGTTGATCTCGGAGATCGCAATTAAGTTCACCTCCCGCGAGTATATGCTGCTCGGCATCATCGGCATTCTGCTGGTCGGGACGCTATCCGGCGAGAGCTTCGCCAAGGGCGCGTTCATGGGCGCGCTTGGGGTGATGATCGGCATGGTCGGGCTCGACCCGATGACCGCAGAGACCCGCTTTACCTACGGCTCCATCAATCTGATGGGCGGCATCCCGTTCGTAGTGGCTATGATCGGGCTATTCGGGGTCGCCGAGGCGCTGATCCAGTTAGAACGGATCGATAAGACTCCAATCAAACAAGCGGTCTCGAAAATCATACCGCGCTGGAGGGATGTTCGCCGCTACCTGGGCGTCGGCCTGCGCGCCTCTGGCATCGGCGCCATCATCGGCGCCCTGCCCGGCACCGGCGGCGACATCGCCGCGTTGCTGGCCTATGATGACGCGAAGCGCAGCACCAGGAAACCGGAAACGCCATTCGGAGAAGGCGCGAAAGAGGGGCTGATTGCACCGGAAGCCGCGAACAACGCCGCTGTCGGCGGCGCGTTTGTGCCGATGCTGACCCTGGGGGTGCCGGGGGACGCCGTCACCGCCATCATCATCGGCGCGCTGTTCATCCACGGCCTAAAGCCCGGCCCGCTGCTGCTGGTCGAAACTCCGCATCTGTTCTGGTTCATCGTCGGCAATCTGACCCTGGCGAATCTGTTCCTGCTGCTGTTCGGCCTGACCGGCGTGCGGGTGTTCAGCAAGATCGTCGAATGCCCAAAAGCGGTGCTGATGCCGCTAATCATCGTGCTGTCCGCAGTCGGCGCCTACGCAATTCAAAACAACCCGATCCATATCTACTGGACGTTGGGGTTCGGGATCGCAGGGTATTTTCTAAAGAAATACGGCTTCCAGGTTGGGCCCGTGATCCTGGGGGTGATCCTCGGCCCGATGATCGACGCCAACTACCGCCGCGCCATGATTGGCGCGCGCCAAGAGCCGGGCCAGTTTTTCCTGGACCTGCTGACACACCCAATCTCGCTCATGCTGACAATCGCGTTGCTGCTGATGCTGTTGGCGCAAACGCCTGTCTTGAAGTGGTTTGGCGATCTGCTCTATCGCAAGAGGCGAACGGAGTAGAATCGGCGCTGCGCTGTATCCGCTATTGCGGTGTGTCTTTATCGAAGGTCGGCAACTGCACGCCCTCCTCGGGTTCAACCGCCTCAACGCCTTCAAGTTGCTGCAATATGGGGATTTGCGCGGGCTCAACATCGCCAGTCATCAGCCCCAGCGGCGGCAAGCTGCGCCGCAGGTGAAAGCCGTGCGCAGTCAAGCGAGAAGACAGGCTCTGCATCGCCGCAGCATCAGTGGTGGCGGTACGGATCTTCACGGGAACGGTGGCCACGGGTTTTTCCTCCTCCTCATGCGACTGGGCCACGGAAACGCTCAACAGCGCCCCGAGCACAGTCACGACGAGGCCGACGGCCCCGCCTTTGACAAGCCCCCACAGCCCCCCTCGTTCCTCAACTTTCCCCTGCTGTCGTTTCATAGCTAACGCCTCGCTTCACACGACGCCGACATCCACCGGCGCTTGGGCCAAGCCCGCACCAATGTCGCGCGCCGGCAGCTCAAGCCTGCGGGCGCCCGCCGTCAGCGCGTCCCACAACGCTTGGCCACGCAGTGATGGGTTTGACTGCGCCAACAGCGCCGCCACACCAGCAACATGGGGCGCCGCCATGCTGGTTCCAGCAAAACGGGCGTAATCACCGCCCGGAATCGCCGAAAATATGTCCACCCCCGGCGCGGCGATGTCGATCGCGCCGCCATCCGCCTCCAGTCCGCCATTGGAGAAATCGGCGATGTCAAATGCTTCATCTAGGGCGGCGACGGCCAGCACAGCCCGAGCGTTCGCCGGGGCGCCGACTGGCGCAATTCGGCCAAAGGAGCGATTGCTCTCATTGCCAGCGGCGGCGATGATCAGCGAGCCTTGCTCCAGCGCGATCCGGCCGACCCGATCATAATCCCCCGTTGCGTCGCCCGGTATCGGCCTGCGCCCTAGCGACATTGAAATAATGTCGCATTCATTCTGAAGCGCCCAGAGGATGCCGGCGAGAATGTCGCCTTCACGCCCAGAGCCGTTGTCGCCCAGAACCTTGCCGACGAACAGGTCGGCGTCCGGCGCGACACCGTAACGAGGGGCGTTAAGGTCGGCGCGAGGCATACGTAAACCGACAGCCGTTCCGGCGACATGGGTGCCATGGCCTTGGCCGTCTTGCGCTGTTTCACCACTAACGAAGCTTTCCGAAATGATTGCGCGCCCAGCGTAATCTGGGTGCTCAAAGTCAAGACCAGTGTCGAGGATCGCCACTTTTACCCCAGCGCCGCCAAAGCCGGAGCGGTCCGCCATAACCGCGCGCAAGCCCCAGGTGGTCGGACGAGATGGGTTTTCCGGTGTCGGCTCTGGTTGCGGCTGAGGCGCCGGCTGTGGCTCTGGCTCTTCCATCTCCGGCGTGTCATACCCCCAGCCGCCGTCATTTTGACGCCGCAGGCCGACCATTCGCAGCAGGAGGTTGCTCGCCTCCATCCGATATTCCGGCCGGACCGACACCACGTCGGTGTCCTCAGCGATGCCCTCGAACATGTTGGTCTCGAAGCCGCAAACTCCGGGGTCCACCACCGCCAATCGGAATTCATCAAACACGGCGGCGCCGTCATTATGCAGCGTCTCGGCCAGATCCATGACATGCATACGGTAATCGCTGGAGCGCGCTGGGGCGCGGCCCATAATCTGCTCAAGCTTGGCCGCCGGAGCGCCGAGGTCGCAATCCTCTCTGAAGGAAATCAGCAGCGAGCCCGTCGGCTCGGGCTGTTCGGTGGCGACCCGAGGCTTAAGATGATCAGACACGGCGCGCTCTCCCAACGATGTTGAGCCCGGCCCACCGCTGTTGACGGTTAGACGGACAGTTAATGTTCGCCCTTACATATGTCGGCGAAATTGGCGGCGCTAGGGCGTTGTGGCGAAATGGCGTAAGAAAAGCCGTATGAAGCTCTGATAAAACAAGGAGTTATGGCGAACATTCAAAGGGGCTTAGGCAGCAATCAATGCAAACAATATCAATATATCGCCCTGGTAGAGGCCGCTACAAACTGAATCACACAAATAAAAAAGCCGCCGAAACAACAGCGGCTTATCTTCGGTTACATGTAGCGACGAATATCACAACACAGAGTTATTCACCGCCGCAAGCAATCGGGAGTTAACGCCCCCAAGACCGGCAAGCGCCGCAGTCGATGTGGACGAAATGGTTGCGTGTGTAACGGCCAACGCCGCCAGCCTTAAGTGACATCGCCGCCGAATACATTTGAGAGACCGTGCGGGATTGAAGTGAAACGTCCATCGCCATGCCGCGCGTGTGCAGTGAATTCTTCGCAACGCCACCACCTTTACGACGCAACATATTGTTGGTCTCGGGGCTGCGGTAACCAGAAATCATCTGGAACGGCTCAGTTGTGTCGAGTTTCTTGTAAATCGCCGCAGCGAAATCCAATGACCGGCGATCAATCGGCATAATTTCATTACGACGCCAATCGCGCATAATGAACGAAACTTCGTCTAGCGCTTCCGGGATATATTCCCCATCTGCGAAGTAAATAATATTCAGACGTTCGCCAGTGCGATGGTTGGAGAGGCTGAGACGCCTGAAATCTCCAAGACCACGAAGATATGCCGGCGTCGCGTTCGCGCCACGGGTCGCTACGGCGGCAGCCGCAGCCCCGGCGCCAATAGCGGCGTATCCGAGTAGCTCCCGGCGCGACATGTTCATATCCGCTACGCCTGAGAGACCGGCGCGACGGAAGCGGCGATTACTATTCCACACCACAGCACCCCTAAAGACTAAGCCATAGCGCCCCGCCACGATGGGCTGGACCCAGCCGACGCTCTTTCCCCGTACCATTTATGGCTCAAATGGGCTGAGATTAAAAGAGGCTATACTGAAATTAATTTAGAAACTCATCGCAAATTAGGTTGACCGCATCTCTGGTTGTTGCGGCGCAGCGTAGTTGTCGCGTTAATGCCAAGCCGCCGATAAACAGTCTCCGGACGTGAGGACGATGTGGTTTCATCATAGTAGGTCAGTTAAACCTACTGAAAATTAAGGATCTGGAGGTATGCCCAGCGCCATGAGAGTATCAAAGGCGAGGAAGCGCGTTCTTACAAGCGCTCAGGGGCTTCTGCTTACGGTTGCAGTAGGCGTTTGCGGCGGTTCAGCGAGTTCGGCTGCCGCCGAGATGACTCCCGGCGCCATGTCGCCACAGCGCTTTGTCATCGACGTCACGCTTGAGTTGAACACCGACAGCCTCACGCTGCTGTCGGCGCGCGCAGCCGCGCCCTCGGTGCTGGCCCCTCAGCAAGCCTCACCGCTCACCGTTTTAACGACTCCGCCATCCAGAGGCGTCGGCCCGACGCTGTCCCGCTCCAGCGTCACGCCGCCCCTTCTTGGCGGTGTGACGCCGGACTCGGCGACGCCAATCGACGCGGCATGGTCAGCGGCAGGTGTTCTGCAGACAACCTCCATCGACCGCAGCCCGGCCGCCGCCCCGATCGCCTTCACCAAATTTACTCAAGAGATCGCCACCCGCGCTCAGACTGCAGGCGGCGCGGCGGAGAAGGTTTACGCGGCGCGCAACCACGCGCCGATCTGGTTACGGCCCACACGCCTCGGGCGGGTCAACGCCGACGCGGCGGCGGCGCTAGCATCGGTTCTGATGCAAGCCGACCTTCATGGCGTGCTTCCTTCCCGATATGAAGCGAAGGCCTTGGCGGCGGAAGCTGTCCGAGCTGCCGTCGTAACGAGCTGGGAGATGGCGCCAGCGGATCTTGCGGCGCTGGAGCTTCGGTTAACCTCGGCGCTACTGACCTACGCGCGTGATGTCGGCGGCGGGCTCACGACCCCGCGCCGAATCGACCGCCGCATCGACAGGAACCGCCCAAAGATCAACCTCACATCGCTTCTAACAGCCATCGCGGAGACGGCGGATCGAGAGATCGCCCCTTCGGCTCAACGAGTCGCGGGGGTTGGCGATGTTTGGGACACGACGCTGGCGCTTGGCGGCCCCTCCCTCGCGGAGGCGTTGAAGGCGCTGGCGCCGGACTCGCCCGATTATCACTCATTACAAGCCGCCCTGACGCAGGCGCGCGCGCGCCAGTTGGCGTTGGACAAAGCGCCGCTCCTGGCCGTGAAAGGGCGTCTGGAACCGGGCGAAACCTCACCATCCGTTACAGCGGCCCGGGCGCGCTTGACGCTGCTGGGGTATATCGCCCCCGCCGATGAGCCGGCACACAAGGACTTCTACGACAGCGCCCTGGAGACAGCCGTGCGTCAGCACCAGGCGCGCAACGGCTTGCGGGTCGACGGCCTGATCGGCGCGCGCACGGCGAAGGCGCTCAACCTCTCTGGCGCTGAGCGGGTGGCGCGGATTATCGCCAATCTAGAGCGGGCGCGCTGGATGAACTTCCCGCTCGGAACACGCCATATCCGCGTCAACCTGCCCGACATGCACGCCGAACTGATCGAGAACGGCCAAAGCCTCCTGCGAACCCGCACCGTGATCGGCAAACCGGGCGAACAGGAGACCCCGGAATTCACCGACAAGATGGAGTATCTCGTCGTTAATCCCAGCTGGCACGTGCCGCGCAGCATCGCCGCTGGCAAACTGCTGGAGAAGCTCAGACAAGATCCCGACCATCTCAACTCCCAAAACATGGTGATGACCGACGCCAGCGGCGCCGTCGTCGACCCCTGGACGGTGGATTGGAGATTGGTGTCGCCCCAGAATTTCAACTTTAGAATCAGACAACGCCCTGGGCGTGGGAACGCGCTAGGTGCTGTGAAGTTTATGTTCCCGAACGATCACGCGGTTTATTTGCACGACACGTCAGAGCCGCAATTGTTCAGCCGGAGCTCGCGGGCGTTCAGCCACGGCTGCGTGCGTGTGGCCGACCCTAGCCTGCTTGCGGAACGGTTGCTCTCGCCGCAAATCGCAGAAGCGGCGACGTTTTACGATGAGTTGCGGCAATCGAGCTCGGAAGACCGGCATGTGTGGTTTGATGCGCCGATTCCGGTCCACATCGACTATCGCACCGTGTGGGTCGATGTGGACGGGCGGTTGCAAACCCGCCCCGACATCTACAAGCGCGACGCTAAGCTGCTGCGCGCCATGCGTAAGGCTGGTTTATTATTGTAAACAGCGCTTAAACGCCGCCACCGCTTGACATGCGCCGGCGCCCGTCGTTGCTGGCGCTCGCAGGAACGCGAGCGTAAGGAGCGGACATGACAGTCGGCGATGAGGGCGACACCAACCACACCAGAGAGAAGCTTTGGACGGTTGGGGCGATTGCGCAAGCGTTGGGCTTTGAAGCCGAGGGCGCGCTTGAGCTGCCGATTGATCGCCCATCGCACCCCGCCACCGCCAGCGCACGCGATTTGGCGCTGGCGATGGACTCGAAATATCTCGACAAACTCTCCCATGGCGCCGCCAAGGCCGCGATGCTTTCTCCGGATACGGACTGGCGGGCGTTGGGCCTGGAAGCGGCGGTGTTCGCGCCCCGGCCCCGCTACGCCTTGGCGGGCGTCTCGGCCCTCTTCGACGATCGGCCCAGCTTCGCCGCCGGCGTCCACCCCAGCGCGGTGATCGCGCCCGACGCTGAGGTGGCCGACACCGCCTTCATCGGACCTTTTTGCATCGTGGACTCAGGCGCGAAAATCGGCGCGGGAACGGTGTTGATGGGCCAAGCATGGGTTGGGCCTGGGGCGGAAATTGGCCCGGACGGGTTGCTTCACCCCGGCGTTCGCATCGGCCGGCGCGTTCAAATCGGCGCCCGCGTGATCATCCACCCCAACGCCATTATCGGCGGCGACGGCTTTTCCTTTGTCACCCCGGAGCCGAGCAGCGTCGAGGATGTCAAGCAGCGAGGCGCCGCCGAAGTGGCCGCCAACGTGGCGAACCAGCGTTGGGCGCGCATCTGCTCTCTCGGTTCCGTGCGGATCGGCGACGACGTCGAGATCGGCGGCGGAACGGCGATTGACCGGGGCACGGTGATCGACACCCAGATCGGCTCTGGCACTAAGATCGATAACCTAGTTCAGATCGGCCATAACGTTCAGATCGGCGAGCACTGCCTGCTCTGCGGACAAGTCGGAATCGCCGGTAGCGCTGAAATCGGCGACCGGGTGGTGTTGGGCGGACAGAGCGGCGTCGCAGATCAAGCCCGCGTCGAGAACGACGTCGTCGCGATGGCGGGCTCGGGGCTGGCGGGGCTCACACGAGCCCGAAGCGTCGTCGGTGGCCGCCCAGCGCTGCCACGCGACACGCTCGGGCAGATGTTGTTGCAGCAGCGACGGCTTCCACGCTTGGCCGCTGATGTCCTCGCGTTGAAAAAAGCCCTTTCAGAACGAGAAGGCTCCGGTTAAACGAGCCCAATTGGCGTTGGGCGGGGATGTTCAGCCAACAACGCCAAGTGCTAAGGGTAGCGCTCTCGCTTTTGCGTTAGCGCGAGATCTGCGGTGGGACGGGGCGGAGCCCCAAGATCAGGTACGCGTGTCATGACCGAGCAATCCGCGGATGCTGCGACGTTCACGGACGAAGACATCGAGGCGAAGGTCATTGAGATCGTCGCGAGCCACTCGCTGAACGACTCCCAAGAAGTGACGCTCGCCTCGACGCCGCAAGACCTGTCGATTGATTCGCTCGGGTTGGTGGAAATCATCTTCTCCATCGAAGAAACCTTCGACGTGTCCGTCCCCTATAACGCGAATGATCCGTCCAGCTCGGATTTTGACATCTCCACGGTCGGCGCTGTTGTCGCTGGTGTGAAGCGGCTCATCGCCAATCAGCGGGCGGCGTGACCCCTCGCTGCGCGCGGCGTGGGGCCGCAGTGAGCTTCAACAAAGCCCTGCAGCGGGCCAGCGCGACGTTTCCAGGAATGTCCGGGACGGTTAAAGCGACAAGCGGGGCGTATTGGGCGCCAGCGAGCGCGCTTTTCCCGGTTCTGAACCGGAGGCTGGCGCACAGCATCCAAAGCGGTGCAAAATCACAACCTCGGCGTTTTGGGCGCACGCGGATCAGCTCCAAACGCATTGAGTATCTTGAGGCGAAACACGCATGACACGACGCGTGGTGGTGACGGGAATGGGGGTGGTCTCCGCGCTTGGGCTAGGCCGGGCGAGGGCGTTTGAGGCTTTGCGCGAGGGCGAGTGCGGCATCGGGCAATTGACGCGCATCGACGCCAGCAGACTGTCGTTCCAGATCGGCGCGGAAGCTTCGGGTTTCGAGGGCGAAGACCATTTCAGCCGGCAGGAGCTGTCGCTGCTCGATCGCGGCTCGCAAATGGCCTTGGTGGCTGGACGGGAGGCGATGGCCGCTTCCGGATTTTCGCCAGACGACGCCATGCAGCTGCGCACAGCGGTGGTCATCGGATCGGCGATGGGCGGAATGAACACCCTGGACGACGGCTATCGCCAGCTCTACGGCGAGGGTAAAGCGCGGCTGCACCCGCTGACGGTGCCGCGCCTGATGCCGAATGCGCCAGCCAGCCATTTGAGCATCGCCTTTGGGCTCAAGGGCCCGGCCTGGGCGGTGACCACCGCCTGCGCCTCCTCGAATCACGCTATGGGCCAAGCGTTTCACATGATCCGCTCCGGCGCGGTCGACGCCGCGCTAACAGGCGGGGCTGAATCTCAACTTACCCTTGGGGTGCTCAAGGCGTGGGAAGGGCTGCGGGTGATGTCCCGTGATGGGTGCCGCCCCTTCTCGAAAACCCGCAATGGCATGGTGCAGGGCGAAGGCGCGGCCATCTTCGTATTCGAGGAGATGGAGCAAGCCCAAGCGCGGGGGGCGACCATCTGGGGCGAAGTGGTCGGTTTCGGCGCAAGCGCCGACGCCTCTGATATTGTGCAGCCCAATGAGGACGGCGCCAAACGGGCGATACGCGCGGCGCTGGAAGATGGCGGCCTGAGGCCAGATCAGATCGATTATGTGAACGCCCACGGGACGGCCACCGCCGCCAACGATCGGACAGAAGCAGCCGCGATCCATGCGGTGTTTGGCGCACACGCCGAGCAACTATCGGTCTCGTCCACGAAATCCATGCATGGCCACTGCATCGGCGCGGCGGGAGCGATCGAGTTGGTGGCGACCTTAATGGCGCTATCGGAAGGCGTGATCCCCCCCACCATCAACTATGACGCGCCGGACCCGGAATGCGCGCTTGACGTGACGCCGAACGAGGCCCGAGAGCGTTCCGTCGGCGCAGCACTGTCGAACTCTTTCGCCTTCGGCGGCCTGAACGCGGTGTTGGCGCTGCGCGCTTACCGTTAGGGCTTTCGAGCCCAAAAGACTCTCACCAGACATAAGAAAAGCGCCACATGGGCGCTTTTCCATCTCCCATCGGCGTCGCCGATGGATGCTTCGTCAGAGCGCGTTATAAGCGGCGGTGAAGCCTTCCAACGAGATTGGCGCTTCGACCGGAGTCGCACCCGGAGCCGGAGAGCGCACCATGATGAAGTTCGCGTTGCCGCCAGCCTGGAACTTCTCAATCAATTCGCCGGTCAGCGGCGGATTGCTCATGCAACCAGCGGCGCGGCAACGCACATAGGGCGCGCTCACAACCGGGCCGTTGTCGATTTTCATGCCAAGGCCGGCCGGCAGGAAGACATCGAGCGGGGTGATGATTTGCGCGGTCGCCTCCACTTTGGAGCCTCCGGCGCTCACCTCGTTCAGCACCTTTTGAATGCGCACCAACAACACCGGCTGACCCTCCGCGTTGTTGTATGCTTGGCTAATATAGCACCCCCCCTCGCCGGCGCAGCGAACATCCCATGACCCGTGGGATTCACGGATGGGGTCGCCGTCTTGGGCTGCGGCGAGAGAAGCGGTCAGCATTCCGGTGGTCAGCGTGGCGATTGCGATAACCATCCGGCCTGCGGACAAAATGGAGAGGCGGCGCGTTGCGCGAAGGACGTGGGCGAATCCGTCGATCATCTTCTGCTCTTTAAACCCCCTGTTGGCGACTGCGGCGACGCGCGGGCAGCGCGTGACGAGACTAAGGACGCCGCTGAGTGCGGCGCAGGTGGAGAACGCCTATAAACCCATCGCGGCTGCGACGGATTGGCTCATTCTGCGGCTGACGTTCGCGCACGGCTGTAACCGCGACAAGCGACCGTCGGCAAGTCAAACCTGACGTAGGAGGGCGCGCGCAACGCAAACCAAACGTCGATGTTGTCGCATCGCTGGCGCTTTGGCGCAGACTCACATGTCTAGGAGAATCTCTCCGGAAAATTCCCCAGAGACACCCTAATAGCAAGGCCCGTTGTTGGCGGCGGCTAAGGGCGCGCCTTGTGCAAATCATCAGAAGACGGCGCGATCTTACGCCCCAAGGCGGCGTCCAAACGCACAGCATTCGCGGCGAGACGGTCGATCCGGCGGGCCAACATGTCGGCCTGCTGGTCATGACGACGACCATCCAGACTGTTCTTCATCGCCTGCGCCAATATGGATCTCGACGCCGGATCGCAGGGTGCGCCGTCACTTTTCCCGATCAGCCAGCCAGAGATCCGGGCCAACCGCGCCGACAGCCGCATCACAGCCGCCGCCGACAACGCCTCGCGCCGCCCGCCAATGGTCCTTTGCCGGGCTGCAGCCAAGCGCATCACCTCTTCCATCAGCTCAAGGGTTTCCCGCATCAAGGTGGCGATAATATCAGCTCTTCCGGAACGCGGCGGTGGGTCGAGGAAGGTCATGGGAACGCTCGCGGCGGGATCAACCGGCGGATGACGCCGTGCCACATTAAAATACGAGCGTGGGTTGAAGATTTGGTTTCCTCCCCTCACCGCCGTTTCGGCAAAAAAAATGGCCGCTTACGCGGCCAGTGAAGGGGAGGCTCAATGAAGGGAGAAGTTCCCTTGAAAACCTTTATCGCCGCAAACGATGAATGGAGCATTAACGTTGACAGACTTTATCGATGCGCTTGACAGCCCATGACGAAGGCTCTTCGGTCCCAGGCCAAACGCACAGGAGTGGAGAGTAAAAATGGGCGAGGATCGGCTGTTCATTGGTGGCGGGGGCGAAGCGCATCAGGACGCGCAATCGCTGCTGCTGCGTTACGGCAACCGCCACGGCCTGATCGCCGGCGCCACCGGAACGGGCAAGACCGTCACCCTCCAGATCCTGGCCGAGGGTTTCTCACGTGCGGGGGTCCCGGTTTTCACCGCCGATGTGAAGGGCGACCTCTCAGGCATGTGCGTCGCCGGCTCCCCCGAACATAAGCTGCACGACAAGCTGGTCTCGCGCGCTGAGACCATCGGCCTCGACGATTATGGCTACGACGCGTTTCCCGCCGTGTTTTGGGATGTGTTTGGCGAACAAGGGCATCCGATCCGGGCGACGATATCGGAGATGGGGCCGCTAATGCTGTCCCGGATGCTGGATCTGAACGAAACCCAGGAAGGCGTGCTCAACATCGCTTTCCGCGCCGCCGACGACGCCGGGCTGCTGTTGCTGGATCTGAAGGATCTGCGCGCGATGCTCGTTGAGGTCGCCGAAAACGCCGCGACCCTCTCAACCACCTACGGTAACGTCAGCAACGCCAGCGTCGGCGCGATCCAGCGGCGTCTGTTGGTGTTGGAGAACCAAGGCGCCGAGGCGTTCTTCGGCGAACCGGCGTTGAAGCTCTCCGACCTGATCCGACACACCCCCGACGGGCGCGGTCAAGTGAACATCCTCGCCGCCGACAAACTGCTGCGCAGCCCGCGCCTGTACGCCACATTCCTATTGTGGTTGCTCTCGGAGCTGTTTGAGGAGCTGCCTGAGGTTGGCGATCCAGACAAGCCGGTTATGGCGTTTTTCTTCGACGAGGCGCATCTGCTGTTCGATGACGCGCCCAAAGCGTTGATCAACAAAGTCGAGCAGGTGGCGCGGCTGATACGATCGAAGGGCGTTGGGGTCTATTTCGTCACCCAGAACCCCGCCGACGTGCCGGACGATGTGCTCGGCCAGCTTGGCAACAGGGTGCAGCATGCGCTGCGGGCTTACACCCCCCGCGACCGCAAGGCCTTGAAGGCGGCGGCGGAGACCTTTCGTCAGAACCCGGCCTTCGACGCCGAGGAGGTGATGACCCAGCT
>JAHQVS010000062.1 GCA_019634215.1 Paracoccaceae bacterium | reverse complement strand
TTTACACCACCTCCAAAGGTGACCTCCTCAATCGTACAGTTTCGCCCGCTAGAGGCTCCACGCTTCCCAGCAGAGCTGACCGTGTTGGAGAAAGTCACCGCCGCAGCCTTCGGACAGCGCCGCAAAATGCTGCGCTCGAGCCTGCGCGGACTGTCAGAAAATATCGAGGATCTGCTGAGATCAGCCGAAGCGGAACCCACCGCCCGCGCCGACGCGACCTCGCTTGAGACGTACTGCGCTATCGCGCGAGCGCTCACCACGCAGACAATTTGATCTGAGAACGCGCCCAAGGAACAGCGCGTCCCCAACTCTGGAACACGCCCTCAGGCGTGACCGATCGCCGAGGTCTGCGGCCACTCGTCACCGTCATGATCGCCCTCGCCGCCATCCGAGCGAACCTCTTTGGAACTCTCGGTTGGCTCCACCACGCTCACAGGCTCAGCCGTATCCTGGGACTGCTGCTCGCTGGCTTCCGTGCGCACGGGTTCTTTTGGACGCCGGGTCGGCCTACGCCGAGGGCGGCGGGGGGCCTCCTCGCCGTCAGCGACCTCACCTTCGGGCTCCTCACTGCGCCGCGCGCCACGACGGGGCGGCGGGGTGAAGCTCTCCGGGGTCGGCACCATATCCGAACCGCCGTCGGGGTCCATCACCGCGAGACCGTCAGAAACGGCCCGGGAACGCCCGCCCCCTTCTCCGGCGGCAGGTTGGCCACCGCCTTGCGGCTCCCGCGCGGTCGGCTGCTCGGCCTCATGGCCGTCCGCCTCATCCTCGTCTCGCTCATCCCGCCGCGGTTGAGCCTGCGCCGTTTGGGCGGCGCCGAGAATTCGAAGATAATGTTCCGCATGCTGAAGAAAGCTCTCTGCGAGAATTCGATCCCCAGATGTCGCTTTATCACGCGCCAGCGACTGATATTTTTCTATAATTTGCTGCGGCGTTCCGCGCACTTTTCCTTCAGGTCCAGTGCTCTCGTACACACGATTGATGGAAGGGCCGTTTGATTTACGACCGTTCTTGCTCCGCGCACGGTTGTTTTTTTGAGATTGTCTCATACCGCTCTAATGATACTGCCCTATCGCCACCTAGACCAAGATCAAGACCCGAAGGTCTGGCGCCATAGCCTAAGTTTTTTTTGTGGTTGCGTGACCAAGAGGACAACTGGACTTCAATCGCCCAGATCACGCTCTTACGACATGCTCAAGCGCGGCAGACGCGCCAGTCTGAGTGTAGTTACCGCAAAGTTAAGACTTCAGTTGATTAGACGCGTGGAACCGGGTCGCCTATCGCCAGAACCGACCCAACATAACTTGCGTGAGCGTCGTCGCTCATTGCGTCTAATGGTCTTCTACCGTGTGAAGCGTCACAGGCCAAGCGAAATCCGCGTTTTTCAACTCATGTGCCATTGTTGACCTGCTGGTCGGCGAAAGCATCCCCCACGCTCGCCATCATCTGTTTTAAGAATATTGCGCGGCGTTTGGGACACCTTTGTGGCGATCCTGAGGCTCGCCCCTATCGTGTCCCGCGCACCACGCGCGCCACGCCGTTTAGGTCTGGAAGCTGGCGTGAGGCAAATCCGGCCTCAGACAGCATTTCCGCCACCGCCTCAGCTTGACCTCGACCAACTTCGAAGAGCGCCGCACCGCCTGGGGACAAAACCTCGGCCAGCCCAGGAATCACAGTGCGATAGGCCGACAGCCCGTCGCCGCCCGGCGTCAACGCCGCCAGCGGTTCATAGCGGCTCACCTCTGGCGTCAACTCCTGAAACTCCGTCTCCGAGATGTAAGGCGGATTGCATAAAATTACGTTAAACCGCTCATCGACGCCGCTCAGCCAATCTCCCTGACGGAGCGCAGCACGCGCCGCGAGCCCCAACGCAGCCGCATTCCGCTGAGCCACCGCCAGCGCCTCAACGCTTTGATCCACCCCGAGTCCCGACGACGCCGGCCGCTCCGCCAGCACGCTCAACAACAAGCATCCGGACCCGACGCCCAGGTCCAACACCCGGCGCGGCTGGCTTTGCGGAAGCTCCGCCAGCGCCGCCTCGACTAAAGTTTCGCTCTCCGGGCGCGGGTCCAGCACATGGCCGTCGACTTCGAACCAACGGCCATAAAACTCCCGTCCGCCGACAATGTGCGACACTGGCCGCCGCGCCTCTCGCGCCGCCACCGCCGCCTCAAACCGCGCCGCCGCCTCGGGAGACACCCCTTGGTCTGGCTCCGCCGCCATCGCCGCCGCCGATAAATTGACCGCCCATCGCGCCAAAATCCGGGTGTCGCGGACGGGATCAGGCGCCCCGGCGGCGTGCAGTCTCGCCACAGCCGCGCGTAACAAGTCGTCCAATCGGGCAGGACGGTTGTTCTGAAGTCCTGAGTTCTTAATCATACACCTGTTTTGCCGTATTTTTAACACACAGCGCTCGCGCGACGACCGCCACAGAAAGACCCGACATGCCCGACATGTTTGAGAACATCAGCCAAGACACCGTCATCTACGGCGTGCTGACCCTGTTGGTCTATTCTGGCCTCGGCTCCTGGCTCATTGGCCGCTTAACCCGCAGCCGCGAGGACATGCGGCGCGACGCCCGTACAATCGTGTCAGAGAACATCGCGCTGATTGATTCCATGCGCCGCCTGCGCGAGCAAAGCAAGGATGAGCAGCGCATCCGCGAGCTGGACCAGATGCTGGCCCGGCTTGAACGAGAAACCGCAATGCGGGTCGAGGAGTTGAACGCCGAGGAGGAGGAGGAGCTGAACGACCCCTCCCAGCGGTATTTGATTCTGCCAGCGCCGCGCACCCCGTTCGGGGCGATGTTGTCGGTGGTGTTCGCCTTGAGCGTCTATTTCGGCATCGCTGCGCTGCTGACCCTGGCGGTGATGTACGCCAACAGCGAGGTCAAACCGCTCACCAGCATTGATGACCTCGACTATTTCGTGAAGGTCGTCGGCTTCGGTCTGGCGCTGATCGCCCTAGCGTTTCTGGCCCGGTTCGCGGCGTTCCGCAGCTTCAAGTCCCACGCCCGCGAGCACTCCGCCAACCGCAACGGCCCGATGAGGTTGCGCAAGCGCATGACCTCGGCAGTCGGCGAGGATGACGGCGGGGCGGGCGACGAGGGCGTCGAACCCAGCCTCTCCGGCCGGATTGAGCCAACGCAGGTGGATGCGCCGATCTCGCCGCCGGAAGGCGGCTCGCCGGTCATAGATGCGCCTGAGCCGGCGAAAGCTCCGCCGACGCAGATGCCGCCCAGAGCGGAAAAGCCGGCGCCAAGGCCCGCACAAGACGCGCCGAGAAAACCGGGCGGACCGGCAAAGAAGGCAGCCGCCCAACCCGTGGACACCGTCCGCCGGGTCGAGCGCAGCCCTGAGCAGCGCGAAGAAGTCGCCCGCCGAATGGCGATGGAGGCGGCTACGAACCATCACAACCCGACCATGAACCCGGGCATGCCGCTCGGCGCCGCCGGGGCCCGGCCAATCGACCCGCGCGCGATGCAGCCGTTGGGCGCCCGCCGCGCCAGCCCGCAAGGCGTCCAGCCGCTGCGCAGTGAACCGCCGGCCGGCAAACCGAATGGCTCCAAGGGAAACGCCTGATCTTTCGTTAGGGAATCGCGGCGCCTTGTAGCTCGGGCTGAGGTGCGCCCCACAAGGCGCACGCCGCGCTTTAGCCCTCTTCCATCGCCGCCAGCTTGGCGGCCTGATCCGCTGCCGACAAGGCGTCGACCAACTCCCTTAAATCGCCCTGCAACACCTGCTCCAGCTTGTAGAGCGTCAGGTTGATCCGGTGGTCGCTGACCCGCCCTTGCGGGAAATTATAGGTTCGAATCCGCTCTGAGCGGTCACCGGAGCCGACCTGCCCTTTTCGCTCCGCCGCCCGCTCCGCGTCCGCCGCCTGACGCTTCATGTCGAACAGCCGCGCCCTCAGCACCTGCATCGCCCGCGCCCGGTTGGCGTGTTGCGACTTTTCCGACGACGTCACCACGATCCCGGTGGGCAAATGGGTCATCCGCACCGCTGAGTCGGTGGTGTTGACGTGCTGCCCCCCAGCGCCCGAGGCCCGCATCGTGTCGATCCGGATGTCCTCAGCCTTCACCTCAATATCGATCTCTTCTGCCTCAGGCAGCACCGCGACGGTAGCGGCGGAGGTGTGGATGCGCCCGCCGGACTCGGTCTCCGGCACCCGCTGCACCCGATGCACCCCGGACTCGAATTTCAGCCGTGCGAACACCCCGTCGCCTTTCACATTGGCGACGATCTCCTTGAAACCGCCAACCTCGCCGGGGCTCTCCTCCATCACCTCGACCCGCCAGCCCTGTTCGGCGGCGAAGCGGCTATACATCTGAAAGAGATCACCCGCGAACAGCGCCGCCTCGTCGCCGCCGGTGCCCGCGCGAATCTCCAACATCGCCGACTTGTCGTCAGCGGCGTCCTTGGGCAGCAACGCTAGGCGCATCGCCTGTTCGGCCTCCGGCAGCCGCTCACGCACCGCCTCGATCTCCTCCTCCGCGAACGCCTTCATCTCCGGATCAGCCAACATCGCCTCCGCCTCCGAGAGATCGGCCAGAAGCAGGCGATAGGCCTTGGCCTGGGCCACCACCGCCTCCAGTGCGGCGTACTCCTTCGAGAGCGCGACATATTCATCCGCCCCAGCGCCGTCAGCCATCTTGGCCTCCAGGAACGCAGAGCGGGCGAGGATTTGATCAATTTTTTCCGCAGGAATCATGACGTTTGATTGGCCGGGCGTGGGCTTGCGGTCAAGCCGCCAGCGCTTTTTCACCGGGCGACGTCAAGGCGGCTCTGATGGCTCTTCACCAAAAACAGCGGAATACCGCGAGGCAATCGCCTGGCGCCTTTCCGCACTTTCTCAGAAAATGGGTGTAATCCCGCTTAACTCTACCCTTCAGAAGTATGAACTCCGCTCAACATATCAAATAATGAATGTGTAGAGCAGGTAATGTGTGTGAAAGCTGTGATTTCAGCCGCCTGTGGCGCGCCGTTGGAGGACTTTCCGGGCGGCCACGCCCGAGGCGCCGCCATTCTTCTGGCGCTGGCTGGGCAGTTCGCGCCGACTCGGTGACACGCGCGGCCCACCCGCTTCCCCATGATCAGGGTCAAGGCGCCCGCCACCAGCCCAAACCATACGATGGCGGGACGCCGGCTGATGCCGGCGAAGCCAGGAGCGTTGCCATGTCCAAGACCATGAAAGCCGCCGTCGTCGCCGAACTCGGCAAACCGCTTGAGCTGCGCGAAGTCCCCATTCCTGAGATCGGCCCCGGCCAGATCCTGGTGCGGGTGCGCGCTTCCGGGGTCTGCCACACCGACCTGCATGCCGCCGAGGGCGATTGGCCGATCAAACCGGCGCCACCCTTCATTCCTGGCCATGAGGGCGTCGGTGAGGTGGCGGCGGTTGGCGCCGGCGTGGATTTCCTCAAGGAGGGCGACCGGGTCGGCATGCCCTGGCTGCACACCACCTGTGGGCGCTGCGAGCATTGTGTGGGCGGCTGGGAGACGCTGTGCGAGAGCCAACAGATGACCGGCTACACCGTCGACGGCGGCTACGCCGAGTATGTGCGAGCCGACGCCAACTATGTCGGCTGCTTACCTGACTCACTAGCGTTCGGCCCCGCGGCGCCGGTGCTATGCGCTGGGGTGACGGTGTATAAGGGCCTCAAAGAGACCGAGGCCAAGCCAGGCGATTGGGTCGCCATCTCCGGCGTCGGCGGCCTCGGCCATATGGCGGTGCAATACGCCAAAGCCATGGGGCTGCATGTGGTCGCGGTCGATATTTCGGATGAAAAGCTGGCTCTGGCGACATCGCTTGGTGCGGACGAGGTGATCAACGCCGCCCTCGCCGATCCCGCCGCCGAGGTGCAAAAGCAGATCGGCGGGGTCCAGGGCGCGTTGGTGACGGCGGTTTCCACCACGGCCTTCGCCCAGGCGGTCGGCATGTTGCGGCGACATGGGACGATGTCGCTGGTCGGCCTGCCGCCGGGCGACTTCCCACTGCCGATTTTCGACGTGGTGCTGAAGCGGATCACCATCCGGGGCTCAATCGTCGGCACCCGGCTGGACCTGCGCGAGGCGCTCGAATTCGCCGGAGAAGGCAAGGTGGCCACTCACTTCGCCTGGGACGAGCTGGACAATATCAACGCCATCTTCGACAGGATGCGCCAAGGCGGGATCGACGGACGCGTGGTGATGCGGATTTAGCCAAGGAGGCGCTGCAATCCTGATCAAGTAACGAGATGCCGATCAAAAACGCGGCGCCTCGTCGCTTGGACAAATCAGAGAATCAGTACAGGCTATCGCGTTATGAAACAGCGACTCGCCCTCGCCGCCCCGCTTTTCGCCCTCCTCCTCGCCGCGCCCAGCCTCGCGGAGGATCGAGCGGACCCGCGACCGTGGGAGCCCTGGGACCCCAGCGCGCCGATGATCCGGGGACTGGAGAAAGACTGGCCGGATTGCCAATGCCGCGCACCCGGGGGCGAGATGATGGCGCTGGGCAGTATGTTGACCATCACCGAAAGTGGCGGCGACGTCTGCCTTCGCTGTGACATGTCGCTCAACACACCGATCTGGCGGCGTCAAAGCGGCGCCTGCGCGCCGACCTCCTGAGCTTACCGCCCGGCGACTCGCGGGATCTGAGCGTCGAGGGCGGAAAGCCAGCGATCCACCCGCGCGGCGTTCACACCGAAGTCGGAATAGCCATAGACCGAGCGCGAAAACACCGCCAGTGACGCGCGTTGACCGGCGTCTCCCGCGCCCAAATCCAACACCCGCACCGAGATCACATCTGGAAAACCGAGCATTGCAGAGCGCTGCACGAAGGCGAAAAGCTGGTTGTCGGTGTCGGATTGATTCAAGGGCGCGAAGGGGGTGACGCGCTCATCCGCCATCGCGACCGCTTGGAAGGCCGCTTTCAGCTCCTCTGGCCCGGTGGCGTAAATCGGCGTCTCCCGCGTCGGCGCCGACGCCGTCTCGACTTCGCGAGGAGCCGATAGCGCCCAGTTCGGGCTGGAGGGCGCCTCGACCGTCAGCGGATCAGCAACATAATCCCGCTGCAGCTCCGCGCCAGAGGCGCAGGCCGTCAGCGCGCCGATTAGCATCATCACACCGAACCAGCGCCCCATCTCCAACTCCCTTCAACTCGCGTTTTTCACCAGGCGACCATAGGGCGGAGCTGTCTGACCCCGCTGAGGCTTCGATAGTAAACGCTTAACCGCCGCCACTACTCCGCCGCCTGCACAACCACCTTCTCAGCGGCCATCTGCGCCTCGATCTCCTCAGCCTTCTTCTCGACCTGCTCGACGATGTGGTCGATCATCTGATCGTTGCCCAGTTTGTGCGACTGGTTGCCCGCCAAATACACCATCCCGGCGCCATTGCCGCCGCCGGTGAAGCCGACATCGGTCATCAGCGCCTCGCCAGGACCGTTCACGACGCAGCCGATGATGGAGAGGCTCATCGGCGTCTTCACATGCTCCAACCGCTTCTCCAGGGCCTCGACGGTCTTGATCACGTCGAAGCCTTGCCGGGCGCAGGAGGGGCAGGAGATAATGTTCACGCCCTTATGGCGCAGCCCCATTGATTTGAGGATGTCGAAGCCGACCTTGACCTCCTCGACCGGGTCGGCCGACAGCGACACCCGCAGCGTGTCGCCGATCCCGCTCCAGAGCAGCATGCCAAGGCCGATCGAGCTTTTAATCGTGCCGGACCGCAAGCCCCCGGCCTCGGTCACGCCGAGATGCAGCGGATAATCGCAGGCGTCGGCGAGGCCCTGATACGCGGCGGCGGTCAGGAACACGTCGGAGGCCTTCACCGAGATTTTAAACTCGAAGAAATCGTTATCCTCCAGGATCTTGGCGTGCTCCAGCGCGCTTTCGACCATCGCCTCCGGGCAGGGCTCGGCGTATTTGTCGAGCAGATGCTTCTCCAGGCTGCCGGCGTTGACGCCGATGCGCATGGCGCAGCCATGGTCCTTGGCGGCCTGCACCACCTCGCGCACCCGCTTAGCGTCGCCGATATTGCCCGGATTGATGCGCAGGCAGGCGGCGCCAGCCTCGGCGGCCTCGATCGCGCGCTTATAGTGGAAATGGATGTCGGCCACGATCGGCACGTCGACGGCGCGAACGATCTCCTTCAACGCCGCCGTGCTCTCCTGATCCGGGCAAGAGATGCGCACAACGTCCGCCCCGGCCTCGGCGCAAGCCTGCACCTGGGCGATGGTCGCCGCCGCGTCCGTAGTGAGGGTGTTGGTCATGGTCTGGACCGTGATCGGCGCGTCGCCGCCAACCTCGACGCCGTTCGGCCCCTGACCCACGCGGATTTTCCGGCTGCGGCGGCGCTCGATATCGCGCCATGGACGCACGCTCATGCGCGGCTCCCCTTCTTCGGCTGTCGTGTTTCGTCAAACAAACGCGCCAGCAAGGTCAATTTCCGCCAGCGCGATGGCGCATCCGCACCGCCGAGACTATAGGCCGAGCTGCTGAGAAAAACCACGAGGTCGAATGCGACAAAAACCCAGCTATGGCCGGGTCTCGCTCTATTGCGCGGAGACGATTCCAGACTCGCGCGCAATCTCGGCGGTGGCCTGCGGCAGGCGGACCAGCCGGGATGCGACGTCGTTGCGGCCCATGGTGTAGGATCGGACCGCCCCGCGCGGGCCAAGCGGGCCATAAGCGACACCGTCAACCACGATCGCGGTGCCGCCAGCGTTGCCGCTGCGGATGCGGACAGGGCCGCCATCCGCCGGCAGCTCCCGCATCTCGCCTGGACCAAGATTGCCGCTAAACAACGTGGCGCCGTCCTGACTCTGCACCTTCAGCCAAACCGAGGACAGCGCCCGAACCGCAAAACGCGGCCCCGCCTCCCGAGTCGCTTTGGCGGCAGGCCGGGTCTCTACGGTAGGCTGCTCAGCCGCCGGGGATGGCGCTTGCGCCAGTGTCTCCACGGCAGCAATCACAGAATTCGGCAAGGTGGCTTGCGGCGCGGCGGACAGCTCGGTGGTGCGCGGTGGCGAGGATGGCGCACCCCGGGTCGGCGCGAACACGCCGACA
>JAHQVS010000061.1 GCA_019634215.1 Paracoccaceae bacterium | reverse complement strand
GGCGTCGCCGTTTCAGCTGCGCTATCAGCCGCCTGCGATGCGGCTGTCGCTGTTTCGGCGATGGCCGCCACTCTCTCTGCGGCAGGTTCTGACGTCTCGGCGGCGCTTTCAGTCGCCTGCGAAGCGGCGCCGGATGCGACGGCGATGGTATCCGTCGGACTCGGAGCTGCTTGCGCTGCCCCTTCAGCCGTTTCCGTTTCCGTTTCCGTTTCCGTCGCTGTCGCTGTCGCTGTCGTTGTCGCCTCAGCCTCGGCGGCGCGTTGTAGCGCGGCTTCCACATCGGCCAGAGCCCGCTTGGTCACGGCGGTCAGCTCATTGTCATCTCCATGCGCTGATTGCAGTGCCGCCAGCGCCGCGCCAAACGCCGATCGCGCCGCCTTGTAATCTCCCGCCTCGCGGCGCAGCTCCCCGAGATCGTGCCAGACTTGGCCGACGCCCGCTTGATCCCCGGTCAGAGCGCGCGAGGCGGCGTCACGCTCAAACAACGCCGCCGCCTCGTCGATGCGCTTCAATCGCCAATAGCTGTGGGCGAGGCTGTACCGGATGGAGGCGAGGTTGAGATGATCCGCTCCTTGGGTGTCGGTTCGGATCTCCAGGGCGCGCTCAAACGCCGCCGCCGCTTCGGCGTCGCGGTCCTGTTTGACATAGAGTTGGCCGAGATCTTCCTGCGTGACCGCGACATTGAGGCTGTCGTCGCCCTCAGCGGCCTTGCTGATCGCCAAATCGCGCAGATAGGCCGCCTCCGCTTCATCGGGCCGCTTCAGCGCGGCGAGGGCGTCGCCAAGCAGGTTGAGGTCGTATTGCAGCGTGATGGAGTCCGTCCCCTCCAACTTTTCGCGTAAGGCGACCGCCGCTTGCAGATGGGGCAATGCCTCCTCGGCGCGTTTCGCCTCGAACAAATAGCGGCCGAGCAGGGCGGTGAGGCGCAGTTGGTCGGCTTCACGCGCCTCTGGCAGCAGCTCCAGTGCTTCGTTATAGGCGTTCGCCGCCGCCTCCGGCGCGCCGTTCAAGCTGTGCGCGCCGCCCTGCACCTCCAGCGCCCAGATCAGATCTTCATCATCGCCGCGCAGCGATCGCGCCGCCCGCGCCTGAGTCACCGCCGCCTCGGCGGTCTCCAGAGCCTTATTGAGCCGGCCCAGCCGCCCTTGGCTTTTCGCGAGATTGCCGAGCGCCACCGTCAGCACCATCGGGTTGGGCGGCTCCCGCCCCTGTTCAATCTCCAGCGAGCGTTGATGGGCCGCAGCGGCGTCCGGCTCACGCTTTGCCAGCGAGAGAGCATAGCCGCGCTCATTCCAGGCGATGGCGGTGTAGCTGTCATCCACGCCGAACGCCTTTTCGGCGTGGGCTAACAGAGCTTCCGACGCCGCCAGCGCCGCCTCGGCGTCCTCGGCTTGCAGTGCCGTGTCCGAGGCGGCCCGCAGCGCGTCGTTCTCAGCGACGAGTTGCGGATCATAGCGCTTGGCGGCGGCGCCCGGCTCTTGCTCGCAGCCGCTCAGCGTCAGGGCGGCGGCCATAAAGGCGAAGAGGGTGAAGAGAGTGAGGGGAGAGAAGGAGCGTGAGGACGACATGGCTGGGATATGGCGCCTTATCCAACGCCTCCAGACGCAGTGAAACCAAGTTCCCCGTCTGAAATTGAGGCGACACAAGAGGTTGCGGCGGTTGGCTGATATTTGTGGATCGCCAAAAGCCGTCAGGCGGGAACGCGCCCCGACTCGGGACGACGCTATGCTAGCGCGCGCGCCTTTGTCGCCCAAGGGGGAATAAATTCAAATCTGTTTTGAGACGTTGGGAGCCGATCGCGCCTGTCAGCCAGCTTTGCGCGTCGGCCCCGCAATCAGCGCCGCCGCCCGGTCGAAGGGCAAGGGCGGAGCGAAGGCGTAGCCTTGCAGGTGATGGCAGCCCAAATCCCTTAAGACAGCGGCGTGCTCCATGGTCTCCACCCCTTCGGCGACCACGTCCATATCGAAGGCGTTGCCGATCTCGACGATCGCGGAGATCAGCCGTTGTGGTTGAGCGCCCTGAAGCAGAGGGCGCACCAGGGTTCGATCCACTTTCAAGCGATCCGGGCGCACCGATGTCAGGCTGGTGATAGAGGCGTGACCGCTGCCAAAATCGTCCAAATCAATCCCAATGCCACGTTCGCGCAGCTGATCAAGCGTCCAGGTGAACTGTTGATCCTGTTGGTCAAAGAAAATCGTCTCCAACAGTTCGAAGGACAGCGAGCCCGGCTCCAGATCCAGCTTGTCGATTTCGTTTAAGAGGGCCGGGTCGCTCAATCGCTTCAAGCTGACATTGACGGACACCTTTAGTGGGCGCCCGCTTAGCTGGCGCAGCTTCTTCACGGCTTCTCCGGCCTGGAGCAGGATGGCGTGGTCGATCCGGGCGATCAGGCCAAGATCATATGCTTGCGAGAGGAAAGCTGGGGGCGTGAGCATGCCGCGCGTCGGATGCCGCCAGCGGGCCAGCGCCTCGAAGCTGGTGACCTCCAGGGTGGTGGAGTCGACCAGCGGTTGCAGATAGGCGACGAACTCGTCGCGCTCGAACGCTTGGTACAACTCTTCGGACAAACGCTGAGCGGCCAACAGCTCTTGATGCAGGTCGTCCGTGAAGAAATGCATGCGGCGGCGGCCGGTCTGCTTGGCCCGATACAGCGCCAAGTCGGCGTTTATCAAAATTTGCGCCGGCTCAATGACCGAAACCGCCGCCTGCGCCACCCCGACGCTGGCCCCCATCCGGACCGGGCGACCGTTGATGATAACCGGTTCTGCGAGACGCTCCACGAGGCGTTCGGCGATGCGGCAGACGCTGTCGGCGGACGCGCCGGAGCGGCACACCATAACGAACTCGTCGCCGCCGACGCGGGCGACGAAATCCTCAGCCCGGACGACATCCCGCAGAATGTTCGACACCTGCGTCAACACCTCGTCACCGGCGGCGTGCCCCAGGCTGTCGTTGATCTGCTTGAAGCGGTCGAGATCGATATGAAGCATTGCGACCTGATCATCGGAGCGGCGTTTGTCTCCGCTTACTTCACTGGCGGCTTTCAGCGCCTCGATCTCTCGCTCCAGATAGCGCCGATTTGGCAGGCCGGTGAGGGCGTCATGCAAGGCGCTTTCTTCTAACTCCAAGGAGTGCAGACGAATTTTCTCAGCGGCGGTGTTGATGTGGGTCATCAACTCGCCGAAGGCGCCATTGCAAAGTTCAGGGGGGGCTGTGAAGTCTTTCCCGTCGGTCAGCGCCTCCATCGCCTCGCCAACCGCAGAGACATTGGCGTCCACCACATCAACAAAGTGGTTAATGCCCTGCGCCAGGGCTTGCAGGCTGGCTTCATCGAAGTCGTCTGGCACCCGGCGCGAGAAGTCGCCATCAGCGCCAGCGCGCAGCACTTCGCCCAGATCGGCGCGCAGCCGCCGTGTCATCTCCACGCGTGCGGCTTCTGCGGCGCGCTGGGTCTCCAGCTTCTCGCACTGCAGGAACTGTACTCGGCGGGCGCTGTCGCGGAAAACGGTTAAGGCGCGGGCCATCTCGCCGCATTCGTTGCGCAGCTCCGTGTGCGGGACAGGGTGTTCCAGGTCGCCGCTCGCGATCGCCCCCATGGCGTTGGTCAAGGCGGAGATTGGGCGTGTCAGGCTCTGGGCGAGCGCCCAGGCCAGCAGCAGGAACCCCGCCAACAAGCTGGCCGCGAGCAGCAGCCCGCGACGGGTGACCTCCGCCATTTCCGCGTTGATCTTGCGTTGAAACACCCCGGCGATCATGGTCCAGCCCCAGGGATCGTAGCGCATGATCGCGGATGTCTTGACGCCGATTTCGCCGGTGACGGGATGGGCGAAATGATAGGTGTTCAGGCCGATCTCGTTTTCGCGCCCGATCTGCAGCGCCTCTTGCATGATGTACCGGCCGTCAGAGTCTTGCATATTAATGTTGTCCCGGCCCTCAAGCTCGGGCGTGATCGGGTGCATCAGGACTTGGCCCTGGTCGCTCACAATGGCGATGTACCCTTCGCCGTTGTCGTAACGGAAGGCGCGCAATTGCTCCATGACATGCGCTCTCGCCTCGGCCTCTGTTTCAGAGCGGGAAGGGGCATGTGCGCCCTGATCGTCACCAAAATGCGTATGGCGGCTGTCCTCCAACACGCTGTTATGCTCGTGCAGGATGATCGCCCGTGCGGCGGCCAGGGCCGTTTTGGTCTGCTCGATGTGAAATTTTTCGATCCGGTGGCGAAACTCCGCCATTAGCAACGTCATCAGCGCAGCCATCGCTAAGGCGGCGGCCCCAATCATCAGCAGTGTTTTCACACGTATTGAGCTTTGGGCGAGAAGCACGGCCAGGATCTCCGCTATCGGCACACAATTTTGAAATCTGCCCATAAATGCTTCCAAAGCGATAAATATCCCGAAGATTTAATGTAATTCTGACGGATCACACGCGCGGGTGCAGCGACGCGCGTGTTGCGTGGTTCACGTGCGCGAGGCCGGGCGCCTTGACGGGCGGCGCGGCGCGTCGCACCTGTCCCGGCCTGTGGTTGAGGAGAGAATGGGAGGCGGAGTGACCGGCATGACGCAAGAGGAGGCTGGGTTTAGAGCGATTGACGTCAAGGCGCTGACGGAGGAGGAGGCCGCCGCCGAATTGGCGCGGCTGGCCGCTGAGATTGCGCCCCATGACGACGCCTATCACCGCGACGGCGTCCCCACGATCTCCGACGCCGCCTATGATGCGCTCAAACGCCGCAACGACGCTATCGAGGCGCGATTCCCCTTCCTCAAGCGCGCGGACAGCCCTTCCAACCGCGTCGGCGCCGCCCCATCGGAGAAATTCGCCAAGATCCGCCACCGTGCGCCCATGCTCTCGCTCGGCAACGTGTTCAACGCCGAGGAGTTGGCCGAATTCATCTCCGGCGTTCGGCGGTTCCTCTCTCTGGAGGAGAACGTGGAGATCGCCTTTATGGCGGAGCCGAAGATCGACGGGCTCTCACTCTCGCTGCGCTATGAGGGCGGGACGTTAACGCAGGCCGCCACCCGCGGCGACGGCGCCGAGGGTGAAGACGTCACCCGCAACGCCCGCACCATCGCCGATATCC
Organism: Paracoccaceae bacterium; assembly: GCA_019634215.1. Lineage (GTDB taxonomy): Bacteria > Pseudomonadota > Alphaproteobacteria > Rhodobacterales > Rhodobacteraceae > JAHQVS01. The sequence goes on along the minus strand of JAHQVS010000061.1, from coordinate 427 downwards.
CCGAGCGGCTGCCGGACGGCGCGCCGGAGGTGTTCGAAGTGCGCGGCGAAGTCTATATGACCCACGAGGATTTCGCCGCTCTCAACGCCCGCCAATTGGCGGCGCAGGAGTCAGGGGATAAATCCGCGAAACCCTTCGCCAACCCCCGCAACGCCGCCGCCGGATCGTTGCGCCAGCTCGATCCCAGCATCACAGCCGCCCGCCCGCTGCTGTTCTACGCCTACGCCTGGGGTGAGACCTCGACGCTGCCAGGCGAGACCCAGACCGAGGTGCTCGACGCCTTTCGCGCCTGGGGGCTCTCGGTCAACCCGTTGGCCCAGCGTTGCGTTGATCTGGAGGCCCTGCTGGCCCACTACGCTGCGATTGAAGCCCAGCGCAGCACCCTCGGCTATGACATCGACGGCGTGGTCTACAAGGTCGACCGGCT
>JAHQVS010000060.1 GCA_019634215.1 Paracoccaceae bacterium | reverse complement strand
GCCGCTTTGTTGGCCCGCACAGGGGAAGATCAGGCGCTTGCCGCGTTTGTTGAGAAATTGTGCGGCGCGGACGCCGACGATATCCCCGTGATCGCCCCATTGATGGCGGAGCGGACGACGATGGAGACCCAGGCTGCCCTAGCCCGCCAAGCATTGACTAAAGCCGGCTCCTTTGGCCTCATCCTGGACTGCTGTGGCGACGCGCTCGGGCTATTCAGTTTCGCCGAAATCACCAGCTCCCCTGCCTATGAAGAGATGAAAGCAGCTTTGCCGAAGTCAAGTGCAGATGAGCCCCCTCCTGCGCCTGTTGACGAGTCCGTCAACGCCGCATTGTTTGCGGTCGGCCTGCTCGCGGATGCTCACGCCGCTCAACGAATTTTGGAAGACGTCACCACTTCCCCAGAATTTTCGCCGGCTGACCCCCGGCTCGACATGCTGCGACTGAACGCAGCGCTGCCGCCGCAACAGGAGTGACCCTCGTGTCCGATATGCTTCGCCGTCCCGCTGAGCAAGACCACGCTGTTGAGCTGGAGGCGCTCGCCGCCGACGATTCTCCCAAGCCAAAAGGCTGGGCGTTGTCGCCACAGGCAGTGGTGACGTATCTACTCGGGGGCGAGGCGCCGAATGGCGCTCAGATTTCCGCAAAATATGTCGGGGACCAGCGGTTGATCGAGACGGCAGTCGCCACACTCGCCACTGACCGGGCGTTGTTGTTGCTCGGCGTGCCCGGCACCGCCAAATCTTGGGTGTCCGAGCATCTGGCGGCGGCTGTCGCTGGCGACAGCACCATGGTGATTCAATGCACGGCGGGCACCGACGAGAATCAGATCCGCTATGGCTGGAACTATGCTCAACTGCTCGCTGACGGTCCCTCACGCAGCGCCTTGGTGCCGACGCCGCTGTTTCGCGCCATGGAGAGCGGTAAGCTTTGCCGTTTGGAGGAGCTGACGCGCATGGGCTCGGATGTGCAGGACACGTTAATCACCGTGCTGTCCGAGAAAATGCTGCCGATCCCGGAGTTGAATGACGCCGTTTACGCCGCGCGCGGCTTCAACGTGATCGCCACGGCCAACAACCGCGACAAGGGTGTGAACGAGCTGTCCTCGGCATTGAAGCGCCGTTTCAATGTTGTAGTGCTGCCGTTGCCGGACGACATGGAACAGGAGATCGCCATTGTCTCCAAGCGTGTCTCCGAGATGGCGCAAAGCTTGGAGCTGCCAGCGCCCAAGAATCTGGTCGACGAGGTGCGCCGGGTGGTGGCCATCTTCCGGGAGCTGCGCGGCGGCGAGACTTTGGACGGTAAGGTCGCGGTCAAGACGCCGTCCAGCACCCTCTCCACCGCTGAGGCGATCGCGGTGATGATCGGCGGCATTAGCCAAGCGGCATTCTTCAACGGTGGCGCACTGTCGTCGGATGGGCTGTCGCCGAACTTGCTAGGGGCGATTGTGAAAGACCCTGTGCAGGATAAGGCGGTGTTGGAGGAGTATCTGGAGACGGTGCTGAAGAAACGCGGGGATTTCGCAGATTACTACACCACCCTGTCTGATCTGGTGTGATCTCCGGCGAGGAGGGGCTTGGGGTGAGTGATCTTCATATTTTTGGCGTTCGTCATCATGGCCCCGGTTCATCGCGGCGTTTGGCGGCGGCGCTTGAGGCGGCGTCGCCGTCAATCGTGTTGATCGAGGGGCCCGCGGACGCCACTGAGTTGTTGCCGATGCTGGCCGATCCGGACATGACGCCGCCGGTGGCGTTGCTGGCTTATGCGGTCGATGACCCCGGTCGGGCCAGCTTCTGGCCGTTCGCGGTCTATTCGCCGGAATATCAGGCGGCGATTTGGGCGGCGCGACGTGGGGTCGAATCGCGGTTTATCGATTGGCCGGCGTCTTGGCGGCTGGCGCCGGAGGAGGAGCCTACTGAGCCTACGCAGGATGCGGCTGGTGTAGTGGGGCCTGAGCCGGCGCCGCCTGAGCGCCTTGTCGACCGAATTCGCCGCGACCCGATCGGCGTGCTCGCTCGCATGGCGGGATATGATGACGGTGAAAGCTGGTGGCGGGATGTTGTGGAGGAAAATCCCGGCGCCGTTGACGACCCGAACGCGGTGTTTGCTGCGTTGGAGGAAGCGATGTCGGCGCTGCGCGGCGAGCATGAGGCGGGAAGCGGTTGCCTGGGCGAAGCCAGGCCTACTGATCCAGCGGCCATATGGGCGGCGCAGGCCGATCGTGAGAATCGCTTGCGTGAGGCCCATATGCGGTTGGAGATCGCCCGGGCGCGTAGGGAGACGGAAGGAGCCGTTGCGGTGGTCTGTGGCGCATGGCACGCGCCCGCCTTGCGCCTAAAGGTGCCTGCGAAAAACGATCGCGCGGAAGTTAAAGGGCGGAAGAAGGTTCGGATTAACACGACTTGGGCGCCCTGGACCTCGGCGCGGCTGGCGATGGGCGGCGGTTATGGCGCTGGGGTGGCGGCGCCTGGCTGGTGCGGACATCTATGGGAGACGCCGCGCGAGCAACTCGCCAGCCGTTGGTTGGCGCGGGCGGCGCGGGCGTTACGAGAGAAGGGCCATGTGGTCTCCACAGCCTCGCTGATCGAAGCGGAGCGCCTCGCCGCCGCGCTGGCGTCGATGCGGGGCCGCCCGGCGGTGGGGTTTGAGGAGTTGAGCGACGCCGTCGTTTCCTGCCTTTGCTTCGGGGAACAGCTGCTCTGGCGCGAGGTCGCCGCCTCCCTCTTGCTGGGCAGCGAGGTCGGCGAAGTTCCGGAAAACGCGCCGCTTGCTCCGCTATTGGCGGATTTGCAGCGTCAACAGCGGTTGGTCCGATTAAAGCCAGAGGCGCTGGAAAAAGAGCTATCCTTGGATCTGCGTTCCGATAGCGGCGCGGCCAAGTCGACCTTGCTCCATCGGCTGACAATCCTGGATGTGCCTTGGGGCGAGCCAAAGGACCCAGGTGGCAGTCGGGGCACTTTTCGCGAGCGTTGGGTGTTGAAATGGGAGCCGGAGTTCTCGGTCAAACTGGTTGAATATTTGGTGTACGGCTCAACTGTGGAGCAGGCCGCCGCCGGCAGGTTGTCCGCCAAAATGGGGGAAACTTCGGATCTCGGCGCACTGGCGGAGGCGACCTACGCGGCGTTGACCGCCCAATTGCCCGTGGCAGCTCGCGCCGGGGTGGACCGCATCGGCGCCCGAGCGGCGCAGACCAGCGATTGTTTGGAGCTTTTGAACGCCCTCCCGCCGATGGCTGACGTGATACGCTATGGAGAGGCGCGGAAATCCGTGGGCGGGCCCGAGGCGACCGAAGGGGCGGATCTCTCGGCGTTGGCGCGGCGGATCGCGACGCAATCAGCGCTAACTTTGCCTTACGCTGCTCGAGGCCTCGACGCGGCGGCGGCGAAGGCGATGGGGGTTGCGGTCAAGGCGGCGGATCGAGCGATCACCTTGATTGAGCTGAGCGGCGAGGATCGGGAGGCTTGGAGCAAGGCGCTGCGGACCATTCTCGCCGATGATCAAGCCGCGCGGCAAGTGGCGGGAATTGCGGCCCGGTTGCTCTACGAGGGCGAGGAGATGACCCCGGAAGCGGCCGCCGACCTGCTTGGCCGGATGTTGTCGCCGGGAACGAGTACGTTGGATGCTGCTGCGTTCTTTGAAGGTTTCTTTGAGGGCGCTGGTCAGCGGCTGATTTTCGACGACGCGCTGCGCGGCGCAGTCGACTCTTGGGTGATCTCACTTGATGGCGAGGCTTTCACTCACAACCTGCCGCTGTTTCGCAGGGTCCTCGGCTCCCTGGATCGTACTGAGCGCCGACACCTATTGGACCGGCTGACAGGCCGTCAGGGCGGTGAGGCCGGTCTGCGGCTGGTGGAGGAGCACGGCGTCGAGGGCGGAGAAGATTGGCGGCGGCATTTCGAGATCATCAGCACCATCCTGGGCGGCGCTCCGGAGCAGGGAGGGCGGCATGAGTGACCAAGATATTAAGGATGACCAGGAGGGAGGGGCTCGCCGCCCTCCGAAGGAGGAGCGTGAACGGCGATGGCGGTTGATGCTGGGAACGGATGAAGACAGGCTGTCCACTGGCGACCAGCAACTCTGCCGTGCGTTGTCTGCTCTTTATGATGACGGCGATGAGGGGGATGGCAAGCGCAAGGGCAGGGGCGCTCGGCGCGGGGGGTTGCAGCGCTCGGCGCCGTCCGTGGCGAAATGGATGGGGGATATCCGCGAACATTTTCCCGCCAGTGTGGTCCAGGTGATCCAGCGCGACGCGTTTGAGCGGTTAGGCCTCAAACAGATGCTGATGGAGCCAGAGTTTCTGGCGGCGGTTGAGGCGGATGTGAATCTGATCGCCGATCTGATGAGTTTGCGTTCGGTGATCCCGGAAAAGACCAAGGACACCGCCCGCGCGGTGGTGGCCAAGGTGGTCGCGCAGCTTATGGAGCGGCTGGAGCGGCGGACGGCGGAGGCGTTGCGTGGCGCATTGGACCGATCGAAACGCACCAACAGGCCACGTTTCGCCGATATCGACTGGTCGCGCACCATTCAACGCAATTTGCGTCATTACCAGCCCGACCGTCAGGTCATTATCCCAGAAAATCTCGTCGGCTTTATGCGAAAGCAGCGCCGGTTGGTGGATTTGGACGAGGTGGTGCTGTGCGTTGATCAATCTGGCTCCATGGCCAGCTCGGTCATCTACGCCTCAATATTCGCCGCCGTGATGGCCTCATTGCCGGTCGTGGCGACCAAGCTGATCTGTTTCGACACCACGATTCTGGATTTGACCGAGGAGTTAGCCGATCCGGTGGATGTACTGTTCGGGGTGCAGCTTGGCGGCGGCACGGATATCAACCAAGCCGTCGCCTATTGTAAGGGTAAGATCGAGCGGCCGGCCAAGTCGCATCTGGTATTGATCACCGACCTATATGAGGGCGGCGACGCTGAGGAGCTGCTGGGCCGCTTGGCGTCATTGATCGGCGCCGGTGTGAATGTAATCGTGCTACTGGCCCTGACCGACAGCGGGCGCCCCGGCTATCACGCCAGCCTCGCCGGAAAGGTCGCGGGCTTGGGCGCGCCGGTGTTCGCCTGCACGCCTGACTTGTTTCCTGATTTGATGGCCTCAGCGCTGCGCCGGGACGATTTGCACGCCTGGGCGGCGCGCAATGACATCAAACTGATCCGTGAGGATGAGGCGGAGCGAGCTGATGCGTGAGGCCAATTGGCCAACCTGAGGCAGGGGTTCATCAATAGACCCTAGAGCAGCAAATTCTCACTGGTCAGCATATCAGCGTTGGTATTTTGCAGTATCATCCGGTCTTCGTCCACGATGAGACGCAGCTCTGTACCGACCTGCTTGAGGTGGGTTTTGACTTCTTCGACGCTTTCAAAATTGAACGCACTCAGATCTAGCATGTCTTCCTGCGCACTGAAGTCTCGCACCACATCCACATCCGCGCCTTGATCGAAGCGGAACATGTCGGCGCCGCTGTCGCCAATCAGGATATCCCGCTGGGCGCCGCCGGAGAGTATGTCGTCACCTGCGCCGCCGCGCAGTCGGTCTTGACCGCCGCCACCGAGCATGAAGTCGTCGCCGATATTACCGCCCAGGAAGTCGGCCCCGTCGCCGCCGTCAAGCCGATCGTCGCCCGCGCCGCCGCGCAACTGGTCACGACCGCCGTCGCCGAAGAGGTTGTCATCCCCGGTTCCGCCGTTGATCATATCAGCGCCTTCGCCGCCGTAGATCTGATCATTACCGGCGCCCCCGACAAGGTTGTCCATGGCGGCTCCGCCAATCAGCATATCGTCGCCTTGCTTTCCGATCAGTGAATCTCTGCCCTCGCCGCCATAGAGCGCATCGTCCCCGGTGCGTCCGATCAATATGTCGGCGCCATCCAGGCCCATCAGCATATCGTCGCCGAGGCCGCCGATCATCTCGTCGCGCTGGTCGCCGCCCATCTTCCTGCTCACAGCCTGAAACACGTCAGCTTGCAGGTATTCTACGCCGGTGGTGCGGGTGAAGATGTCCGCAAGACTGGTTTGCGCGATCTCTTCCGAGATCTCTTCAGAGAGCGCCGGGTCGAGTGCGCCAAAGCTCGCGTCGGCGGCGCGTGTGCGACCGAATTGGTCGGCAATGATGGCGCTGAAGGTTGGGCCAAGTTGCGCCCCGGGCAGATCATCCTCGGCGAGGCCTCCGACCCACAAGTCAACATCCCGCACGCTGGCGTAGACAGCGGCTAGCTTGGTTTGCAGGGCCGGGTCCGAGGTGATGACGGAGAAATCATCCGCCGCGATTTCGTTCAGATCAATATCACCAAGCAGTTCGGCGCGAACCTCTAAGTAAGACGACAGCCCATGATCACGGCCCCGCAGGATATTGAGCGCGGGCAGGCTGAAGCCGACCGCGCCGTTGCCGAGCATGAGGAAGAAGTTCAGGTCGTCGATGACCTTGGCGTCGATTTCCTGGGCCGCGTCGCCGGTTTGGCCACGGATCAGAGTATCGACGCCTTGGCTCTGGAACGGCTCAATATTGAAGAAGGCTTGCTGGACCGACAGATCGCCCTCAGGCGCGGTCGCACCGTCTTCCATCATGCGGCCGATCTTGGAGGTGACGGCGGTGTGGCCGAAGCGGAAGGCGGCAGTGGAGAATTCAGTCGAGATGCTGTGATCAGCGTCCGGGTCATGGCCCGTATCGGCTGGCGTCTCGCTTGCAATCAGATGCGGCAGCCAGTCTTGATAGGTGATCTTTTGCAGTTCCGCTTCGACGATTGATCGCGCCGCCGTAAACAGCATGTCGTCGTCCCAGTCGGGATGATCATCGGCGAGGCGATCTGCCCAGTAATTATGTTCGCGCACGAAGATGGTGTGCAGGAGCGTCAGGCCGGTATTTTCATTGGCGCGGATGTCTCCGGCTAAATACAGCGGGCTTTCTGGGTCGTTGTCTCCGGCCATCTCCTCGCCGTTGGTGTAGGGCAGCAGGCCGAACGGCGAGGTGGCGTCGTCGCTGACCCGCAGCCGCCCACCGGAGCCTTCACGGAGCGCGGCTTCGCGTTCGGCGTCAGACCCATAGATCTGGCTGCCGTCCATTTCCGGGGTGATGACGTTAAGCTGTTCCCGTGGTGTGCTGACGCCGGTTGTCTCATCGTATACAGAGCGCTCCAAGGGGCCAACCAAGCCCTCAGCGATCACAAATTCGCCCGAGGCGTCCGGCGTCAGGCTGAGATCGTGGTCCGTGAACTGGCCCCAGCTCACAAACAGGCTGCTGAGGCCGGCGCTGTTCGGCATGTCGCCGTCCTGGGCGAACACCGTTTGCGCAATAGCAACGGGATCTCCGCGATTAATGAGGCTATCGATATTATTTGCATAATCCGCGCGAGTAAGGCGCGATAGAAGTGTTTGTTCTGTATCGGAAATTTCTTCGGTATTAATCATTTTTCATCGCCCATTCTTGATCACGCGATCGTTATCACTCTCGATTACATACGCATAAGCAAGAACCGGGCAATCTTGACAATTCAACGTGCTGGTCACGTTATTGCCACGTTTTGGGAAAGCAATTTTTAGCGATTGAAGTTAGAGCGTGTGGTTTTGAGCCTCTGAAGAGGCGAGAGGGTTAATCGCCAATCTAAGTAAATGATGAAATATGGATTTTCTTTTTAAAACAATTTGTTGCACGGTTTTGGCGCAGCTTCGGCCTATCAGAGTCGTGGTCGACTGAGGGCTTTAAGATCAGGCCGCCTGCCCGATGGCTATTTGTCTCGATAACTGTGTCGGCAACTGCGCCGCACCAATACGGGCCGCTAGGGCGGCGGCAGCGGAGAAGCCGAGTGCGTCCACATCGCCATGGCTCTTCACCACCGCGCCGCGCAGACCGAGAAGAATGCCGCCATTGACCCTGCGGGGGTCGAGGCTTTGCTTCATCTCCCGAAGCGCGCCTGCGGCGAGAGCAGCGCCGATACGCGCCATCGGCGTGGCGGTCAGGCTTGATTTGATATGATGCTGAATCAGTTTGGCGGTGCCCTCCGCCGCCTTCAGCGCGACATTGCCGGTGAAGCCGTCAGTGACGACGACGTCGACCACGCCGGTGGGAATGTCGTTGGCTTCGACAAAGCCGTGATAGACGAAGTTCCGCGTGCGCGCAGTCGCCTCAATCATGGCGGCGGCTTCTTGCAGTGCAGAACGGCCTTTATGGGCTTCGGCGCCAATGTTCAGCAGGCCGATCTTTGGCCGGCTGAGGCCAAGCCCGATCCGGGCGAACACGGCGCCCATGATGGCGAATTGGCTTAGATTGAGCGGCTCCATCTTCACATCTGCGCCGACATCCAGCACCACGGTCTGTTTGCCGGGGTGGATCGTTGGCCAGAGCGCGGCGATCGCGGGCCGGGACACGCCCTCCAACCGGCCAAGCCGCAAGCTGGAGAGCGCCATCAGCGCGCCGGTGTTGCCGGAGGAGACCGCGCAATCGGCCTCGCCTGCTGAAACACAATCGATGGCGGCGGTCATGCTCGCGCCTTCGGCGCGCCGAATCACTTCCCCTGGCTTATCTTTCATAGAGATGGCGCGGTCGGCGTGGCGCAGCTCGTAGCGGCCATCCAGGACGGCGTGGCGGGCGCAAGCGTCGGTGAGGAGGGTTTTATCGCCGCAAAGTACGAACTGAGCTGCGGACGTGGTTTCGGCGAATAAAGCGATCCCGGCCACCAGCTCAGTCGGGTCGGCGTCGCCACCCATGACGTCCACCGCCAGCCGAGTTTCCACATTTGGCGCACCCAACGACGCATGCCGCAACCCCTCGCGGCGGCGATACACGTCTCTACCTGGTCCGCTCATCCTGCGTCCTTCCCCATGGCTAGGGCTTTGCGTATGGGACGATACCCATTCAAGCGGGAGTCGTCGCGTGTGATCATACCCGCGAACCCGCCAGGATGGCGAGACCGCTCCTGCGGCTGGGTTTAACTCTAACGGCCCCGCTTTCGCCTTCGGGGCGTGACCTTACTGCGCAAGCAGGGTATGACCCCGCCGGGCGCCGCCGTGCAATGGGGTTGACGGCGGTGTCTGTGCTGAAATGGGCGATCTTTGGGGAAGGATCGAGTATGGGCCATATGAAGATTATCGCACACCGACCTTTTCGCGATGAACGCTCCATGGAGCAGTTCGATCCGTCATGCCTAGATGGGTTTGATGGCGTGGAGTTGGATTTGCGGCATACGCCGGAGGGTGGGGTGACCGTGTTCCACGGGCCAATTTTCACCCCTTTCCGCCGCGCCGCAGCCCGGGCGTTGAAACCGGCGGCTGAAGTGGTGGGCCACATCACTGCGGGCGTCAGCCGGGTTGGGTTGGTGCTGCTAGACGTGAAGACCACCAGCGCCGCCCGGCAAGTGACGGAGGCGCTGGCGCTGTTGAATTGGGACCCGGAGGTCGCGTTCATCTGCTGGCACCCGAATGAGTTGGGCTTCGTCCGCGCCGCACGGCCTGACGCGAAAATTTTCTACGCCGTCGCGCCGTTGTGGGAACGGCGTTGGACCCGGCTGCTGCCTGAGAGCTTCTTTTTATTCAACGGTTTCCCTTATATCGCTGGCGCCTCTCGTTTCCGGCCGCGTACGCGGCAGTTTAACCAACATAACATCGCGGTGCGGCGTGTGGGCGCCTCCCGCTCTTGGAGCGAGATGCCTGAGGGCGTCACGGGTGTGTGCTTTCATAAGCTGCTCTATCGCCCTGAAATCGCGCAGGCGGCCCGGCGGGAGGGGTTGGAAGTGGCGGTGTATGGTTTCCGCTCACGGCGGGACCCGATGATCGAGCGCCTTGCTGAAGAGATTGATTTTGCGATTGTCGATCCGGATTTGCGCCAAGCCCCGCCCGCGCGCATGAAACGGCGCCGGTTCACGCGGCGGCTATCCAGAGCCTGGAAGCGTAAACGCGCTCGGGCCTTGGCTTAGGGTGCGGCAGGCTGCTGCTCTAACCTGTTGATTGATCGCGAAACCGCTAAAAGTGTTCAGCATTGGTCCTGAGCGAATTACGCCTTAGGTTCGGGCGCCGCCAGAGCGCCCCGCAGATAGGCGAGGCCGGTTGTGGCGCTCAGGACGACTGCGGCCGCGAACAGGGCGAGGCCGAGAATTTGCACGGGTTCACCGAGTGCGTGCTCTTCATGGCCGATCAGCGCCTCGGCGGTCAGCAACAGCGACACTGACCCCATTTGCGCCGCCGTTTTCCATTTCGCATCCCGGCGCACCTTCAAGGCCGAGGCGTTCGGCCTCCAGCGCCGTAACAGCGACACGCCGATCTCCCGCATGGTGATCACGCCGGCGCCGAGGAGGAACAACAGCTCGCCGCTGAAGCTGATCACGCAAAGCGGGATCAGAGTCGCCAGCAACAACGCCTTATCCGCCAGTGGGTCGAGCTTCGCGCCCAGCGCCGACATTTGGTTAAACCGCCGCGCGGCCCAGCCGTCGACGAAATCGGTCAGGGAGGCGTAGACGAACAGCGCCAGAGCCGCCAGATCTGCGTTAGGGCGCTCCAGAATGAGGAACATTGCCGGGACCAATGCGGCGGCGATGAAGCGGGACAGCGTTAATTGATTGGGGATCAACAGCCAATCATTGCGGGCGGTGGTCGTTGTCGCCGGTTCGCCGCCGGTGGGGGCGTCGTTCATCCAATCCGTCCAATCCAAGCGTAGCCTTTGTAGAGCCCGCGGATCTCAGAGGCTCGGTTAACCGCCGCTGCCGCCTCATGCATCGCCTCGGAGAGGTCAGGGCGGGGGGAGACGTGGAATTTCGCCAACCACCAGCCCAGGATTTTCTTGCTCCACTCCGGCAGCTGCTCCTGCTGACCGAAGTCCACCACATGCAGGGTGCCGTCGACGGTCAGCGCGGTTAGGCTTTGGGCTACCGCCTCGCGCCAGGGCGGGATCATGGAGAGGGTGTAGGACAGGAACACCCGATCCATCTGGCGCCCAAAGACGTCAGGAGCGGAGAAAGTGGTGGCGTCGCCCTGAGCGAGGGTGATGCGGTCGCTCAGCCCGGCGCGCTCAATGTTGGCGCGAGCGGTCTCAAGCATCATTTCCGATATATCGAAACCATAGAAGCGCGCGTTGGGGTAGCGCCGCGCCGCCAGGATCAGATTGCGCCCGGTGCCGCAGCCGACCTCTAGAACATTGGCCGGACCGTCGGCGCGCAACTCATCCAAGAGCTGATCGCGCCCGAGCAGGAAATATTTGCGGGTCGCGTCGTAGATATAGCGTTGCCGGCGATAGACCCCGTCCATCAGCGCGCTGTGCTCGACCGGTTCCGACGCCGTCTCGGGGGGAGGCTTTTGCTCCTCAAGCTGCTCGTCAACCGCCATCGCCTTAACCCTTGCGAATGTAGAGGTGAAAGCCGCCATAGATCGCCGAACGGTCCCGCGCGCCCAAGTCTGCGGAGCGTTGCTCCTGATAGTCCCATTGCGCCAACAGCTCCGGCTTTAGGCGACCGGGCAGCAGGCTGGGAATGTCCGAGGTGCGGAAGATGGCGCGGGCGCCGGGTTTGGCGGCGCGGGTAATTTCGGTCCAGAGCGCGTTGAGCTGCTCGTCGGTCATCCAATCCTGGGCGTCGAGCAGAACGAAGCCATCGAGCGAACCGGCCTCCTCCTTGGCGATGCGGTCGGTGACGGAGATGGTCTCAATGCTGAGACGGTCGACCCGATCGCGCAAATTGCTGAAGTGACGACTCTGTAGATAGGGCGGCAGCGGGCCGTCGTCGCCAGGGGCGTAGCGGCGGGCCAGGGCTTGCCAAGCGAAGTAATTCTCGGAGATCGGGAAGTCGCAGAGCAGTTTGCGCAGACGCCGCTTCAGCACCACCGCCATGTCGCCGTCGCCCTCGGCCACCAGCGAGTCATACTGTGATGGAGGGATGCCGAGCCCGAACAGAGACGCCCGTTGCTTCGAAACCCACCGCACCATACGGCTGTCGAACATCGGCGCGATATGTTGATCAAAATGGGCTTTTTGCTCCTCTTGATCGCGGCAGGCGAGCATGTCCGTGAGCTTCACGCCGAGTGTGGCGCTGGCTTTGTGCCCGGCGCCGATGAAATTTCCAAGCAGCCCGTGTTTGTAGATGTTGTTGGCGAACACCCGGATGCGGCGGCGGCCAAGGGCGTCGCGCTTTTCCCAATAGCGCCGGCTGCGCTGGTCGAGATGTTCCTTCAAAACGCGGTCGTATAGCCGGGGGTTTTGCGGATGCTCCGCCAAGCCAAAGAACTGATAGAACATCTGATAATTCGGCATATGGCGCAGGCCGGTCATCTTCAGGTTAACCAGCGCCGCGTGCGGCTCATTCAGGTCGACGGCGATCACTCTCGCCGGGTCGGCGGTGAGGTAGGACAGTGCGTTGCAGCCACCGGAGGCGATGGTGACCATGCGCGCGCCCGGCCCAAGCGCCAGCGCCTCCATATCGATCTCGGGGTCTTCCCAGATTTGTGGATAGACGAGGCCACGGAACAACCGGGTGAACAGCCGCTCTTCCAGGCCACGCCGGCTGAACGCGCCATAACGATGGACCGCTTTGGCGAGACGTCCGGCGGCCGCCGCTCCGCCGGCAGAGGGATCGTCGATGGTTTGTTGGGCCACTTGGCCGCCTCCAAAGTGCTGGGAAACTGTCATGAAACCGGTGTCTAGCCCGGCATGCGTTGGTTTCGCCAGAGATTTTCGCGGCGGCCGACTTGCCGTGAAACGATGTGGCGGTGATCAGCTGCTGTGCTCTTGGCCGCAAGGCCGCCAGATCTCCACCGCGCCGACGGGCGCGCCGCCTTCGGCGTTACGGGTGGTTCGGCGCACCTCCAGATCGTTGAGCTGGGAGAATTCCAGGCGAAGCCCGGCGTCGCGTTCACCGTTGGGGGCGACATAAGCAGTGTTGTGACGGTCCACATAAGCTTCCGGGCTGGCGCCGCCGGGCGTCACGATCCCGTCCCGGCGCACTTGCAGACGCTCCGCCCCGTTGCTCCAGCATCCGTAAATAGCGTCCGCCGAGGCATTGGTCGCCACCAGAGCCACGAGCGCGGCGCTAGCCATCGAGAGGCTCTTATACATGTGGTTTCTCCTCAAAATCGCCCCATGAGGCTCGGTTTCGCCAGGGTATGACGCTGCGGCGCAATTCGCTTATGGTAGAGGCGGCGTCTGGCGTCATTGTGGAGGAAGTCATTGAGGGGGCAACTGGCTTCAGTCGGCGGATTTGGGCATCATGCGTCCAAAATGGCTGTAATGGATCAAGCATAACAGACCAAATCACCACTAATTTCTTTTGTTTTATCGTGGGTTTTTAAATGGGAAAGGCGGAGAAATCAGAGGGTTTCAATGATCAGAACGATGGGGCGATTTGGCCTATTTCTGTCCCTGTCGGTTTTGTCGCGTTGGCTGAGCCGCTGCAATAGCGACCGGTGATTGATTCTAAGCCGTGATACTGGCGCGCTCACCGTAGAGGTTGTGCGGGAGCGCGCCGCTGAGGGGGCTGAACTTGGTTTACAGGAGCCCTTCCGATCTCGCCCAGGCCATCGTGGCGTCAAGCGCGGCTTCGACCGGTTCGAACAGGGCGTCGATCTCATCTTCCTTAATGATCATCGGCGGGCAGAACGCCACGGTGTCGCCCAGCGCCCGGAGGATCACGCCGCGCGCTTGCATCTCATCTTGGAATTTAACTCCGACCTTGGCGGGGGGCGTAAAGGCTGACTTGCCGGATTTGTCCGGCGCCAGCTCCAGCGCCCCGATCAGCCCGACGCCCCGCGCCTCTCCGACCAGGGGATGCTCGCCAGCGCGTGCCAGATGCTGTTGAAACCGGGGGGCGACGGCGGCCACATGCTCGGGGATGCGGCGGCTCTCATAGATTTCGATCGCTTTCAACGCCACCGCGCACCCCACGGGATGACCGCCATAGGTGAAGCCGTGTCCGAACGTGCCGATCTCGCCGGATTGCGCTTCAAGCGCTTCGGCCATGTCCTGGTCGACCAACACCGCCGACAGCGGCGCGTAGGCGCTAGTGAGTTGTTTGGCGAGCGACACGCTGTCAGGCTGTATGTTGAAGGTCTGAGAGCCGAACCATTCCCCGGTGCGGCCGAACCCGCAGATCACTTCATCGTCTATGAAGCGGATGTCATGGCGCGACAGGATCGGTTGGATCGCCTCGAAATAGCCTTTGGGCGGGACCAGCACGCCGCCCGCGCCAATCACCGGTTCGGCGATAAAGGCGGCGATGGTCTCCGGCCCTTCCTGCTCAATCAACGCCTCTAAATCCGAAGCCAACCGGGCGACGAATTGCTCTTCGGTCTCACCCTCTTCCGCCTCACGCCAATAATGCGGGGTGGTGGTGTGGTGAACTCTATCCACGGGCAAGTCAAAGGCGCGATGATTATTCGGCAGGCCGGTCAAGCTGCCAGAGACGATGGTGACGCCGTGGTAGCCTTTCTTTCGGGCTAGGATTTTCTTCTTTTCTGGACGGCCCTTGGCGTTGTTGTAATACCAAGCCAGTTTGACTTGAGTGTCGTTCGCCTCGGACCCAGAGGAAGCGAAGAAGGCCCGCGCCATGGGGACTGGAAATTTTTCTTTCAGCTTTTCAGCAAGTTCAATTGCGACTTCGAAGCTTTTACCGCCAAAAATATGGTAATAGGGAAGCCTGTTGAGTTGCTCGGTGGCGGCGTCGATCAGTTCTTGCTCATTATAGCCGAGCCCGGCGCACCAGAGGCCGGCGAGGCCGTCGATGTGACGCTTGCCCTGATCATCATAGAGATAGATCCGCTCGCCCCGTTCGATCATCTGCCCGCCGGTTGCGCGGTGCGCCTGCATGTTGGTGTAGGGGTGTATCAGAGTCTCAACGTCGCGCATCTGCATGTTGCTGAGGGCGGGGGCGTCCATTTCACACTCTCCTGAGCCGGCGAGGCCTGTCCCTAACCGAAGGGGGAGGCTCTCTTTTGTGTAGACAGTTAAATTCGCCAAAAGCGAATGTGATTTCCAACGGAGGCACGCAAGGTCCTAGTCTTGCTCCTATCCTCAGAGACAGCACCGGAGTTCAGAAATGAAAACGATAGGGAGGGCGCTGGCTGTGGCGGTTTGCCTCAGTTGGACGGTAAGCGCCAGCGCGGCGACGCCGGAGCGGGTGCAAATCACCGGAGAGATCATCGACACGTGGTGTTATTTCTCCGGCGTGATGGGCGGGCCAGACGCCGTGGTCGGCTCGGCGCACCACACCTGCGCGCTCTGGTGCGCGGCGGGCGGTATTCCGGTCGGCGTGCTCGCGGATGACGGCACGGTGTACATGGTGCTGAAGTTGGAGAGTGAGGACCATGTCGCCGGCGGCGGCACCATCATGGACCTTCAAAGCGACCGAATCACCGCCGACGGACTGCTCTATGAGCGAGACGGGCTTAAATATCTGGTGGTGGAGGAGGTTGTTTCTAACGAAGGGATCACCAACCCGAACCACGAGGATTACGGCCCTGTGCCGCCCTTCGCCATTCCTGACCCGAACAAGAAATAAGGATTGCCGCGATGAAACGGTTAATCGTGATCGCCGCCATGGCGTGGGCCAGCCTGGGCGTCGCCATGGCGCAGGATTTCTCCGAGGGCAGCGAGGCCAAGCCCTGGAATCTGAACGGCGAGGAGAAGGCGCGCTTCACCGCGAAAGTGGTTGATGTGCTGTGCGAATTGTCCGGCGATTGCGCTGACAATTGCGGCGAAGGGCGCCGGCAGCTTGGCTTGGTGCGCGACGCTGACGACGCGTTGATGATCGTTATGAAGAACGGTCAGCCAGTGTTCTCAGGAGCGGTGGCTGATCTGCTTCCCTATTGCAATCAAGCAGTTGAGGTCGACGGGTTGTTGGTGGGCGAAGGATTGCCCGCTAAACTGTACCAAGTGCAGCGCATCCGAGCGGTTGATGGCGAATGGGCCAAGACCAACCGTTTCACCAAGGATTGGGGCAAAGCCTACCCGGACGAGGCGAAGTTGAAGGGGCCGTGGTTTCGCAAGGACCCGCGCGTGACTTCGCGCATCGCGGCGGAGGGGTATCTGGGTCTTGGGTTGGAGATTGACGCCGCCTTTATCGAAGAAGAATTCGGTGAGTGATTGGCGCTTGAGTGGTTGGCCGGGGCGGGCTGCGTTGGCGGCCCTCCTGGCCGGGCTCGGCGGGTTCGGCGGCGGCCTATGGTGGTTGACCGCTGAAGCCCCCGACACTCCTGAAATGGGGTTGATGGCGGCCAGTGCTGTCGAGACAGCCGCACCGCCGCCGTTGCCTGAAAGCGTCGCGGCTGCCCTCCCGTTTGCGGGCGCGATTGGCGGATCGTTCACGTTGACAGACCATTTCGGCGATCCGCGTAGCGAACGCGAGCCGGAGGGGCGCCCGCAGCTGTTGTTCTTCGGCTATGCGACCTGCGACGCAATTTGCTCCGTGGCCCTGCCGCGTATGGCGGAGACGGTTGAGCTGATTGAGGCGGCTGGCAGGGAAGTGGCGCCTATCATGGTCACTGTTGATCCGGTGAACGACACCCCCGAGGCGTTACGGGCCGCGATGCCCGCGCATCATCCGCTTATGGTCGGATTGACCGGCTCGGCGGCGGCGTTGGCGGCGGCCCAGGCGGCGTTTCAGGTCGACAGCGAGCTGCTAGGCGAGACGCCGGACGGCGCCCCAATCATCGCTCATGGTTCTTTCGTCTATCTGCTCGACGCCGACGGACGGTTGCTCACCTTGTTGCCGCCAATCTTGGGGCCGGAGCGGATGGCGGAGATCACGCTAAGTTACCTCTAGGTAAGACGCGAATTCACCTAGGTGGCGATTGCTGTCTGGGCGCCTTCTACGTTCTGCGCCGCTAACCTGTGTTATCACTGCGTCGGTCGCGCGCTGTCCGGCGTCGGGGCTGCTTGAGATGGCGGCCAAGATTTGACGGTTGATGATTTTTTCGCAGATTCAAGTTAGTGAATACGCGGCGGCGCAGCGCGTCGCCCTGAAGGACGCGATTGGGACATTGAGCGATGATGCGATTTTTAGGGGTGATCTTGGCGGTATTGACCGTCGCCGGCTGCTCAGCGGGCGGCCCGCTGTACCCGCCCCCGCTCGACCCCACCGCCGCCGGCGCTCCGCGCGGAATCGATCAAGATTGGATGGGCCGCCTGATTTACGCCTCTGATGGCGAGCCGTTGCGCATGCATATCTGGCCCTCCCGCAAACCGGACGGCTCGGTCGGGAAGGTGGGCAGCGAGGATTTCGTGATTGTCGCGGTGCATGGCTATGGCGACCACGCCACCAGCACTTACGCCGAAGCCGCCGATGGTTGGACCGACGCTGGCGCCACCGTCTACGCCTATGATCAACGCGGCTTCGGCCGTAACCGCTCGCGCGGCTCCTGGCCGGGGCCGGATGCGCTCGTCGATGATCTCGCCACCGTGATCCAGGGCGTGGCCGAGCGTCACCCGGATAAGCCGATCGTGTTGGTCGGCCATTCCATGGGCGGCGGCGTGTCGCTGACCGCGCTTGGCGAAGGCCGCGTGCCGGATGTCGACGCGGCGGTGTTGTTGGCGCCGGCGGTGCGTGGCGGTGACGCGTTGCCCACGCATTTGCGTCTGCTGACATGGCTGGCGGCGACGCTGATGCCGGACAAACGCCTTACTGGCTCTGGTTTCGTCGAGGTGAAGCCGACCGATAACTATGACTTATTGAAAAAACTCGCCGCTGATCCGTGGTATCTCAAATATCCCAGCCCGCGCGAGTATATGGGCGTGGTGCGCTTGATGGACCGGGCCGTGGCCTCCGCCCCAAATGTTAACATCCCGGTGGCGGTCTTATGGGGCGCCAATGACGTCATCATTCCGCCGGAGGCTATCCAGAACGCCCTGAAGCGGTTGCCCGATACGGTTGATTATGTGGAGTATTCCGAGGGCTGGCACATGCTGTTGCGCGACAATCAGGGCAAACGGGTTCGATCTGACGTGGTTTCTTGGGCGCGAAAGCATGTTTCGGATCAGCCAGCGGTCGCCTCAGCGGAGAAGAAATAGCATCAGCTGAGACATGGTTCTGCGGGTAGAGGGGAACTATTCGCGGTCTTCACAGGGCTTCAATGTGCCAGGCTGCACTCTTAAACGTTCAGAGACGAGAGTCTCTCTGACCGCAGCGCAGTATTTTGCGCCTTCGACAAAGGGGTGCGCTTCTAACGCCCGGGTTTGAACCGTGCGGTTGTCTGAAGTTCTCAGCTCCCATACCACGAAAGAGCCCTCATCCCCTTGAGCGATACTCTGATTCACGAGCGTTAATTTTTCCGCGGCTGATGTCTGAGGTTCGTCTGCTGCGAAAATAGCCAGAAAGACGACGAGAGCCGTCCCCCCCGCGATCACCCATTTCAGCCGCCATATTGAGTCAAACCAAGCCGCCCAAAGCGCCCGATTAATCTTTCGCTGCTGTTCCTTGTTCAAGCCGCCTCCCGACTCGTCTCCCCCACCAACTCGACGATATCAGCCATAATCTTGGTCAGCTCAAAATTCTTCGGCGTGTAGATCCGCGCAACGCCGTAAGCCAGCAGCTGGCGCTCGTCCTCGGACGGGATGATGCCGCCCGCCACCACCGGCACGTCGTCGAGCCCGGCGGCGCGCATGCGGTCCATCACCTCCTGGATCAATGGCATATGCGAGCCGGACAGGATCGAGAGGCCGACCACATGAACCCCTTCCTCCAGAGCGGCGTTAACGATCTGCGCGGGGGTCAGGCGGATGCCCTCATAGACTACCTCCATGCCGCAATCCCGCGCCCGCACCGCAATTTGCTCGGCGCCGTTGGAGTGGCCGTCGAGGCCGGGTTTGCCGACGAGGAACTTCAGCCGCCGCCCCAGCTTCTGCGACACCGTCTCCACCGCCGCGCGGACCTCCTCCAGCCCGGCCGAACCGGTCGCCGCCGCCTTGCCGACGCCGGTGGGAGCGCGGTACTCACCGAAGATCTCCCGCATCGCCCCACCCCATTCGCCTGTGGTGACGCCGTCCTTCGCCGCCGCGATCGAGGCGGGCATGATGTTGCGCCCCTCCCGCGCCGCCGACCGCAGCGCCTCTAGCGCTTGGGTGACGGCCGCAGAGTCTCGCTGCTCACGCCAAGCATTCAGCCGCGCAATCTGATCCGCCTCCACCGCCGGATCGACTACCTCGATCGCGCCTTCATTGGCCGAGAGCGGGCTTTCCTCGGTTTCGAGATATTTGTTTACCCCGACCACGGTGATCTCGCCGCTCTCGATCTTGGCGAGGCGGGTGGAATTACTCTCGACCAGCCGGGCCTTCATATAGTCGATCGCCGCCACCGCGCCGCCCATATCGTCGATTTTGGCGAGCTCGGCGCGGGCGCCGTCCTTCAATGCGCTCACCTTACGATCGACAGCCGGGTTACCGTCGAACAGGTCCTCATATTCAAGCAGATCGGTCTCCAGCGCCAATACCTGTTGCAGCCGCAGCGACCATTGTTGATCCCAGGGGCGCGGCAGCCCGAGGGCCTCGTTCCAGGCAGGGAGCTGTAGCGCCCGGCAGCGCGCTTTTTTCGATAGCGTCACCGCCATCGCTTCAATCAGAATGCGGTAAACATTGTTCTCCGGCTGCTGCTCGGTAAGCCCCAGGCTGTTGACCTGAACCCCATAGCGGAAGCGGCGCAGCTTCGGATCGGCGACGCCGTAGCGTTGTTCGCAGATCTCGTCCCACAGATCGACAAACGCCCGCATCTTGCACATCTCGGTGACGAAGCGGATGCCGGCGTTCACGAAGAACGAGATGCGGCCGACGGCCTTGGCGAAATCCTCCTCTGAAATTTCGCCCTTCGCCTTCACCGTATCCAGCACCGCCACGGCGGTGGCGAGGGCATAAGCCAGCTCTTGCTCCGGCGTCGCGCCGGCCTCTTGCAGATGATACGAGCAGACATTCATCGGGTTCCATTTCGGAACCTCGGAATAGCAATAAGCGGCGACGTCGGCGATCAGCCCCAGCGAGGGCGCGGGCGGGAACACATAGGTGCCGCGCGAGAGATATTCCTTAATGATGTCGTTCTGCACCGTGCCTTGCAGCTTGGCCGGATCGGCTCCCTGCCCCTCGGCGGCGGCGATATAGAGCGACAGCAGCCAGCCGGCGGTGGCGTTGATGGTCATGGAGGTGTTCATCTGATCCATCGGGATCTGATCGAACAGCGTCCGCATATCTCCGAGATGCGCGATTGGCACCCCGACCTTACCAACCTCGCCTTTGGCCAGGATATGATCGCTGTCATAGCCGGTCTGTGTCGGCAGGTCGAAGGCGACGGACAGGCCGGTCTGCCCTTTGGCGAGGTTCGAACGGTAGAGCGCGTTGGACTTTTCCGCCGTAGAATGGCCGGCGTAAGTGCGGAACAGCCAGGGTTTATCCTTGGGGCGATCAGGGCTGATAGCGGGCGCGCTCATGCTGCTGCTCCTCTCGGATGCGGCCCGTAGGGGCGCTCCGGATTGATAACAAACCATTAGGTCAAGAATATCTGGCGCAAGTTTATTGCCAAAGAGTTTTTTGCGGTTGCGAGCATTGGTGGTGGAGCTTAGCTGTGACGGCGGCGGTCAGGGGGCGGGGGCGCTATGATATTCCGTCGTTGCATGTGATATAGCGCCGTTAACGGTTCATTTCGGCCGCAGAGGGGGGCTCCCGCCATGCAAATTTTCAAAATTGGCGCATCAGTGATTGCGCTCATCACCGCCCTGGGCGGCTTCATGTCCTGGAAATACGGCACCACCAGCCCTTGTGAGGCGGCGGGGAGTGCGATCCGCGACGAAATGCCAAAGATTATGGATTATCTCGCTGAAAAAGACTTCCGCTTCCGTGCTGTGCGTATCGGCGGTTCAATCTTCCAGGGCGGCGACGCTCTGATGACGGCTGTAACGGCGGAGACGGTTCGAGGCGAGATTGAGAAGCGCAACGCGGCCGAGTGCGTCTATCTCGTTGGGCAGCGCGAGCTGGATCGCGCCGGATTCCACGCCACGATCGGCGACCGGCTGGCTGACGACTTGGCGAAGCGGTTGGATTTCTGACACCGCCGCCTGTGCGGCCTAAGTTTTGCGTTACAATCTTCTTATATCAAGCTTGTGTGCGCAAGTTCGTGTCGTTTACACGTGTTGCGTCTGCGAAGGTTTGCACGCAAGCCTTAACGACCGCGCTATGAGGAGGTTTGTCTATGGCTGGTCTCGACTCCCACGACGCTCCGGCGATGTATGACGCGCCGAAGAAGGATCTCTACGAGGTCGGGGAAATCCCACCGCTCGGCCATGTGCCGAAACAAATGTACGCTTGGGCTATCCGCCGCGAGCGTCATGGCCCACCGGAACAGGCGATGCAGCTTGAGGTGGTCGACATTCCGCAGCTCGACAGCCAAGAGGTGCTGGTGTTGGTTATGGCCGCTGGGGTCAACTACAACGGCGTTTGGGCCGGTCTTGGTGAGCCGATCTCGCCATTCGACGTCCATAAGGCGGCGTTCCACGTCGCCGGCTCCGACGCTTCCGGCATTGTTTGGGCGGTGGGCTCCAAGGTGAAGCGCTGGAAGGTCGGCGACGAGGTCGTGATTCACTGCAACCAGGATGATGGCGACGACGAGGAGTGCAACGGCGGTGACCCGATGTTCTCCCCGACCCAGCGGATCTGGGGCTATGAGACACCTGACGGCTCTTTTGCTCAGTTCACCAACGTGCAGGCCCAGCAATTGATGCCGCGCCCAAAGCACCTCACCTGGGAGGAG
>JAHQVS010000059.1 GCA_019634215.1 Paracoccaceae bacterium | reverse complement strand
GTGCGACGCTGAAAATTCTGTTGATTCGAGACGCTTTTGAAACCCAGCCGCCAGCAGGAGCTTACCCTGTCCTGGCTGAGGCTGATCGCAGATTTTGGGCGAGGATCGGCGCAAAACCATCTTCGGCGCTTGGCCGTGGGGAGGCCGTCACCCGCCTTGAGCGTGTGGGCGCTCGGGTGGCGCGTGTCGACGTCGCTTCCGGTCCTGAGGCTTTGATTTCCGCGCCAGAATTTGCCTGGCTCGACCATGGCTGACAGCTTTTCTCTCCCGCGCGTCGAAGCGCCGCTTGACCCTTTATCCGCGCTGCATGAACTGCGGGCGCCACAGCTTGACGGGCTTTCATCCCTTGCCGATGGGGCCATGGCCTTGGCGGCGGGATTGTTGGCGGCGCTGCTGCTGTCTTGGTTGTTTGAGATCGCCACACGCCGAGCGGAATCGCGGGTGGAGGGGCTGGGCGCCGCCCTGACCGCCTCTCGCTCCAAGCCTCCTGCGGACCGTTTGGCGGCGCAAGCGCGTGTTCTGCAAGCGATTGCGCAACGCATGAACCCTGAGGCGGACGCGGATTGGCGCGAAGCCCTCGCTCCGGCCCTCAAGCACCGCCCGGCGGACGCCGACACTCTCGCTGCTCTGGCTGTCGCGCTTTACCAGCCCGGCCCCACGCCAGATCTTGACGCCACCGAGGCGTTGATCCGGAGCTTGCTCCGGCGTCAACGTTGGATCGGGGTGCGCGCCCGATGACGGATTAACCCGATGTGGTCGTTAACGGACCCTATCGCCCTCTTGCTGGCGCCGCTGCCGCTGCTGTTTATGCGTTGGCGGTCTCCTGAGCGTGCCGAGGGCGGCGCAATGCGGGCGCCGCCGTCTGTAGTTGACCGCCTGGAAGCGGCTGGCGCCGCCTCTGGCCGACGGGCGATGCTCGCGCCTTTGGCGCTGCCATGGTTGATCTGGGGGTGCCTTCTTCTCGCCCTTTCCGGCCCGCAAAAACTCGATACGGCGCGCGGCCTCCCCGCCTCTAGCCGTGATGTGATGATGGTGCTCGACCTCTCCGGCAGCATGGAGCGCAGCGATTTCTCGCTCGACGGCGTAACCGCCCGGCGTTTGGATGTGGTGAAGCAAGTTGGCGGCGAGTTCGTCCGCCGTCGCGCTGGCGACCGGGTGGGCCTCGTCATTTTCGGCGATCGTTCTTTCGTCGCCGCCTCCTTGTCCCATGATGTTGAATCGATTGCCCAAACCCTGGAGGCGGCCACCATCGGCGTCGCCGGTCGTTCCACCGCCATTAGCGACGGTGTAGGTCTGGCGTTGCGCCGCCTTGAGCGCTCGGAAGCTGCCTCGAAGGTGATCGTTCTGCTCTCGGACGGCATCGACACCGCCCGCTCTGTCGCTCCCCGCGATGCAGCCCGTCTCGCCGGAGAGCTAGGGGTGCGTATCCATACCTTGTCTCTGGGCCCCCGCGACCTCAGCGATGGCGGCGACATTCGCGATGTGGTCGACGCTGAGACCCTGAGCGCCCTCGCCGAGATCAGCGGCGGCGAAAGCTGGCGCGTGCGGAACACCTCTGATCTGCAAGACGCGATCGAGGCCATCGACGTGCTCGAAGGGAGCCTCATGTCGACCCCTCCCGCCGAAATCCGCCAAGATTATTGGACATGGCCAGCCGGTCTCGCGCTGATGCTGTCCTTGGCCTTAATGGCGATTGATCGAGGGATCTGGCTGTGACGGATGGATGGCCCCTCAGCGAGCTATCGCTGTTGCGCCCGGAGTGGCTGTTGGCGTTGGTCGGCGTCTTGTTGTTCGGCCTGCTCGCCAGAAACCGTAACGCCGGTCTCGGCGGATGGCGCCGCGCCGTCGACCCGCACTTGATGCGTGCGCTTGAGCGTCTTGGGCACATTCAATTTGGCCATACCCGCCGTCTGACCGCACCGGTTCTGATCGGCGCTGGCGTCGCCGCTTCCTTGAGCGGTCCCGCGATTGAGCGGGAAGACGCCGCCGCGTGGCGTAACCTCGACGGCGTGGTCATCGTTCTCGACGTTTCCCGCTCCATGGTCGAGGGCGGTTTCTTTCAAGAAGCGCTGATCACCGCCCAACGCCTCGCCGCCAACGCCGCACCCCGTCCCACCGGGTTGATCCTGTTCGCGGGCGACGCTTATCGCGCCAGCGCCTTCACCATCGACCCCGATGCGCTGGCCTCGCTGTTGGTGGCGATCGACGGCGATACCGTCCCGGATATCGGTTCCCGCCCAGAGCGCGGGCTGGAACTCGCGCGGGGTATGCTTGCGACGGCTGACATCGTCGCTGGCGAAGTGGTGTTGATCAGCGACGGCGAGGGCGTCGGGGTTGACGCTGTGCGTCAGTCGACATCATTGGCGCGGGAGGGACGGCGATTGACGATCGTGCAGGTCCCCAATGGCCGTGACCCCACTGATGGCCGCGCCGCCTTGGCGGGGCTGCTGCGTGTGGCCGGGAGCAGCGCTTCAGCACTGGGTGATACAGCGACGCCTCCCGCCTTGGCCAATGACAGCGCCGAGCGGTTGGCTGAGAGCCCCTACGCCTCGTTAATTTGGCGCGACCTGGGCCGATACGGCCTGATTTTCGCGTTGGCGCCGACGCTGTTTTTGTTCAGGAGGCGCCTCTAGGATGCGGCGGTTGTCCCTTCTGCTTCTCACCTCCCTTGCTCTCGGAGGGGCCTTCGCTCTCGGCGGCTCGGACACCTTCGCCCGCGCCGCGCTCTGGGCCGGCGCGCCCCAACTGGCAGAACGTCTCGCCGCCAGCCCGATGTTGCGTGGTTTAAGTCTGTACCAGCGTGGCCGCTATAATGACGCCGAGGAGGCGTTTCGTCAGGCCGGCGCCCCCGCCGCTTTCAACCGCGGCGCCGCCCTAGCGCGGGCGGGCCGTTATCGAGAGTCCATCGCCGTTTATCGCGCCGTGATCCTGCGAGATCCAGGCGACGAACAGGCGCGTTTCAACCTCGATGTTGTGCTTGCGCTCTATGAAGCTCCGGTTGGATCGCCTTTGCCGGGAGACAAGGTTGGTGGCGACGGCTCCGCTCCCGTGGGCAGCACGCCCTCCCTTACCCAGGTTGCGGGCGGTGGCCGTGGTGAGAGCGGAGGCAATGTTGTGGCGCGCGCTGATCGTCAAACCGCTCTGTCTCGGCGCCATGTCCGGCGTGGCCATGACGGGCGCCGCATCGTCGCCAATGAACGCTGGCTTGCGACCCTGCAGGATCAGCCTGGGCTGTATCTGAAGGCTAATATTGCCGCCGAGCATGCGCGCAGGGTAGAGCGTGGTCTGGCGATGCCGCCAGCGGAGGCGCCAAGATGAGACGCATGATCGCGCGGCTTGCGCTCTTGCCCGCCCTTATACTCTCCAATCCGGCGCCAGCGCTGGCGCAATCCTCCTCAGACACCGCCAGACGTGAAGCGTGGCTGGAGGTACATGTCCCCCGCGCTGGCGAAACCATCTATGAGACTGAAATGCTCCTGCTATCGGTCCGGGGCTATTACGCCATCCCAATTAACCGCGAGGCGTTGAACACGCCGGATATTCCTGGCTTCGCCTGGATGGAGATGGGGTTCGATGATTGGCGCGATGTTCAGGTCGACGGTCGCCAATTGCGTGGTTTCGAGCGCCGGGTCGCTCTGTTCCCCGAGCGCCCTGGCACGCTCACTATCCCCGCCTTTACCCATTGGTTGAGCGTTACGGAAGCAAGCGGAGGCCGCGCTGAACGGCGTATCCTTTCGGAACCAGTCGCTATCAAGGTGTCGCCCCCTCCACAACAACAAGGCTGGTGGCTACCCGCCCGCGATGTCGTCATCGAGGAAAGGTGGGACCGCCTGCCCGATCAGTTAGAGTTTGGGCAATCAGCCCAGCGCACTGTCACCTTCACTGCCCTTGGCGCGTCGCCGGAGATGTTGCCACCGACGCCGGACCTCTCCACCGCAGGCCTGCATGTGTTTCCCCACCCTGAAGAGCGCAGCCGCCGTCTTACTCAAGAAGGGCCGATCTCTACGGTCACATGGCGCTGGACGGTCACGCTGCTTCGCCCAGAGGCGGTTGTGTTGAGCGAGGTTTCCATCCCTTGGTTTGACACCGATGCCCGAACCCTACGGACCGAGATCCTGCCGCGCTACCGTGTGGCTCTCGCCGAGGCCGCCGATCCGATTAGGGAAAGCCTGCTCGGCCGATGGATCACCTCTCATGCGCCAATTTTGGGTATGCTGCTAGGTTTTGCCTTGGGCGTGTTAATCCTGTTCAAAGGCCGCCGCCTTGAAACTTGGCGCTCGATCCTCGCCAAATTAAGCGCTTCTCCCGCACGAAGCTGCCGCCGCGACATTCGTCGCGCGGCGTGGCGCGGGGATATCGCGGGCTTGCGCGCAGCCGCCTATCGCATGGCGCAACTTACTGCTGAGCCAGGAAGCGAAGCTGTCTCCGTCTCCAGAGCGGTTTCCGGCCTAGACGCGCATCTTTTCGCCGGTTCAGCTCCCCCGCCCAGTAAAGAGATCATACGAAGCGTGGGGCGGCAACTACTGACACCTCAGCGCTCTAAAACATAGCCGACGCCGCGCACCGCATCGATCCTGATGGCGACATTGGCTTGCGTCAGCTTGCGGCGCAGGTAACCAACATAAACGTCGACATTGTTTTCGCTCACCGCGCCCTCTCCGCCCCAAACGTCACGGATCAGCTCCTCCCGCGATTGGGCTTCTCCGGCATGCGCGTAGAGGTGCTGGAACAATGGCCATTCCCGTTTGGTGAAACGGACAGTTTGCCCGCTCAGTGTCAGGCTGCGTTGTTTTTCATCCAGCACTGCTTCCACCGAGACAGCTCCGGCATGGCCGACCCGCCGGGCCAAGGCGTTAAGCCGCGCCAGCAGCTCATCGAACTCAAAGGGCTTGGTTAAATAATCATCCGCTCCCGCCGTATAGCCGGAGAGCTTATCTTCGAGCGCGTCGCGCGCCGTCAGCATTAGCACCGCCGCAGGCGATCCACGTTCGGCCAGCTCGGTGCAGAATGAGGCGCCATCCCCATCCGGCAGCATCCGGTCAAGCACAACCAGATCGAATCCGTTCTCCGCCGATTTGGCTGAGGCTAGGTCTCGAACCCAGGTCACGGCATATCCCTCCCCGGCAAGGCCGCGCTCCAGTAGTCGACCAACTCCAGTGTCGTCTTCGACTAGCAATAGCCGAGGTTGAGGCGCTCCGCTCATCTTGGCAGCTCCATCTCCACAATCGCTCCTCCCTGCTCGGCGTTCCATGCTCGCATAGCGCCGTTATGTTGCTGAACAATCCAATGCGCGATCGCCAGACCAAGGCCAGAGCCTCCGCGCCCGCGACCGGTGGACTCTTGCGCATAACGATCAAATAATTTTTCAGGAGTATCGGTTTCAAAACCTGGTCCAACGTCCGACACCGACAGCAACACTCGCTCCGTCTGAATCGTCGCTCGCACCTTTACTGCGCTGCCGATCGGAGAGAACTTGACGGCGTTGTCGATCAAAACCAGCGCCGCCTGTCGCAAGGCTTCCGCATCACCTTCTATTTCTACATCACCGTCGATATCGACTTCCAAGCGCACCTCGTTAGCTTCAGCATAGGCAGTGGCGATCTTGACTGCGTCGCGCGCTGCTTCGGCAAAATCCATGGCTGCGAAGGTCAACGTCAGCTGCCCATCCTCCGAGCGAGCCAGCTTCATCAAATCATCCAGCCGTCGCCGTAGAAAAGCGCCGCTGGCCGCAATGCGCTCCAACGCGGCGGCCATGATCTCCGCGCAGTCCCGTCGCCGCAATGCGACTTGAGCTTCGCCCAGGAGCACAGTGGTCGGGGTGCGCAGCTCATGGCTGACATTCGCGAAGAAGCGTCGGCGGCTTTGATCGATTTTTTGCAATTCTTGATTGGCGGTCTCCAGGTCCGTGGTCCGCAGCGCTACCTCAGTTGCCAACCGGCTGTGTTCGGTTTCAATGCGCTCCGCCATGCTATTGAAGCGGCTTGCCAGCACCGCGAACTCGCGTGGCAGATTGCTCGGTGCTCGCACGCCCGTCTCCCCTCCTCGAAAACCTTCGGCGGCGATGGTTAAACGCCGGATCGGGCTCAACAGTCGACGATAGAACATCCAGCCATATACAAAGGCGCCGGCCAACAATGCGAGCGACAACCCACCGCCCAGAAGCAGCAGATTGTCCCGAAGCCGCTCTAGACTCTGAAATGCCTCTTGGGCCTCCAGGCTTTCATCCTGATTGATATCGAACAGAATAGCCCGGAACGGCTCGTCTCGTGCGTTCACAGTGCGGGACAGGAACGCCCTGGCATGCTCGACGGCTTCAAAGCTAGATGGGACAATACGGTCTTGGAAAGATTCGGTCTCCATGGTTTCGAACAGCGCCGCCAGCTTGTTCACTTGGATCAACTCCTCACGTTCGGCCTGGCGTTCTGCTTCGGAGCCAGCGGCCCCGATTTCGCTAGCGATGGTTAGCCGGTAGGCGTGCAGCTCACCGCGAAGCCGCGCTGCTTCCAGGCTTTCCCGGACGTTCCCCGGGCCATCGATCCGGCGGACGATTTCGCGCAGCAGATAGCGATTAAAAGCGGCTTCGATGGCGCGAGCGTTCTCCAGTTGATGAAAGCTATGCTCAGCCTTGATCAAACCCACACTTGCCTGCCGCACGCCCCAAATCGCCATCCATCCAAGCACAGCCAACGCCACAGCGAAGGCGATCAACGCCAGCACCATCGGCGCCAGCAACGCCGAGGGACCGCGCCAGGAGAATGCGGCGCTCGGGTGCGTCGGTGCGCTCATCAGCGCCTCCTTAAGTCTGACTCTTGGCGCGTGATGCGCCAAACCATTCTCCATGCAAGGCCTCGACCATATCGTCTTGAAGCCGCTGTGGGGGCGATAGAGGCGAGCGCCGGTCTTGGATCAAGGTTGCGGGTGCGCCGCCAAGCTCCAACAGCCGATCCGCCAGCGACAGGGCCTCGCGTCGGTCGTGAGTGGTGATCAAGGTTGTCACACCGGCGGCGCAAAACGTGTTTCGGATCAACCCGCGCATCGTCGCCGAATTCTCCGGATCGAGCGAG
>JAHQVS010000058.1 GCA_019634215.1 Paracoccaceae bacterium | reverse complement strand
GAAGCTCAGGATTCTGATTCCAGATAAACGCAGTTAATATTATCTTGAAACAGATAGAATGAATTCGCCCAGCGCCAGAGATCGCCTGCGCCTTACTGACATCGGCTTCTGAAACCGACACTACACAACCACCGCCTTGGTCTTCTGGGTGGCGAGATCGACAATCAGCGCCGCCGCTTGGTCGGTGCTTCGGCGCTGTAAATCCGAAATCGGCGAAACGTAGCGCTCCGAGACGCTGACAGAGCGGTGGCCCATCGCCTCCTTCACCCGCAGCGCCGAGCCGGTCTGCATGCCGATCACCCCGGCGACGAGATGGCGTAGATCGTGGCGGCGGATGTTCTCCACCCCGCTTACCTCGACCGCCTTCTCCCAACTGCGGCGATGCTCCCAATCCGTGAGTGGCGCAAATTCGTCCGTGACGCCAGCGGTGGAGGGGAACACGTAGCGCCCATGATGCTCACCAAGGCCGTAATGCACTGTGGCCTGTGACAGCGGCGCCAGCAGGGCGCAAACAGGCGGAGCCAAGGGGGCGCAGCGGGTTCCGGTTTTGCCGTGGATCATCGCCTCACGGCCGTTCAAGTCGACGTCCCGCCACTCCAACGTCCGCGCCTCCCCCACCCGCCAGCCCGTCAGCAGACCAAGGCGGATGCAAGCCGCGGCGAAACGGTGGCGGGGGATCGCCTCCAGGCTCACCAACGCCGTCCACAAGGCGGCGATCTCGTCGGCGGTCATAAACCGTTCGCGATGGCTCTCCTTGTGTTTTTGAACGCCCCGCACTGGGTTGGAGCCGATGGGGCGCAGCTCCATACGCTCAGCGAAGCTGAACAGGGTGGAGAGCGTCGCCAAGGCGCGGTTGGCGGCGTAGGGGGTCTCGGTCAGGGCGGCGTGACGCCCGGCGACGTCGATGCGGCGGATCTCGTCGATCGGACGCTCCGCCATATCAGCCCATTGCGCCCGCAAGTGTGAGCGCATGCCGTCGAGAGTCTTGGGCGAGAGGCGGGCGTGGTTCTGCTCCAGAAACAGCTCGAACAGCGCACGCAGGGTCGGTGAGGACGGTTTCTCCGGCTCTAACGCCGCCCCTTCGCCGGGCCGGCGTGGATCGCGGCCCAGCGCAACCTCCTGCGCATAGCCCCGCGCGATCACCCGCGCCTCCTCAGGCGAGAAGGTGGTGGTTTTGCCTATGGTGATTTTCTGGGTGCGCCCCGCCCGCCCGCCGGGCGTGCGGAATTGGAAGATGTAGGAGGCGCCGCCGGAAGGCCGGGCGCGGCAGCCGAAGCCCTTCGGCTCCACACACCACGCCATCACGTCCCGCTTCTCACGCATCGCTTCACGGATCACCATGCCGACGCGCTTTTGAGTCAATTTGGCGTTTGAGTTGTCCATAGCGCCTGTCACTCCACCACAATTCGGAAGCAGCGCTATATCTAGATAAGTTTATCGATTATGTCACGAAATCGGGGGATGCGCCTGTGGCGCACCCCCTAAAAATAGGTCGCGGGCCTACTGATCCGCAGCCACTTTCACACTGACCATCCGGTCCGCCGGCACCGGCACCGAGCCGGATTGGCCGACGCCGCGCTTGATCGCATCGACATTGTCCATGCCGTCGATGACCTTGCCGAACACGGTGTATTGCTTGTTCAGGAAGTCAGCGTTCTCAAACGTGATGAAAAACTGACTGTTGGCGCTGTGCTCATACTGGGTGCGGGCCATGCCGACGGTGCCGCGCTCATAGGGAACGTCGGAGAACTCGGCCCGAAGATCTTCCTTGCTGGAGCCGCCCGTGCCGTCGCCGTTTTGGCCGTCGCCGGTCTGGGCCATAAAGCCCTCGATCACCCGGTGGAACGGCACGCCGTCATAATAGCCTTCTCGCGTCAGCTCCTTGATGCGGGCGACGTGATTCGGGGCGGTGTCCGCCAACAGCTCAATGGTGACCTCGGCTGTCCGGCCTGGGGCCGCGTCAGCGTCGGCGCTGGGGTAGTCGTAGCCGACGGTGATAATGATGGTGTTTTCTGGATCGTTGATCGCCACGTTCTGGGCCTCCGCCTGGCCGCCGAGAAGCGCCAGGCCCACGCCCGCGACCACCGCCAAGAAAATCTGAGTTAAGTAACGCATGAAGCTTCCATCCCTTCAGTTCCGCGCGTCGCCCGAGCGAACTCTCGCCGCGCGTGACGCGTTGCTAGAGGGGGATGAGGATCACGTCAAACCAATGGCCGGGTCTGGGCGGTCGTTCGACAACCGCACCCCGCCGAAAACGGTGAAGTTTTCTCAAACCTTACGCCAGAAAACAGCGCGGTTTCGCGTCAACGCCCACACTTACGCAGCAACGCCTGCCGCACGCCGGGCGTGACAAATTTCGAAATGTCGCCCCCGAGCCGAGCGATCTCCTTGACCAGCTTAGAGGCGATCGCCTGATGATTGGGGTCGGCCATCAAAAACGCCATTTCAATCTGGTCGTTCATCGCCCGATTCATGCCCACCATTTGAAATTCATACTCAAAATCCGCCACCGCACGCAGACCGCGGACAATCACCGAGGCGCCGAGCTCCTCGGCGAAGCTCATCAGCAAGGTCTCGAAAGGCCGAACCTCGATACTGCCGCCTGAGGCGGCGGCGATCGGCCCGCACTCGGCCTCAATCATCGCCACCCGCTCCTCCAGGGAGAACATCGGCCCCTTGTCGCGGTTGATGGCGACGCCGATCACCAGATGATCGACCAACCGTAGCGACCGCCGGACGATGTCCAGGTGACCAAGCGTCACTGGATCAAAAGTGCCAGGATAAAGGCCGACACGGGGCGCAACGGTCTGTGACCGCCCGCCCAGGACGGTGGCGGCAGGGGTGTCAGACGAGGTCATGTCGGCCTCCTAATTTTAAGGAGAGCGTTCCTCGTCCATCCCCTATCGTCAAGAGCCGAAACCACTGATCTATCGCCTAACTGTCGCGCTTTGGCCGCAGATGGATGACGTTGCCCTCTACTTCCGGGATCAACTCCCGCAACGGCGCGGCGATCACATCAGGCAGCACAGTATTTGCGCAAGAAGCGGCGGCGGTGAGCTGACGGCGGCTGAAACCCACGGCGTCGGCGAGGTCGGCGTCGTCCAATATGGCGTCATCAAGCAGCGCGTCGCGAAAATCAGCGCCGCTGAGGCGGGCGCCGGTCAGATCAGCGCCGGAGAAATCGACCCCGATTAGCCGCGCATCGCGCAGATCAACAGCGCCCAAGGCCGCGCCTCGGAAGGTCGCCGCCTCCAACCGGGCGCCATCGAAGCGCGCTCCCAGCAGTCTGGCCTCGTCAAACCCAGCGCGGCGCAGATCGGCGCCGCTGAAATCCGCCTCGCGGGCGTCGACGGCCCGCAGCAACGCCCCATCCAGATTGGCGTCCTGGAACTGCGCGGCGCGCAGGTTCGAGCCTTGCAAGATCGCCTCGCCCAGATCAGCGCCGCGAAAGTCCGCTCGCGCCATCTTGGCGCCGGAGGCGGCAGCCCGGGTGAGGTTGGCGTCCTGGAAACAGGCGCGCTCCGCTTTCAGCTTCCAGAGCGTGGCGCCGTCGAGCCGGGCGGCTCGAAACAGCGCCCCGGAGACATTGGCGCGGCCGAGATTGGCCATGATCAGAATGGCGTCGTCGAAACAGGCGGAGGCGCCTGAGATCCCGCGTAAATCCGCCTCGCGCAGATCCGCGCCAACCCAAGAGCTGGAGCTGAGATCGGCGTCGCGCAGCCGCAAACCCGCCGCTGCGGCGCCCGCGAGATCCGCACCGGACAGGTCGGCGCCGCGATCCAGCGTCGCCGCATACAACGTCCATACGTCAGGGCCTTTAAGCAAAGCATCGAGATCGTCGGAGTCAGCCATTGCCCAGCAGCCTCGATAGAGGACAGCGCGCCGCGCCGTCCCCGATCTCAAACAACCGGCGCCACGCTAGAGCGTGTGTGTTTCGCATTGTCCTTCTACTCGCTCTAGCTTGGTTGAGCCCGGCGAAATTGGCCGCCGGGTCGCGCGACTGGGTCAGCTGCGGATGAATTCCTCCATCGCGGCGTTTTCACGCTGCAACGCTTCAATCCGAACCTTAACCACATCGCCGATCGAAATCACGCCCACCAACTGACCCTTGTCCATTACCGGCATGTGGCGGAACCGGCCTGCGGTCATACGCTCCAGCACATTGACGGTGTCGTCCTCGGGCGTGGTGGTGCTGACTTCGGAAGTCATATACCGCGAGACGGGGCTCCGCAGGCACACCTCCCCTTCTGTGGCCAGGGCCCGGACGACGTCACGCTCGGAAATCACGCCGGCCAAGGCGTTGTCTCCGCTGGTCACCACCAGCGCCCCAACGCGACGCTCCTTCAATCGTGTCACCAGCTCGCCCATGGTCTCCTGCGCACTGATGCTCTCGACCCCGCTCACTGGCTTCTGACTGAGCACAGCTTTCACTTTCATGTCATCCTCCCAGTCTTGAAATTCGACCAGCCTCTGTCCTCAGGAGGTGGCCGTCAAGCTGAGATGACATGACTCAATATCGGCGACTTTCCGTTAATGAGTGGGCGGCTATTCGGCGGGAATGGCTTCAGCGCGCTCACGATGGATCAGCATTAAGTTGCGCCCATAAATTAGGAAGCCAAAGCTCTGCGCCATAATGATCACAATATCTTGACGCAAAATGCCATAGGCTAGCAACATGCAGGCGCCACCGATGGAAAAATACCAAAAGGCGATGGGCATCACACTGCGTTTAGCCCGCTCAGACGCGATCCATTGCACTAAGAAGCGGCACATAAAAACGGATTGACCGAGCAGTCCGAACACCGCCAAACCGACTCCGAACCAGTTGTCGACCAACAGCAGCTTCATCAGCCAATGCAGCTCTTGCGCTTGCGCCGCCGCCTCCATCACTCAATCCTTTCACGCGTTCGAGCGAAAGACCTGTTGTATCGCGTGTTTTCGCCTAGCGCCGCATACAGTGCGCTCAACCGCGCATTAACCCTCCGACTGTGACGAAATCACCGGCAGTTTGCGCCGTTTGAGCAGCCACCACACCCCAAATAGGTCGGTGACGCCGACAATCGCCCGCCCAAAGTTGGTGTATTTCGACGCGCCATGCTCCCGCGCCCGGTGGGAAACGTCGACATGGGCGATCTCCCACCCCTCCCGCTTAAACAGCGCTGGGAGGTATCGGTGGAGGTGATCGAAAAATGGCAAATCGAGGAAGGCGGCGCGGCGAAACGCCTTTAGGCCGCAGCCGGTGTCGCGGGTGTCGTCGTTCAGCAGCGACGCCCGCAACCTGTTGGCGAAGCGGGACGCCGCGCGTTTCGACCATGTGTCTCGGCGCGCCACCCGTTGCCCGGCGACGAGACCAAGCCGCCCGGTGTCGTCTGCGAGCAGCGGCGCAGCCAGTTTCGGAATTTCCGAAGGCGGGTTTTGACCGTCTCCGTCCAGAGTGCAGACGATCGGCGCTCGAGCCGCGCGCACCCCGCTCAGCACCGCCGCCGACTGCCCGCAACTGCGCGCATGGCTAACGCGGCGCAACCAAGGATAGTCGGCGCGGGCGGCGTCGATGGCGGCGGCGGTGGTGTCGTCCGAACCGTCGTCGACGAAAATCGCCTCGAAGGGGCCCAAATCAGCGCAAGCCTCGCCGATCTCTTGGG
>JAHQVS010000057.1 GCA_019634215.1 Paracoccaceae bacterium | reverse complement strand
GTTGTGACCCCAAAATGGGCCGCAATCGCCCTGCCACCAGGCGCTGCCCATGGTGAAGCTGCGCATCCCGTGGCGCATGCCGAATTGGAACATCCGTGCAAACGGGCTGGAGGCCGGGGCGCCAATGGCGAGACTCTGCAGAATGCCGAGCTTCGGGTGGCGCTCAATGTTTCGAGTCAACTCAACGATTTTCTCGCCGGACATAACGCTGTCCGCGTCGAGCGGAAGCATAAACTCATATGAGTCGCCCCAGCGCTCCAGGAAATCTCGGACGTTGCCGGCCTTGAAGCCGGTGTTTTTCTCCCGGCGGCGGTAGCGGGCTTGGCCCTGACCATTGAGTTGAGCCTGATTGGCGGCGAACAGCGTTTCTTCCTGTGCAATAACCTCAGTATTGCTGCTGTCGGACAGCACGAAGAAATCATAGGCGGCGCCCTGACCGGTGTCGTCCAGGCTTTGGCGCATGGCGATCAGGCGCTCATAGGCGCGTTCGACATCCTCGTTGCGCAGCGTCATAAACACCGCCACTCGGCTCTCGACCGGGCGTGGCTCCGCCTCTGCGTCCTTTAGGAACGGGCTGACCAGCGCGAACGGGTCGCGGGCGCATCGCAGCAGCCACAGGCCGATGACCGCGTTCCAGAAGCCGAGAACGGTCCAAGGCGCACTCACCATGATGCTGGCGAAGATGCCAATGTCGAGCCATGTCCAGCCGCCGCCGCTTAGGAGCCAGCCAGCGGCGGTGGCGATGGCGGCGAAGGTTACGAGACACAGCGTCGTCACCAGGGCGCGCCGCTGCGTCAGCGAGCGCCGCGTCTGGAACCCAGCAGGTGTTAATCCAATTGGAGGGGCTGAGTCGTTCGCGGCCGAGGGGCTGCTGGGAACGGAAATTTGTGCGGCGCCGCGAGACGCTGTGGACGCGTTTGCGAGGGAAGCGGCCGTATTCACCATGTCGGTCATCTACGATCCTTGTTTACGCAAGTACTGTGATCAGTATTGTCCGCACGCAGGGGCGTGACTTGTATTGGCCGGCGGCAGTTTCAATCGGAACGCGCCGAAACTGTGTCTCAGAGATGAACAAAGCAATCCTTTATGTTGCGCCGCAAAAGGCGGAAATCCACGCCGTCCCGCATTTCACGCGGGGAGATGGAGAAGCCGTCGTTCACACAAAGTTTAGCGGCCTGAGTCGCGGCACCGAGCGGCTGGTGTTTCATGGCCGCATACCAGAATCTGAGTTCGATCGCATGCGTGCGCCATTCCAGGAGGGCGCGTTTCCGTTCCCGGTCAAATATGGCTACTCCGCAGTTGGCGTGGTGACAGATGGGCCACAAGATATGGTGGGTGATAAGGTGTTTTGCCTCTATCCGCATCAAAATATATTTGCCGCGCCTGTGTCGGCCCTGACATCGGTGCCTAGGGAGGTCCCTCTACGCCGCGCCGCGCTCGCCGCCAATATGGAAACGGCTCTGAACGCAATGTGGGATGCGGGTCTGGGGTTGGGCGACCGAGTCGCTATTGTGGGAGCAGGGGTTTTGGGCGGGTTGCTCGCGGGATTGTGTAGCGCGACGCCCGGCGTGGATGTGTGTCTTGTAGACGTCAACCCAGAGCGTAAAGCCCTGGCGGATCACATGAAAGTGACCTTTGCGACCCCAAATATGGCGGCTCCCGCCCTTTTTGAGACAGGCGCTGATGTGGTGTTCAACACCAGCGCGACCGAGGGAGGCTTGGTCACAGCCCTTAATTTGGCCGGTGTGGAGGCCTCTGTGATCGAGCTGAGCTGGTACGGCGATAAACAGCCGCGCGCGCCTTTGGGGGAGGCGTTTCATAGTCGCCGGTTGCGGTTAATCTCCAGCCAGGTTGGCCGAATCGGCGAGGCGGCGGATCACCGGCGAACGCGATGGGACTACCATCGACGGCTCTCCAAAGCGCTGGAGCTGCTTGCCGATCCACGCTACGACGCGCTGATCACCGAGGAGGTCGCCTTTGATGATCTGCCTCGGGAACTGCCGCGCCTGTTGGCCGATCCGGCCCCAGGGGCTGGCGCGCCAGGGTTGGCGACGGTCGTCCGGCATCCCGGCGCCTGAGCGCGTCTTGCTTAATGTGTACAGGAGAGCTTCCAATGTCCTCCCCCGTCTACGCCGTCGAGGTGCGCGAGCATATCATGATCGCCCACAGCCTGCCCGGAGACCTATTCGGCCCGGCGCAGAACCTCCACGGGGCCACCTACGTTGTCGATGTCGCCTTTATGCGCCCGGATCTGACCTCCGATGGCGTTGTGGTGGATATCGGCCGGGCGCTGACGGCGTTGAAAGAGACGCTGGCGCCGATCAATTACGCCAATCTCGATACGCTGCCTGAGTTCACTGGCAAGCTGACCACCACGGAGTTTTTGTGCCGTTGGGTGTTCGATCAGATGGTGGCGGCGATTGAGGAAGGCCGCTTGGGGCCGGGATCAGAGGGCGTCGCGTCGATGCGGGTGACCCTGAACGAGAGCCATATCGCCAAAGCTTGGTTCGAAGGGCCGGTTAACCGCGTATGAGGCTTGGGTCTTGGCCGCTCCGCGTCGGCTTTGCTATCCCGGGCGACGCGGAGACGGTGCGGACCGCCGTTTCCGGCGGGTATGAATATGACCGCCGATTGCTGGCGGGGTTGCCGGAGATTGGGGTTGGTGTGGAGTTGATCCCGCTGCCACGCGCTTTTCCAACACCGACGCCCGCGGAGATCAATGACACCACTCGTGCTCTGGCCGCATTTGAGGGGCCGTTGTTGATCGATGGGCTTGGTTTTTGCGCGATGGAGGCGGCGGCGGCGCAAGCTGTGGGGCCGCGATCCGCCGCGCTGCTGCATCATCCCTTGTATATCGAGCCGGGGCTGACCGCCGCGCAGGCGGCGGCGGTGGAGGCCCGAGAGCGGGAGGTGTTGGCGTCGGCGGCTGTGATCGTGGTCACTAGCGCCGCTACAGCTGATGACGCTGCGGTACGGTTTGGGCTGGACCGGGCGGCGATCCATGTCGCGCCGCCGGGAGTGGATCGGCCTGTGGAGTGGCGCAATCCGATAGGCTCGCAGCCTAAGAGCAGCCCATTGCAGTTGCTCTCAGTGGGGGCGGTGATCCCCCGCAAGGGGTATTTGGCGTTAATCGACGCTCTCGCGCGTCTGGAGAGCGAGCCGGGGACGCCAGCATGGCGGTTGATGATCGCTGGTCCACTCGATCCCGATCCAGCCCATGTGGATGAGGTCCGGCGGCGTATCGTTGATCTTGGATTGGACGACCGAATTGCGTTGCTTGGGCCGTTGGAGCCGGAGGCGCTGTCACAGGCGTATCGCGCGGCGGATGTGTTTATTTCAGCCGCGCGGTTGGAGGGTTTCGGCATGGCCGCAGCGGAGGCAGTCGCGCATGGGGCGCCTTTGA
Source organism: Paracoccaceae bacterium (assembly GCA_019634215.1). GTDB lineage: Bacteria > Pseudomonadota > Alphaproteobacteria > Rhodobacterales > Rhodobacteraceae > JAHQVS01. The sequence goes on along the minus strand of JAHQVS010000057.1, from coordinate 4,913 downwards.
TCGCGGCTTCGCCAGCGGTGTGGGCCTGGGCGCCTTGGGCAGCTCGGGTTGTGTCCGAGGAGGGAGACGAGGCGCTTGTCGATAGCTTAAGCGCCACATTGCGGCCTCTGCTGCATGATGAGCACGCCCGCGCCTCAGCGGCGGCGGCGTCTCTGCATGGAGCGGTGGCTTTACCACGCTGGGAAGACACAGTCCGCGCCGTAGCGGCCGCGTTAGGGGCGCTTACAGGGGAAAACAGATGAGCTTCTCATTGGAGTGGCTGCGCTTGCGCGAGCCCGCCGATCATGCCGCCCGGGATGCTGGGCTCTTAGCCGAGGTGGGGGAGCGGCTGGCGCAGCGGTCGGCGCCGTTGATCGTCGATCTCGGTTGCGGGGCGGGCTCCAATAGTCGGGCGCTGCGATCAGTGACGCCTGCGGACGCACGCTGGCGGTTGGTGGATTATGATCCTGCTTTGCTTGGCGTGGCCAAGGCCGAAGCGCAGGCGGTGGGGGTGTCGGTGGAGGCGAGGACGGCGGATCTCTCGCAGGGGTTCGGCGATTTGCTCGCTGGCGCGGATCTGGTCTCGGCGGCGGCGTTGTTTGATTTGGGCTCCGCCGAGTGGATCGACAGCTTTGTGGCGGCGGTTCCTGAGACGGCGATGGTCTATGCGGCGCTCAGCTATGACGGCCAGGAGCAGTGGAGCCCGCCTCATCCCGACGACGCCGCAGTGTTGGCGGCCTTTAAAGCGCATCAACGTCGTGACAAGGGGTTCGGGCCATCTTTGGGTCCAGAGGCCGGTGATTATCTGGTGGATAGGCTGCGGGCCGCTGGGCGTGATGTGAGGACCGCCTCCAGCCCCTGGAGGTTGGGTCGGCCGGAAAGCGGCGCATTGATGGATGAGCTTGCCTCGGGAATTGCTAGGGTCGCCGAGGAGTTGGATGTTGACGCCACCGCTTGGCGAAACGCCCCTCGTGCCAGCTGCGAGATTGGACATATCGACGTTTTGGCCACGAGAAAAACATGACTCGCCGCTGTAGGTTCGCCTGAGCGGTGAGCCGGATCGGCAAAACCTAGCTTATTTTGCACCGCAACACTGCGGCGCGCCGCCGCTGCCGCTTGAGTCACGTTAAACATGCTAAAGTAAATCATCTATATTAATCAGTGTGTTATTTATGCCCGGGGCGATGCATGGCTCCCACGGCGCGAGCGCCCGATCGCAATATTATCGAGATGGCCTTTCTCATCTCGCGGATCGTGCAACATAATAAGAGTCGTAAAAGGCGGACGCTGAGGCGTCGCGCCGTTTTGTGGAGGCCAAGCACGATGACGTCGAGCGAGAACATCTTCGACCTCTACGCGGAATCCTATCGGAACCGTTCCGAACGCGTAATTTCCCTTTCGGAGTATCTGGAAGCCTGCCAAGCCGATCCCACGATGTATGCTGGCGCCGCCCAGCGTATGTTGTCGGCGATCGGCGAGCCCGAGATGGTGGACACCTCGGACGATAGCCGTTTGGGCCGGATTTTCATGAACCGGACCATCAAGCGTTACCCTGCATTTTCAGAGTTTTACGGCCTGGAAGAAACCATTGAGCGCATAGTCGGCTTCTTCCGCCACGCCGCTCAGGGTTTGGAAGAGCGCAAGCAGATCCTCTATCTGCTCGGCCCTGTCGGCGGCGGCAAATCCTCGCTGGCGGAGAAGCTGAAGCAGCTAATGGAGGCTCACCCCATCTATGTTTTGGGCGTCGAGAAAGAGGGCGGCGCGATCGAGCTGTCGCCGATTTATGAGAGCCCACTCGGTATTTTCGATCCTGAGCGCATGGGCGAGGTGATCGAGAAGAAATATGGGATTTCTCAACGATATCTCACCGGACACATGAGCCCCTGGGCGGTTAAGCGCTTGGATGAGCTTGGAGGAGACGCCAGCAAATTCAAGGTGATGCAGGTGCATCCCTCGAAATTGCGTCAGATCGGCGTCGCCAAAACCGAGCCGGGCGATGAGAACAACCAGGACGTCTCGGCCCTGGTCGGCAAGGTTGATATTCGCAAGCTGGAGTATTTTGGTCAGAACGACGCCGACGCCTATTCTTATTCCGGCGGTCTGAACGTCACCACACAGGGGCTCATGGAGTTCGTGGAGATGTTTAAGGCCCCGATCAAGATGCTGCACCCGCTGCTGACCGCGACTCAGGACGGCACCTATGTCGGCACTGAGAATGTCGGCGCATTGCCGTATCAGGGCGTGATCGTGGCGCACTCGAACGAGAGCGAGTGGCAGAGCTTCCGCAACAACAAGAACAACGAGGCGTTCCTCGACCGGATCTGCGTTATCAAGGTGCCGTATTGTTTGCGCGTCGCCGAAGAGGTGAAGATCTACGAGAAGCTTCTGGCGTCCTCTGATCTGGCGTCCGCCCCGCGCGCGCCCGGCACCCTGGAGATGTTGGCGCGGTTCTCGGTGCTGTCGCGCCTGAAGGAGCATGAGAACTCGCAGCTGTTTTCTAAAATGCGAGTGTATGACGGCGAAAGCCTGAAGGAGACCGATCCCGGCTCAAAAACGGTGCAAGAGTATCGCGACGTCGCCGGTGTTGATGAGGGCATGGAGGGTGTCTCCACCCGTTTCGCCTACAAGATCTTGTCTGAAACCTTTAACTTCGACAGCACGGAAGTTGCCGCTGATCCGGTGCATCTAATGTATGTGCTGCAACAGGCGGTGAAGCGAGAGCAACTGCCAACGGACTCCGAGTCGAACTATCTGGAGTTCGTGAAGGAGGAGCTGTCGCCGCGCTACGCGGAGTTCATCGGCAACGAGATCCAGAAGGCCTATCTCGAAAGCTATCATGACTTTGGCCAGAATCTGTTCGACCGCTACGTCGCTTACGCCGACGCCTGGATCGAGGATCAAGACTTCAAGGACCCCGACACCGGCCAGTTGATGGATCGTGAGCTGCTCAATGAAGAGCTGACCAAGATCGAGAAGCCTGCCGGCATCGCCAACCCGAAGGACTTCCGCTATGAGGTGGTGAAATTCTGCCTTCGCGCCCGCGCCCGCAACGAAGGCCGCAACCCGGTTTGGACCTCATATGAAAAAATCCGGGATGTGATCGAACGGCGGATGTTCAGCCAAGTCGAAGACCTATTGCCGGTGATCTCCTTCGAAGCCAAGAAAGACGGCGAGATGGAGAAAAAACACGCCGACTTCGTCGACCGCATGGTCGCGCGGGGCTATACCCAGCGTCAGGTGCGCCGTTTGGTGGAATGGTACATGCGGGTGAAAAAGGCGGGGTAAGGGCTTTAACAGCTTCCCTTTGGCGGCCTCTGTTGTGTGAGAGGCCGCTGTATTGGGTTTAGTTTAAGAAGTCCCGGCGGGGACATTGCCGTATCAGAATAAAAACCCGACCTGTTTATCTCAGGCCGGGTTTTCTTTTTAGAAATTCAGCGAGATGTCCCGATGCTCAGCTCGGCAACTCGCCACATACAGCGCCTGTTCGCGCGGCAAGCGGGGCTGGCTGCGCAGGCCGATGGTGCCGCTGATCGCCTCTAGATATTGCGTCAGCCCAGGCCGAAGCGCGGCGTCGGCGGCACGGCGCCATTCGAGATTTTCATCCAAAGCCGCAAGTGCGTCGGCGATATTTTCCGCCGACTTCTCTGGATCAGGATTGCCGCCCCGCAGCGCTCGCCGCGCCTTGCTGAGGGCTTTGCCCACCTCGTCCGCCCCCTTGATACGGTTGGCGCCGCTGGCGACCTCCTTGATCCGCTCCATTGCCGCCTTGGGCTCCAGTGAAGGCGCCTCTTGCTGAAGAGCTGTCAGCGTTGGGCGGTAGGCCTCCAGCGCGTCATTATCGCTGAGCATGGTCAGCATTTCCTCGATGGGCTGATAGGCGCTGTCCGCGTGGCGGCGGTACTGCCGGCGGGCGTCGCTCTCGGCCTTTGTGAGGGTGGCGAAGGCCTTGTTGACGTCGTCCCACTCCGCAGGGATTCCTGTCGCCAATTGTTCCTTCTCCGCCATCATTTCGGCGATGCTCTCCTCCGCCAGCTGACGAGAGGCGTCGGAGTTGATGGAGCGGGAGGCGAACACCTCCAATTCCTTGATCTCATCGTCGAGATGGCGGATGTCCGCCTCGATGTCGCGTACTTGCCGGTGCAGTGGGCGATAGGTGCTCGCCTCATCGGCCACCGCTGTTTCAGCGGCTTTGATCGCGGCGATTTGCGCCAGCGCCTCCTCTGCGGCGGAGAAGCTGTCGCTGATTGTTGAGGCGGTTTTCTTCGGCAGCATGCCAAGGTCGAGCGCTTGCGCCGCCGTGATTGAGGCGCGGATGTCGTCGCCTTGGGTGGTTAGGGCCCCGGCGACATACTCCTCTACGCAATATTGCAGGCCAGGATTCACCGGCGGCGGCGCGGTGTCTGAGGTCAGTTTCACCCGCTCCGGCAGATAGTTCACCAACGCCGGGTAGAAGCCGACGATCGCTAAGCCCGAGAGCTGCAGGCAGATGAACACCACCACGCCCTTATAGATCTGCACCGTCTTCACGATCGCCGGGGCGACGCCGCGCAGATAGAACAGCGCGAAGCCGAATGGCGGTGTGAGAAACGAGGTTTGAATATTGAGCCCGATCATCACTCCCAGCCAGACGGCGGTGACGTTGGCGCCGGGGTCTGACAACAGGATCGGCGCGACGATCGGCACCACCACCACGGCGATCTCGATAAAGTCGAGGAAGAAGCCGAGGACGAAGATCACCGCCATCACGATCACGAACTGCGCCCAGAAACCGCCCGGCAGCGAGCCGAGGAACTCCTTCACCAATTCTTCGCCGCCGAAGGCGCGGAACGCCGAGGTCAACATCGCGGCGCCGAGCAGGATGATGAACACCAGCGAGGAGGTCTTCGCGGTTTCGATCATCACCCCCTTCAGCGTGTCGTCGATTTGAAGCGTGC
>JAHQVS010000056.1 GCA_019634215.1 Paracoccaceae bacterium | reverse complement strand
GAGAAGGCGTTTCAGGCTGGCGAAATGGGTCGGCCGCATCTTGACGCCTCGCCAGCTAAGCGGCTGCGCAACATCTCCAATATCGCTTTTGGCGGCCCGGAGTTGAGGACCGCCTACTTGGGATGTTTACTCGGTGACGCGATTGCGCAGTTCGACGCGCCCTTCAAGGGCGAACCGCTGCAATCCTGGGATGTGGATCTTGGTCCGTTGGCCGTGTAAACGAGTGAAGATGGCAACACGTGGGAAAAGTGCGTCGGCATCAAGGTGGCGCCGCCTGAAAGCAGCCTCAAATGATTAGTAGAATTGTATCAACACGACTCTGGCTCGATCTATCGAGTCACGTCGCTTAAACAAGCGAATAGATATCGACTAGCAAGTGCCGAGAAGCTTGCCGGTATTTCAGCGTGAACTTCTCGGGTTAATATCTTCGGGCGCACCAGCGCTCGCTGTGGGTGGTGGTTCGTTCGTGGCGGCCGAAATCGCGTCCGGACCAGAAGAGGCATGGATCTCGATCGATGAACGAAAAACGTATTGAGATTGTCGAGAGCGAAACCGAGGGCGTCGTGGTTGTCCGGGTGCGTGGGGTGCCCGAGAAGCCCAACGACGCAAGGTTTCGCATCGGCTATCGTTACACTAACGAATGGCTTGGCGAGGACGGCTATTGGCGCCGCACCATGACGCTGATCAGCCCGAGGGACTGGCGTCATGAGGGAGACGTGCTCGAACTGATGATCGGGCCCGACATCCACGGCAGCATTGAAGCCAACCAACCGGTGCGAATCGAGGTTCCCTCTGTGGACGCCGGTCAGGTGCTACTCTGGCCCAGCTTCGGCGCCCGTGCGGACTCTGAGCCGGCCGAGCCCTCACCGGAACGTCGCGCGCCTTTGGGCGTGTCCGCCGCCGCCGAGCTGAGCGCCGCCGCCGCAGCCGCCGCAGCCTCTCTAACGCCGCAGCCCTTGGTTGATGAAGCGCCGAAACCCGCAGCCACCGGCGCGGCGCCCGCCAAGACGCCTGCAAGTGCGAAATCTAACGGGGCGGCTCCGGTTCAGGCCGACGCCAAAGCGCCTTCGGAGAAGGCGGCATCCAAGCCAGCCGCTCCGACGGCAGCTGAAGCACCAAAGCCCAAAGAAGCAAAACCTGCCGATAAGACTGCTTCTCCGGTGAAAGCCGACAAGGCTACGGCGCCAAACCGCATGACGGTCCAAATCGACAGCACTGCTCTGCGCAACGCCGCCGCCTCCAATGGCGCAGCACCTCCGGCAGAGAACGGCGCGCTGCGCTCTGAGCCGTCATTTTCAGCGCAAGACCCCGCTCCTGTCGTTGCGGCATCCGCCGCCGCCGAAGCCCAAGCAAAAGCCGGCGCCCCCGCATCGATGTCAGCAAACGGACGCGACAGCGACGGCTTCGGCCAGAGCAAAGTGTTCAAGGACGACCCATTCAGCGCCTCCTCAGATCCCGCCAGCGCAGATCCGCTGCCTACCGGGGCAACATCAGTGCGCGAGTCCAAGGCTGCAGCGTTTGAAGGCGCCCAAGAGCGGTCGGCGCGCCGACGCTCCATAACCCAGCGCAAGCGGCACCCAAAACGCGCCCAGAACGAGTCGGAAGATGTTGGAGATCCTTACACCCACGCTGCTCCTCGCAGTCGTGGCCGTTCGGGCTACTCCGACACTTCTCCGCCCTCCAGCAATCTGGGCGCGATGGCCAGCGAGTACACGTCTGGTGGCGGAATGGCGCGCAGCACAGCCATTGTGCCGGCGCCGCATCATGAGAACGACGACGAATTGGCGGCCGACCCCGGCTTTCCATCCAGGGCTTCTCGTAGAGACAGCGGATCGAACATCTGGCCAATGTCCCTGGCGGTAATCATCGGTCTTGGGGTCGGCGTCGCCGGCTTTGCTGGGTATGTCGCCTTGAACTCCAGCAGCGGCTCCGACGCACTCGTCGCAGCGGCGGACAGCGCCGAGGCGACCCGGATGGCCGCGCTGGCACAAGAGACCAACGCGCTGCGCGACCAGCTGGCTCAATTGACCAATCGGCTCAACACATCTGAAATCGGCGGCGGTGACGGCGGGCAACCGGCCTCCGTTCAAGACGCTCAAGATCAGGTGGCCAGCCAAGCTGTTGCCGCTGAGGCCAATCAGTTGCGCGCGGACTTGCAGGCCGCGTTGAATGCGCGTGAGCAGGCGATCAAGCGGATCACCGAGCTGGAGCGCACCTTGAACGCCTCCGAGGCTCGAAGCGAAGCCCTTCAACGTGATACTTTTGCGGCAGAAGAACGCGCGGAATCGCTTCAAACTGAACTAACCTCTCTCCAGCAGCAAGTGACTGCCTTGAATGCCGAGGGCAGTGACGGTGGCGCAGCCGATGCCGCTGTGATTGCGGAAAAAGACGCCGCCCTCTCCCGGATATCTGTCTTGGAAACGGAGCTGGGCGGCCTACGCTCCACGCTCTCTGAGGCAGAGACCGAGCGTGACAGTGCTTTGTCTCAAGCTGCTGACTTGCAATTCCGCATAGCCGAGCTGCAATCCTCCATTACAGACCTGGAGCGCGCCCGCGATGACGCCGAATCACGCGTCGCCGCAGCCTCCTCAGCGGATGAGGCTCGTTCGGATCTTGAATCTGCTCTGGTGGAATCAGAAGCGGCGGTCATCACAGCTGAGCGCACCCGAGACGAAGCTCTCGAAGAGGTCGAGCAATTGCGTACTCGGGTGGCGGAAGTCGATGCGCTAACCAACGAGCTCGCACGGCTGCAATCCGCTGAAACCGACGCTCAAAGCCGAGTGGCGGATCTTGAAGCCGCTCTGAGTAAGGCGCAATCTGAGGCGGAGCAGGCGACTGAAGCCGCCTCTGGCTCCCAGCGCACTCTAGACGCGCTTAATGCAGCGGAACAAGCGCGCGAAGAAGCCGTGCAACTGGCCCAAGCGACCGAGAGGGAAGCGGCTCAGCTTGCTGATCGTTTGGCGGCGGCTGAATCCGAGCGTGGGCAACTGCTTCAGCAATTGCAAGAAGCGCGCACTCGCCTGAACGAGACCTCCTCGGGCGACGCCGAGGCGGTGGCTTCGTTGCAGCGAGAGCTTGGCTATCTGCAAAATCAGCTGGTGGACATGCAACGTGAGCGCGATGATGCTCTCGCGCGCTTGGCTCAAGGTCAGGGCCAAGCCCCAAGCTTCGGGTCAAACACAGCGCAGCCGCCCGCTGAAACCAGTCAACGCCCGACAAGCGTCACCTCCGTCACTGGTTCAAGCAATGAGGCCAAGGTGGACGCGGCTTTCGCCGCCGCCGACGACTTGCTGCCGTCAAGAACGATCCAGCGAAGCAAGCTGCGGATGCGGCTGCTTAACGGCGAACCTATCATCGACTCTGTGCGCGGCGAGTTGGGATTGCGTTATGTCCGCTTTGACCAGTTGGTTGACGTACTCTGCCAGTCCTTACCCGATCAGTGTAATTAAGCTGGGCTAAATACAAGTTGTGCTGGACACAGCCTGACCTTATCAAACTAAGAACGCGAGCTCCAATACCAGGCTCGCGTTTTTCTTTGCGCTATCAAATGGGTAAGAGCGCAGGCGACCTCCAGCAGACGCATTCCGCATATAAGTCTTACCTGTAAAATTTGAGGATGCTGGCGGCACTAAATTTGATGTGGCTGTGCACACCCAGAATACAGCGTCAGATTTTTTCGCATAAGAAAGGCCTCATAAGCTTAACCGCCTAAGGCTTACTTAGTATATAGGAAAGATAGAAATGGTTGCGGGGGCAGGATTTGAACCTGCGACCTTCAGGTTATGAGCCTGACGAGCTACCGGGCTGCTCCACCCCGCGTTGGAGAAGCTGATTTAGCTACTTTGACGGCGTCCTGCAAGCGTAAAGTCGAGCAAATCTGCCATGACATCCTGAAAAGCTGCGATTTACGCCAAAACTTACCGAAGGTCTCGCCACTCATAATAACTGGCGAACTCGCTAAGATAACGTTCAGACACAGTCTCGGACATCTCGCGCTCCCAGCGGCGCGGCGCACCCTTGTTGAACTGGGGAATGCGGCTTTTATCATGAAAACTGGCGGCAACGTAATCCGCGCACACAGGCTCCCGCAGTCCAGGCTCCAGGCGCTCAATCATCTTGACCAAGGTGGCCTCAGTGTCGAAGCACAAGGCGTCGTAATCGACGTAGACGCTATACGGCTGAACATCCTGAGCCCGCACCCAAGTCATCAGTCGCCTCACCTGTTCCGCGACCATGGGCGTGGTGCTGTCGTGGTCCAGGCATTCAGCGAAATCCTCGCCCCCCGACGCCCGAGAACGAGCGCCATGGTCCATCAAGGACAAAGCGATGTCGCGTGGGTCCCGATGTGACAGGAAAATTATTGTTGGCCGACGCTGGACCAGCACAGCAACATAATCAGAGATAGCGCTATGCGTCTTCACCACGACAGACCGCCCCCCGCTCTCAATCTCGACCAATTTCAATTCCGGCTCGTCGACCGGGTCGACAAAATCAATGCTGGAGGCGTGGTGACGGGCCAGAGGGCTCAGATCAATCGGCCGTGCGCCGCCCAGGCGCAGAATCTCCTTCAACACCAGCCAAGCGAAGCTGCTGGCGGATTTGGTCATGCCGTAGCTCAGGACTATCATGCGCCGCGCTTCAGAGAGACGCCATCGGCAGTGCGCATGATCCGAAATGTCTGGCGGGCATCTCGCTCACTCGGACATTGGCGTTGCCAGAACCAAAACTTGTTCTCCGAAACAAGATCGATGTAGAGGCGCTCCGCCGAAACCGGCCAATCGATGGAGGAGATTGACGCCGCCAAACGTACATTTTCGCCTGATCCCAAACTGCTGACCGCTCCGAGTCGCTCATTGTACACCGCCATGCCCTTCGCATCGTAGAGCTCGTAACCCAGTTTCACAGTATCCGAAGCCACCCAGTCGTTCGGCCCAGTATTGCGAACCTCGATCGAGACCGCCATGGAGCCACCATCTCCTAACGTGATCTCAATTATGAGATCGCGGCTGTACCGAGGGGCAGCTGATTCTATGGCGAACTCTGAACACACGGTCTCGGGGAGCTCAATCGCCTCAATCGGCTCATATCCACGGAATGCGCGCAGTATATTTACGTATTTAAGACCTTCTCCCACTGTCGGTTCAATTTGCGTACGCTCGAAATATTCGTTCCAACTGTAGATCAGCACATAGCGCGCGTTTTTCGCCCGAGCTTCCTCGAGTTGTTCACGAAACAAAGCGCCATCGGCCCTCGATAAAACCGGAGTCACCTCATCATCACGACCAAGGGCGCGGTCATCATAGCCAGGGCAAACCGCGGCGAAGTCACCGAAAACACGGAGCGCAGGCGACTCAGTCCAAAATGGAATGATTCCGACCGGTTCTAAAACCTGACGCAACGTTCGTCGCCGCCAGATTTCAAGACGGGGAAACCGTGTCCCACCGAAATCCTTTTCGCGAGGATTCTTAGGTTTCCAGCCCCAATACTTAGCGACACGGTAGGCGGGATGCCGCCAAAAGAACTGGCGATGCTGTCGCTGCAACTCACGCGCGTCGGCTGCAGCTGGCGAGAAAGCAAACATAAGCGGTCGACCATCAGGACCAGACTCAAACCGATCGAGGGGATGCGTATCCACGATCTCCTGGGCAAGCCGACTGAAAGCGACGAAACGTCCCGCCTCATTGACAAACTTCTCATCCGGGCGCGCGTCGATCGCGTCGATTAAGAAGCTGATCTTGAGCCCATAGGCTGGCGCCAACTCGGAAATAGCAATGCATGTCTCTCGGACCAGCTCACTGATCCACACCTCCCGTGAGACATACTGCATAATAACGAAATCAATCCCAGCCGCCTTAATCATGGCCAGCTGATAACCAATCAGTTCTCGGTTTGCGGAGTAGTAGCGGCCAAATGCCGGCTCATCCTCGATCGGTGCTGAGGCCCAATGAGCTGCGTCGTACCAAGGATAAAAGTACGCGCCGACCCGCATTGCTTCACCCCCGTTCATCGTCGATCATTCGCGACTGGCGCATGCGTTAAGATAATTGGCAAGACTGTTAATAGTCCAGCTTATGCTAGGGCAGCCGCCTCTGTCTTCATTGAAGTGTTTTGCGATGCTTTGCCTTTTTGGGTCATCACGCTGGAGACATTTGTATTTATCGTACTCAGTCCCGCCAAGCTCGCATAAAAAAAGCCCTTTCGGCGATGCTGTCATCGTCGAAAGGGCTTTTAGGGGTATTTTCGCACTGAGAGAATTAGACATATCATATTTAGGTTTGGCGGCGACCTACTCTCCCGCGG
>JAHQVS010000055.1 GCA_019634215.1 Paracoccaceae bacterium | reverse complement strand
CCATCGAGCCCCAATCCGCCAGCGGCGGCTGGATGCCGACCCCGAGAAATGACAGTGCGGAGATGGTTAGGAACACGAAGCAGAACCGCAGCCCGAATTCCGCCACCAGCGGCGGCATCACATTCGGCAGGATCTCCCGCCGCATGATCCACCACAGCCCCTCGCCGCGCAGCTTCGCCGCCTCGACATACTCCATCACGGCGACGTTCATCCCCACCGCCCGCGCCAGCCGGAACACCCGTGTCGCGTCGAGCAGGGCGATGATCACGATCAGGTTGATCAGGGTGGTGCCGAAGGTAGACAGCAGCATTAAAATGAAAATCAGCGATGGGATCGACATCAGCACATCGACCACCCGGTTCATCGCGATCTCAAACCAGCCGCGCCCTATCACCGCAGCCAGAATGCCGAGCGTGCCGCCGACTAAAAAGGCGAGGATGGTGGTGGCGAAGGCGATGCCGACGGTATTGCGGGCGCCGTAGATTAGCCGGGTCAGCATGTCGCGCCCGAGCTGGTCAGTGCCTAGCAGAAACTCAGAACCGGTCTCCTCGAACGTCATCCAATAGGGTAGGGCGGCCGGCCCAAACTCCGCCCACACGAAGCTTGGCGCATAAGCCCATTGCTCGTAGGGGATGTCGAACACCTCGGATTCGCCATGAGGCGCGATCACGTCGGCGAACAGGGCGACGAAGATATAGCCCAACACCACGAACATCCCGAACCAAGCAGTGGCCGGCGCCTTGCGCAATTCGCGCCAGAACGCTGAGGGCGAGGTGGGAGACGCCGGCTCGGCGGCGTCGAGCGCGGTTTGGTCGGTGCTCATCTGGGGTGCAATATCCTCGGATTGGTGGCGATCGAGATGATGTCCGCCAACAGGTTCAGCGTGATGTAGGTCGCGGCGAATATCAGCGCGCAGCCTTGCACCACGGGGATGTCGCGGGTGGTGACCGCGTCGACCATCAGTTGCCCAACACCGGGATAGACGAACACCGCCTCCACCACGACGACTCCGACGATCAGATAGGCGAGGTTAAAGGCGATGATGTTGACGATCGGCGCCCAGGCGTTCGGCAGCGCGTGGCGCAGGATCACCTGCCGGTTCGGCACCCCCTTCAGGCGGGCCATCTCGATATAGGGGCTGGCCAAAAGGGCGATGATCGAGGCCCGCGTCATGCGCATCATATGGGCGACGATCACCAGCGTAAGTGTCAGCGCGGGCAGCATGCACTTTACGATCCGCTCGCCCATAGGCATGTCGGCGCTGACGTTGGAGAGCGTCGGCAGAAGCTGAAAGTTAATCGCGAAGATCAACATCAGCACATAGGCGACGAAGAATTCCGGGAATGAGATTGTGGTTAGCGAGGTGGCGTTGACCAACCGGTCGAACCAAGTGTTGCGGTACAGCGCCGCCATAATTCCCAGCGCCAACGCAAGCGGCACCGCGATCAGGGCGGTCATCACCGCCAGGAACAGGGTGTTCATCAGGCGCGGCGCGATCATCTCCGCGACGGTGCGTTGATAGCCGCCGGTGCTGGCGAAGCTATCGCCGAGATCGCCTTGCACCAAGCGCCCGATCCAATCGAAATACCTCTCAACCGGCGGGCGGTCGAGGCCCAACTCCTTGCGGAAGGCGGCGACATTCTCCGGCGTCGCCGATTGCCCTAGCACCGAAGTGGCGAAATCGCCGGGCAGCAGAGTCACTGAGGAGAAGATAACAACCGAGACCAGAAACACCGTGATCACGCTCAACGCCACCCGTTCAAGGATGATTCGGATGATCGGATGCATTCCGGCTCCTGATCTCTATTTGGCCGGCGAAAACCGTCTCGCCGCTGGTCGACCTTGAGCATTGAACAGCTTTCTAGCTGTCGCCAGTGAAAAATACGGTTGTTTTGGCTCCATCAGGGTGTTTTTTCGCGTTGCTACAAAACTGACGCGCAAAATTTGGGCGACAAATTCCGAGGCTGTTAGGTTTTTACGCAGTTTACAGCACTTCATATACAAACACGGCGTTCCATATCTCTGGCTCGCCATAGGGCATGGTTTGGAATTTGTCGGTTGCGAACATCCGCCGCCAAGCCTTGTCTCGCTCTAATCGCGCCACAGCCGCTGGATAGGCAGGGTTCTGGCCTTCGTCTACGCGCAAGCCGAACACGATCAGCGCGCCCGTTTTGGCGGTCTTGATTAACCCGTCGAAGCTCTCCGGCGGGGCATGTCCAGGCGTGATCGCCCCGGTGGAGAGCACCGCCGTGAAATGATCCTCCGGCAGATCAATCCGCTCCCCCAGCGCCATCTGCTTCAGCTCTGCGTAAATCCCCTTCGATCGGGCGACGCTGAGCATCCCCTCCGACAAATCGATCCCAGTGATTGAGCTATACCCCAACAGCGCCAACGGCTCCGCCTGCGCCCCGCCGCCGCAACCCGCATCCAGGATCGGCGCTGTTTCGGTGGGAACGAACCGCGCGAACACCGCCGCCGCTACCGCCGGCAGCCGGTACCCCATGGCGAATAAGTCGCGCTCATAGGACGCCGCCCATTCGTCATAGGCCGCCTGTTGCTTCTCGGCGCTGGCGGCGGCGTAGACCTTGGCGACCATGGAGTCCGAGTCGGACATGGGGTTTGTTTCCCTGTAGTCGGCGTCAATCGTTGGAAATTGCGATATTCCGGTTGAGCATGCAAATACAGACTGCGCTTGAAATATGAGCGAGAACGCTCGAACGCATCGCCACATGCTGGACGCAATGACTGACATCCACCAATTAGAAACTAAGGGCAGAGATTGGCTAGGAGGCAGCATGATGCTCCCCTTAGTCGCCACGCATGCGCTGGTGGATAAGGCGCATTTGGGGAACACCGGAGATCTGAAGCAGCTCCGCTGCAACCACACAAATTTTCGCCCCCCCATTTTTCGCCGAATTCTGTGGCTCGAATATTTGAACCTACGGGGTTGCGTGAAGCTGAGGGCGGCTTTTAATCCGTTTCGATGGTGGCTGGTTGGCTGTCAGTTCAAGGTGTGAAGGAGATACTTGTCTAGGATAATATTTTTAAAGGGTGTGTATAATTTAATATTTGCCTCACGTTGGTTTATTGGAAATTTGGTTAATTGAAGGATGGTATGATTAAGATGGTTTTTAGGTTAATTACTGGATTAGGGTGTCCAAGTAACAGTTTTTTATAGAGTTTATTTAAATATAGCGTTTGGAAGATTTTGGTTCGTTCACTCGGGGGAGGTTCGGGATGGAGCGGAAAATTAATAGCGGCGAGAAACCAGTATTTCGCATGACCTATGTCAGTCGTGCGGCGTGGCGCTTGGAGACTGTGGATTTTGAAGCAATCGCCGCAGTCGCAAAACGAAACAATACCGCCCTAGGCGTCACTGGTCTGCTCGTGGAATGTGCAGGCGAGTTTTTGCAGATTTTGGAGGGCGAGGCCGCGATTGTGCGGCAGCTTTTCGACAAGATCGAGCATGATCCGCGACATGTCGACGTCTCCGTCGTTGAGATCGAAGAGGACGTCGTCCGCAACTTCGGAGCTTGGGCGATGGGCTGCTTCTGTTTCCGGCCCGAAGACCTGCCTCAAGGCTTCTTTTTTGAGCGTGTCGACGGCCAGCCCCGCTTGCGCTGTGATATGATGCTTCGGACCAACGACATGCTGACCACCTTCCAGCGAGAGAACAGCCAGGCTGGCTCTGGCGCTTCCTTCGCATCGTTAGTTACTGCCTAACCACCTGTGGCATAGCGGGCGGAACTTACGGCCGAGTGAGTGGTTTGGTGTTTTTACCAAATGCCGAGCCGTGTCGCGGAACAACTCCCGAACGGCTTCACTTCCAAAGCGGTCACAAACGCAATCAAGTCCAGGTTGATTGTTGAGAAGGCGAAAGAAGACTCCGAATTATCGAATATCGTTAATTTAGCCAGGCCTCCGCCAACCACGTTCCCTCTTCAGCGGCTTTAAGTGATATTTGACTTGTGATTTCTGTGTAATTTTCAGCTTAAGCGCCCCCATATGCTTGGGAATAATTTTTAGCATGTCTCGTTGTGCTGGGACGTGGTTTTGGTATGCGAAGGGCGCTGCCGGGCGGTGGCGCAAAGCGAGGAAAATCAAACCAGACCAAGGCTTTCGCCCTCTACCAGTCAATGCTGTATGGGGCACGTTTGAAGACCTACTAGGTCCTTTAAACGGGAGCGACCTGTGTTCTGTGACACATCATCGCCAGAGAACCCCTTTTAACGATGGCGACGAATCGGCGTGTCTCATCCCCAGATGAGAGGTGGTGTTATGGGCGTGTGATGGTGTTGTGCAGATGGTGTAAATACATACCGATGCTGAGGTCTGTTTCTCTATCCAGCACTCAAAAACTACATTGACGCAGGGTCATTTATTCGGCCACAGATTGATTCTGTAGGCAGCCTTTCGTTGCTTGGCGACTCAGAATTGAGTGGCTAAGAGATTATTCTGAGCCGAACAGGATTCCTTAACAGCAGAGGTGACCAAGTTGTCTTCCGCATCTATATCTCCCGTCCAAGCACTCGGCCCTAATTGGACGTCGAAAGTGCGTAAGATTCTGGTCATTGGTTGTGGCGGCTATGTCGGCAGTCACTTCCTCGACAGTGTTCTGGCCTATCCCGAGGTTGACGTAATTGGTATAGACCCCATCGACTCCAAGATCAGTGGGCATCTTGATCGACCAAACTTTAGGCTGATTCGGTCTTATCTACACAATCCAGAGGTGGAAGCTGAGCTGAAGGACGCCCTGTCCTGGTGCGACGTCGTCATCAACTTGGCGGCGATTTGCAATCCCGCCGAGTACAATACTCAGCCGCTGTCGGTTATCCGCTCAAACTTCATCGATGGCTACCCGCTGGTCGACATGTGCTCAGACGCCGGCAAATGGTTGATCCACTACTCAACCTCCGAGACTTATGGCCGTACGATCCGCAGTTATCTCGGTGACAACGGCGCTGACGATGAGGATCTTTACCTACTCGAAGAGGATAAAACCCCGCTGATCATGGGGCCGATCGTCAACCAACGCTGGAGCTACGCCAGCGCCAAACAATTGATGGAGCGCTATATCCTGGCGCATCACTTTGAGAAGGGGTTGCCATTCTCGGTTGTCCGGCCACTGAATTTCTTTGGCCCGCGGATGGATTATATCCCAGGCCGCGACGGCGAGGGCGTGCCCAGGGTGCTTGCTTGTTTCATGACCGCGTTGATGGACCGCCAGCCGATGCTACTGG
>JAHQVS010000054.1 GCA_019634215.1 Paracoccaceae bacterium | reverse complement strand
GTTCTTGGACGATTGAAAGCCTTCGCGGGCCTCGTCATCGTTCCACGCGATCCGCATGCCTTTACCACCGCCACCGGCGCTGGCCTTGATCATCACCGGATAGCCAATCTCCTCGGCGATCTCGATGGCGCGGGCGGGGCTCTCGATCACGCCCAGATATCCCGGCACAGTCGAGACCTTGGCCTCTGCGGCGAGCTTTTTGCTCTCGATCTTATCGCCCATGGCGCGGATCGCGTTCGCGGGCGGGCCGATGAAGGCGACTCCGGCGGCGTCCAGGGCGTCGGCAAATTCCGCCCGCTCGGACAGAAAGCCATAGCCGGGATGCACCGCTTGCGCGCCGGTTTGCTGAATCGCCGCAAGCAGTTTGTCGATCAGCAAATAGCTCTCGGCGGCGGGGGGCGGACCCAGATGCACCGCTTCATCCGCCATTTTCACATGCGGTGCGTCCGCATCAGCGTCGGAGTAGACCGCGACGGTCTTGATCCCCATCGCACGCGCGCTGCGCATGACCCGGCAGGCGATCTCGCCCCGGTTGGCAATCAAAATCTTATCAAACACCGCCATTCTCCCACGCCGGCGGCGGGCCGTCTCCGGGAGCCCCCGAGAGCCGCCGCGCCCTCTTTGTCTCACGTCAGCCTATTGGCTGAACGCTGTTCCCGAAACTTTTCAGAAGTTGGCCGGAGGTTCCATGGCGGCGCGGGGAAGTCAACCAGGTGGTGTTGAATCGGCGGCTTGATCCAAATCGGATCAATCGCCGCGATAGGATTTACGCTCAATCAAGCGGCGGATATCGTTATATTCTTGGCGATCAAGGCGGCGGTCCTTGCGGCGATCAGCTTGATGAAAGTCCCGTCGCCGTTCGAACGGATGGGTTTGCGCATACTCGCCAATGGTCACAAACCCATCCCCATTCAGGTCAGCCTCATCAAAACTGGCGGCTGTGGCGGCCAGCGGGCCAGAGACCAAGACCAGCGCCAACACAGCGCTGGTTGCGGTGATTAAAACGTCGATGCGCATCGCGGTTTCTCTTTGGAAATGGCTTAATTGCTATTGAGATAGCTGCACCGCTCTTCAAGTCGATTCACATCCAGAAATTCTTCCGGGCTCAGCAAACCGTCATTCTGGCGATCGGCGCGGGCGAAATATTTCACTCGCTCAAAGGATTGCGTGCTCTGAAATTCGGCGCGGGTGACAAAGCCGTCATTGTCGACATCGGCAGCAACCCATTCTGGATTGGCTTGAACTGGTGTGCCGGCCGTTAAGGCGGCAAACGCCAAAACCGCCACTGATGTGTAGGAGCGCAGAGTCATGTCACAGCCTCTCTTCAGTGCCGACGATACGGTCGGCGTTAAGCATGAGATCATGACAGATGTCTCGCCGCACGGCGGCGGCGAGAGTAAGCTTGTGGGAATCTTACCCACCTCAAGGGAATGTGATCACCCGCCGAACGGCGCGCCTGACGTCACTCGCCGCTGCGATAGTTCCGGCGGTCGATCAGACGGTTCACGGTCTTGTACTCCTCCGCATCTAATTTGCCGTCATTCTCCCGGTCGGCGAAATGGAAGAATCGGTGATGCTCAACGGGCTGAGACCGATAGAACTCAGCAGCGTTAATGCCACCGTCGCCATTCGCGTCAGCGCGGGCAAAACTCTTGGAGCCTGCGAAGGCTGGGGCGGCCGCAAGGCCCAGACCAACGGCGATCGCGGTGGTAATGAAGTGCTTCATAACTGTGTCTCCTCAGATCAAGTTCTCACCTGTTGAGGAAAATGGGCGCCCGATCGCAGTTCACTAGCGCCCATCACGCCGAGTTTGACGGCCGAGACGGTTGGTTAACAGTTTCGCGCGCAACACGTGATCGCCCTCACCAAGATCGCAGCCCGGCGGCGCGCAATGCTTCCGGCAAATCAATGCCCT
Organism: Paracoccaceae bacterium; assembly: GCA_019634215.1. Lineage (GTDB taxonomy): Bacteria > Pseudomonadota > Alphaproteobacteria > Rhodobacterales > Rhodobacteraceae > JAHQVS01. The sequence goes on along the minus strand of JAHQVS010000054.1, from coordinate 18,819 downwards.
CGGTGAACAGCACCGCTCGCATCCCCAACGCTTCCGAGGCGGCGATGTTGCGGGGGCTATCGTCGATAAACACCGCCCGGGCCGGATCGACGCCGTAGCGGTCGAACAGGATCTGATAGATGCGCGGGTCCGGCTTGATCACGCCCTCATGAGCCGAGACCACTGCGCCGTCAAAGCTCTCTAAGAAGGGAAAATGCGGCTGACTCTCCGTCCATTTCTCCGTCGAATAATTCGTGATGGCGTAGACTGGTACGTCAGCCGCTTTCAGGGCTTTCAGTAAGGTGACCGAACTTTCGATCGCACCGTCCAGCGTCTCCAACCAACGGGAGCGATAAGCTTGAATCACGTCAGCAAGCTCTGGATGGCGCCCGACCGCCTCAGCAACCCCTTCGGCCCAAGGCAGCCCTGCATCGTGGCGTTCATTCCAACTCTGCGGGCACACCTCTGCGAAGAAATGCGCGACGGCGTCCTCATCCGGCAGCAGCTTGCGCAACAGCAAGCGCGGGTCCCAGCGCAGCAAAACATTGCCGACGTCGAAAACCACGGTGTCGATGACGGGAGAGTCGCTCATTCTCGAGGTCCTTGATAGCGGGCGACGCCCCGTGGCGTCAGTTGGGTGTTGGTCAAGGTGCGCTCGGCGTGAATCATACGGCGTGACAACAGCTTGCCGAGCAGACTCGCCAGCGTAGCCGCGTGCTCAGGGCGCTCGGCGAGGTTAACCGTCTCATTCGGGTCCTGCTTGAGATCGAACAACAGCGGCGGCAACGCCGCGAACCAGACCAACTTCCAGCGCTCTTCTCGCCAAACGTTCAGCACGCATTGATCCGGGGTCAAACCCAGCGCCCGTTGCGCTGCACCGGTGGCCACTTCCCGAAAGTCGAACTCCCAAAATGCAGCCTCGCGCCACGCAAAAGAGGTGATCTCACAAGGCGACGCCGCCCAAGACAGCCAAGGCGCGAGCGTGCGGCCATCCCAATCCAGCGGCGTCTCAGCGCCCAGCCAACCCAAGATGGTTGGGGCGATATCGACGCTCTCGGTAAAGCAGGTGACATGGCGTCCGCCGCCCGGGCGCTCCGGATCGCGAATAATGAGCGGGATATGGTTCGAGGCGTCATAGAAGCCGCCCTTGCCCCACATCCAATGCGACCCCAGCATTTCGCCATGGTCGGCGGTGAGCACGATCAAGGTGTCATCAAGTTGGCCGCTCTCCTCCAAGGCCGCCAGAATTCGCGCCAACTGCGTGTCGCACTCCGCCAAAAGCCCGTAATACACCGCCGCCGCGTCACGCAATTCCGCATCCGAGCGTTGATTGACGGCAAAACCCGGCTGGAAGAAATTGGGATCGGCCTGAACCTTATCGAGCCAATACCCCATAAACGGATGCGCGGCCGCCTCCTCCGCTCTCGTCGACGCGCGAGGCGGAACCGGAACGGCGGCGCTATCGATCATTTCGTTATAGGGCGCGGGTGCGGTCAAGGGCGGGTGCGGGCGCAAAAAGCTGGCGTGAATCAACCACTCCCGCTTCTGGTTCACATGGATATAGTCGATCACCCGGTCTGCGGTGAAAGCGGTGTCGCTGTCCTCGGCGGCATAGAACGCCGGTTTGCGCTGAAACGATCGCTCCGGGCGCTGAGCGCCCATGCCGTAGGTGATGGCGATATGGTCGTCCGGCAATGAGTGACCCTGCTTGCGCAAATGCGCCGCCCAGGCGGTGACGTCGGTCTCGGAGAACATCCCCACCCCAAGGGTGAAACCCTCCAACGGACTCTCATAGCTCTTTAAGCGAGGGTCCCCGGGGATCGCGGCGCGCGGGTCCAGCGCGGTGTCGGTGTAGCCGAACAGCACAGGCTCCACACCGGCGCGCCGCGCCTCCAGAGCGAGGTTAGAGAACCGAGCGTCCAGCGGCGTGCCATTGCGCACAGAGCGGTGAACAAACGGATAGCGGCCCGTCAACAGCGTCGCCCGGCTTGGCCCGCAGGGGGCCGAGCAGGTGAAATGCCGCCGAAACACCGTGCTGTCGGCGACGAGCTGATCGATAGTCGGCGTCTTAGCCGGCGTACCGCCCAAAACGCCGAGAGCATCACCTCGCCATTGGTCAAAGGTGATGAATAGAACCTTCCGCCGTCGGTCGCTCATGCGGCACGCCCCCTTCGCTTATGACCCCGCCCTGATTTGATATCCGCGTTTCGCGACAGAGCGGCGACACTAAGATCTTGGGAGTAGAGAAGGGTCTAGACCTCTAACGCCTGTTCATGACGTTCCGGGTCCTCGACAAGCAGCGCCGCACGCTGCCCAGCGAAGTGCGTGACGCCATACTCAATCGGCTGCCCGGCCATATCACGGTTCAACGCTTCGGCGCGCAACACCGGCGCATTGTCTGGTTGCTGCAACTTCTTGGCGATTGTTCGAGATGGCGCGACAGCCGCGATTCGGGTCCATGCGCGGACGTAATCAATCACCCCATAGCGCTTGAACGCGGCGGATATCGACTGGGTTTCTTCGACCACTGCGGGGAAGTCCGGAAAGCGGTCCGCCGGAAAATATTGCTGACTGAAACACACCGGAGTCCCGTCCGCTTCGCCGATCGACTCCAACAGGATCACAGAGCGCCCCGGCTTCAATGTCATGCGCTCGGCGATCCGGTCCTCAAGCTTCACAAACTCTGACCGCACAACGCGATTCGACGGCGTTCGCCCTAGATCGACAACATTCTGGCTGAAGCGCACCCGGCGCCCGATTTTGTACTCCAACACCCCTTCTGAGACATAGGCTCCACTCCCCCGGCGCACGCTGATGATCCCCACTTGGCTGAGTTCGGACAAAGCCCGACGCACCGTATGGCGGTTCACCTGAAACCGATCGGAAAATTCTTTTTCCGTCGGTAGTTTGTCCCCTGCATTAAAGGAACCGTCCACAATTTCGGCTCGCAGGGTGTCATAAATAGTTCTCCAAACAGGCATTCTTGGCATATCGACTCTCACCCCTACCCTCTCTAGCTTCGCTACGGGTTGGTTTATTTCCTGATCCGAATGGTTGACGCGGACAGATGTTGCGACTATATTTATCTATACAAATCGCACGAGACAACCTCTGATATTCGACAAATCGCGAGAAGATTGATGTCTAATTCGCTGCGGCATCGCAACCATAAGTTGTCTATGGAGGCTCGAAGAGCCTGGATGTCCCAATTAGCGCGCGCGGACGGCGCTCGGTTGGCGACACTCTGGGAAGCAGCAGATCTGACGCCCCAGTTCGAGCTGCTGCGCGCGCCTGAGATCGGCGCCGTCATGGCCCGTGGACGCGCCGGAGGCGACGGAGCCGCCTTCAATTTAGGCGAAGCCACCGCCACCCGTTGCTCGGTCCGGTTGGAGAGCGGCGAAGAGGGCCACGCCTACGCCCTGGGGCGCGACAAACGCAAAGCACGGCTATCGGCCCTATGCGACGCGCTGATGCAGACCGACGCATCAACGCACGTGCGGGAGCGTATTCTCGCGCCGTTGGTTGCTGAGGAAAGCGCGCGGCGCGATGATGACGCCCGCAAAGCGGCCGCGACCAAGGTCGAGTTCTTCACGATGACGCGGGGAGACGACTAATGCTGCAGTCCGCCACAGCCACCCCGACCTCGCCCGATGGCGACGACGCCTCGATCCAGCTCTCCCAGATGTTTCGAGCCTCCCTTGAGGCGCTGTCGCGTCCGGGAACGCCGCGCCCGTTGGCGTTTGACGCGGCGCCGGCCCCGCTCTCTCCGGCGGCGGCGGCGTTGATCTGGACCGTGAGCGACGCCGACGCCCCGATCTGGGTCGCGCCATCGCGACAATCAACTGAAATCGAACAATTTATCCGGTTCCGCACCGGCGTCGCCCCATTGGCCGCCCCAGAAGGAGCGGCCTTTTTTATCGGCCGCTGGGACGAGCTAGCTGAGTCGCCGATGTCGCTGGGCTCGCCCGAATATCCGGACCGATCCACCACCCTGATCATCGAGGTCGACGGCTTTGCGGCCGGGCTTGGGGCCAGCCTGTCCGGACCAGGGCTGGCGCAACCGGCGCCCTTGTCCGTGGACGGCGTTGACTACCGCTTCTGGCCGTTCGTCGAGCGCAACGCGGCGCTGTTTCCACTGGGCGTTGATATGTTCCTCTGCGCCAGCGACCAAATTGTCGGCCTGCCGCGCAGCACCCAACCTGATGCGTTTTCAAGTTCGGAGGCTCGCTAAATGTATGTTGCGACCAAAGGCGGAGAAAACGCGATCGCAGCCGCCCACCGCCAGCTCGCTGAGGAGCGGCGCGGCGATACGGCGGTGGCGGAGCTGTCTCCCGCACAAATCCGCGAACAGCTCGCCCTCTCCGTCGCCCGCTGCATGGCCGAGGGCTCGCTGTACGACCCCGACCTCGCGGCGCTGGCGATCAAGCAGAGCCGGGGCGACCTGATTGAGGCGATTTTCCTGTTGCGCGCCTACCGCACCACCCTGCCCCGATTTGGGTACGCCAATCCAATCGAGACCGGCGCGATGGCAGTGTTCCGTCGCGTATCGGCCACATTCAAAGACATTCCGGGCGGGCAAATTCTCGGCCCCACCTTCGACTACACCCACCGCCTGCTGGACTTCACCCTCGCGGCGGAGGGAGAGCCGCCGCGCGCCGATCGCGCCCCGGCGCCGCAATTAACCCCGCCGCCACATGTGCTCGCCCTGCTGGACAAAGACAATTTGATGGAGGCCAACCCGGCCCCGATTGATGGTGAGACGCCGCCCGACCTGACCCGGCAACCACTTGATTTTCCAGCAAATCGCGCCCTACGCCTGCAATCCTTGGCGCGCGGCGACGAGGGTTTTCTGCTTAGCCTCGCCTACTCCACCCAGCGCGGCTACGGCAACAACCACCCCTTCGTCGGCGAACTCAGGATTGGCGCGGTCGCGGTCGAGATGGAAATCCCTGAGCTGGGCTTCTCAATCGAGATCGGCGAGATCACCGTGACCGAATGTGAAACCGTCAATCAATTCAAAGGCTCCAAGACCGAGCCGCCGCAGTTCACCCGGGGATACGGCCTCACCTTCGGCCATCAGGAGCGCAAGGCGATCTCGATGGCGCTGGTCGACCGGGCGCTGCGCTGGGCCGAGCTGGGCGAAGACTCCAGCTGCGCGCCGGGGCAAGATGTTGAGTTCGTGCTGAGCCATTGCGACAATATACAGGCCACCGGCTTTCTGGAGCATATCAAGCTGCCGCATTACGTCGACTTCCAGTCCGAGCTGGAGCTGGTCCGCCGAATGCGCGCCGAAATCGCCGCCAGCCGCGAGGCGGCGGAATGACCCTCGCCGCTGGCCCTCCAAAACACAGCCGGCGGGCCCCACATGCATTCAGCTTAACGACGGCTCAGCCGCCGGGCCAAAGGACGGTCGTGATGGGTTTTTTCAGCAGTGCTTTCCTGCGCAAACGTCTTCAGGCGGAGTCTGAGCAGGACGGGTCCACGCCCCAAATTCGGGATATATCAACCGCGCCTCACGCACCGAAAAGCGTGACTCCCTCACCCGAAAACCGCGCCCCTGCAGCGCCTGTCCGCGCCCTCGACGCACCAGATGCGCCCCCGGCGCCGCGCCGCAATACGCCACCCGAAATCGAAGATCACGGCTACAATTTCGCCTATCTCGACGAACACACCAAACGCATGATCCGGCGGGCGATCCTGAAGGCGGTCGCGGTCCCTGGTTACCAAACCCCATTCGCCAGCCGCGAGATGCCGATGCCCTATGGCTGGGGCACCGGCGGCGTCCAAGTCACGGCCGCCTGCCTGACCCCGTCCGACACCTTGAAGGTGATCGACCAGGGCGCCGACGACACCACCAACGCCGTCTCGCTGCGGCAATTCTTTGAGAAAACCGCCGGGGTCGCCACCACCACCGAGACCGAACAGGCCACCTTGATCCAGACCCGCCACCGCATCCCGGAAACCGCGCTCTCGGAGGATCAGATCCTGATTTACCAAGTCCCGATCCCCGAGCCGCTGCGTTTTTTGGAGCCGCGCGAGGTGGAGACCCGCAAAATGCACGCGCTCGAGGAATACGGCCTCATGCACGTGAAATTGTATGAGGACATCTCGCGCCACGGCCACATCGCCACCACCTACAATTATCCGGTGAAGGTCGAAGAACGCTATGTGATGAGCCCCTCCCCGATCCCGAAATTCGACAACCCAAAATTATCTGAATCTCCGGCGCTGCAATTGTTCGGCGCCGGGCGAGAGCAACGGATTTACGCGCTGCCGCCCTACACCAAGGTCAAGAGCCTGGATTTCGAGGATTACCCGTTCGACCCCGGTCATTGGGAGCAGAACTGCGCCCTGTGCGGGGCCGAGGACAGCTATCTCGACGAGATCATCACCGATGACCAGGGCGGACGGATGTTCGTCTGCTCCGACACTGATTTCTGCATCCGCCGCCGGGACCAAGCCGAAAACGGCGAAGCGGCGGACACCGCAAGCAATGTGGCAAGCAGCGCGGGAGATCCGGCATGATCGGCGCGCCGCTGCTACAAATCGACAAGCTCACCAAGCAGTATGGCCAACGGGTCGGCTGCACCGACGTCTCGTTCGACCTGCGCGCAGGCGAGGTTGTGGCGGTGGTCGGCGAATCCGGCTCCGGCAAATCAACCCTGCTGGCCTGTATGTCCGGCCGCCTGCCCCCCACCAGCGGCGGGGTGCGGTTCCATCAGCGCCATCCGCTTACCCATGTCGAGGCGTGGCGCGACATTCACCAAGACCTCTCCGAGCCAGAGCGCCGCAGCCTGCTGCGCACCGATTTCGCCGTCGTTCACCAAGACCCGCGCGACGGTCTGCGGATGACCGTCAGCGCCGGCGGCAACATCGGCGAGCGCAAGATGGCGATCGGCGCCCGCCACTACAACGCCATCCGCGCCGAGGCGCTGGGCTGGCTCCACCGGGTGGAGATCGACGACGACCGCATTGATGACCGCCCCACCGCCTTCTCCGGCGGCATGCGCCAGCGCCTGCAAATCGCCCGCGCCCTCGCCACCGACCCCAAGGTGGTGTTCATGGACGAGCCCACTGGCGGCCTCGACGTCTCGGTCCAGGCCCGCTTGCTCGATCTGATCCGCCGTCTCGTCGGCGATTTCGGCCTGTCGGTGGTGATCGTCACCCATGACCTCGCGGTGGCCCGGCTGCTCGCGCACCGGATGCTCGTGATGCGGCGCGGCCTCGTGGTCGAGAGCGGCCTCACAGATCAGGTGCTCGACGACCCGCAGCATGAATACAGCCAACTCCTGGTCAGCTCGATTTTGAGAGTGTGAGCCGATGACGTCTCAAAACCTCGCCCCAACATCCGCCCCTGCAGCCGCTCCGGCCCCCCAGCCACGCTGGGAGATCGGCGCGCCCCGGCTTGAGGCGCTCGGCGTCGGCAAAACCTTCACCATTCACGCCCGCGACCAGCTGGCCCTACCAGTGTTGGCGGACGCCTCCCTCAGCGTCGTCGGCGGCGAGTGCGTGGCGCTGATCGGCGCCTCCGGGGCTGGCAAATCAACACTCATGCGTATTCTGTATGGCAATTACCGAATTCAGACGGGCTCGATCCGGGTCAGGCTGGTCGACCACGACCAGTGGGTCGACGTCGCGTCAGCCGAGCCGCATGAAATCCTGGAGCTGCGTCGGCGCACCATCGGTTACGTCTCGCAATTCCTGGAGGTGATCCCCCGGGTCTCCACCTTGGACGTGGTCGCCGAGCCTCTTCTTGCGGTTGGCGTCGCAGCCCATGACGCCCGTGATGCGGCGCGGCTCGCCCTGGGTCGACTGCGCATCCCTGAGCGGCTGTGGGAGCTGTCGCCGCTGACCTTCTCAGGCGGAGAGCGTCAACGGGTCAACATCGCCCGCGGCCTGATCCGCCGCGCGCCCTGCCTTTTGCTCGACGAGCCCACCGCCTCCCTGGACGCCGCCAACCGCGAGACGGTATTGACCATGATCGAGGAAGCCAAGGCCGACGGGGTGGCGGTGATCGGCATCTTCCACGACGCCGAGGCCCGCCGCCGGGTCTGCGACCGCGAAATCGACGTCACCGAATTCAGCCCCGCCGTTCGACCGGCGGCGCAATAACCGCAAAGGGGAGGCATCGCCATGATCGACACACCTCCCCAAAGCACCCCCAAAGCCAGAGGCGTCCTGTTCCTGGTTGTCGGCCCCTCCGGCGCCGGCAAGGACACGCTGATGGACGGCGTCCGCGCCGCCCGCCCGGATCTGCTCTTTCCCAAACGCGTCGTCACCCGCGCCGCCGACGCCGGCGGCGAGGACTACGACGCCGTCTCACCCGATATGTTCGATGCTCAGGAGGCCGACGGCGCGTTCGCCCTGTCCTGGCGCGCCCATGGGCTGGCCTATGGCGTGCCGAACTCAGCGGCGGAGGCGTTGGCGGACGGGCGCTCGGTGGTGGCCAACGTCTCCCGCACCGTGATCGAGCAGGCGCGGCGGGCCTACCCCCCGGTCCTGCCGCTGCACGTCACCGCCCCGCGCGAGGTATTGGCCCAGCGTCTCACCGCCCGAGGCCGCGAGAGCGCTGAGGACATCGCCGCCCGGCTCGACCGCGCGAACCCCACCGCCGAGATCCCCGGCGCGATCACCATCCTCAACGACGGCCCGCCGGAGCATGGCGTCGCCAAGATGCTTCAAGCGATCGATGCCGCGACCGCCCAATCACCGATCAACCCGGCTCCGATCACCCCAGCTCTGATCAACCCTGTAACGGATAGCGGCGGAGAAGCCTGAAATGCCCCGCCGCGCCCGGATCGCCGAACAAGCAAAGCTCCCGCAAGATGTACGCCTCCTCCAGCAGCGGCTCCAGACGCGGCGCCAGCTCCGCCCGCACCGCCTCCGCGACGTCGGAGGGCAGTTGGCTGCTCAGGGTCATGTGATAGTGGAACTGGTCCAAAACATGCGGGTAGCCCCATTGCGTCAAATTGGCGTCCTGCGCCGGGGTCAAGCCGGAGGCCCGGCGCTTGATCAGCTCCGCCTCGGACAGCGGCGCCCGGAACCGGTCAAAGCGCCGCACGATCTCCCCGGCCAGCGCGTCCAACGCCGGTGTCGGCCCGCTCGGGCGCAGCGAGACGAACCCCATCTCCACATCCAGCCGCAACGGCGGCCCCACCGGCGCGGCGGTCTCCCCCGCGAACGCGGTCAGCTCAGCGTCCAAATCAGCAGCGGCGACATTATCGGCGAGGCGAAACGGCGCCTTCAACGTGCCATGGAAGCCATAGCGCGACGGGCTGGCGGTGATCTCTCCGATCGGCGCCGGCAGCCCGGGCGCGGCCGCCCGCGCGCAGGCCTGTCCGGCCTCCGGGTCCCATCCCAGCCACGCGGCGGTGAAATCGCCCAGCGGCGACCCTTGCGGCGCGGCGGCGTAAATCGCGTAACGGGCATAGCCCTCCAGCTCGGTCATCTGTTCTCTCTTCGCCTCCCCCTTGGCCGCCCCGGTTTCTCCGAGTCGTCGCCCGCATATGAGAACAAGGCAGAGGCCATGGCCACCCCGGCGCAGGTGATCGCCAGCATAAACGCCAAGAGCGCCGCCGGCAGCGCCGGATCGCTGGAACGGGCGATCAGACTCCCCACCCCGGCGACGTCCATCCACAGCACAGCCGCGCACAAGCCCAACCCTAACACGGCGCCGCCGACGCCATTGACGATCAACATCCGGAAAAACGGGCCGATGGCGGGCAGGCCGGGCAACTTCATCAGCGGGACTCCCAACAGCGTAAGGAATGCTGGATAACTGCGGCGCAACGCCGAAACGTAAAATGTCTTGGAACAAATCATCATCTCGAATCACAGCCGAGGGGGCGGAAGATGAGCGGTCAGGTTGAGCAAACTCCATCCAGCGCCAAACAAAACGCCGGGCAAATGGCCGAACAGGTGTTCACTAACGCCCGTATCGTGACCCCGGACGCCGTCGTCGAAGGCGCGGTTCAGATCAAAGGCGGCGTCATCACCGACCTCTCTTCCAGCCCGTCCCAAGCCCCCGGCGCTATCGACTGTGAGGGCGACTATTTGCTCCCCGGCCTGGTCGAACTGCACACCGACAATCTGGAGCGCCACCTCACCCCCCGCCCTGGCGTCGACTGGCCCCGCCGCGCCGCCCTCGCCGCCCATGACGGCGAATTCGTCTCGGTCGGCGTCTCGACAATCGTGGACGCCCTGCGCGTCGGCACCATGCGGCAGGAAGGCCTCGGCAACTACGCCCCGGCGGTGGCCGAGGCGATGCACGTCCTACAAAACCTAGACCTGCTCCGCGCCGACCACTACCTGCATCTTCGCTGCGAGATCTGCTCGCCTAAGCTGGTCGAGGAGTTCGACAGCGTCGCACGCCCCCAAAACAGGGACCAGGACGAGACCGCCCCCACCGAGCCGCTGCTCCGCCTGATCTCGCTGATGGACCACACCCCCGGCCAGCGCCAATTCGCCAATGTCGACAAGCTACGGCAATACTATCAGGGCAAGAACGGCTGGTCCGATGAGCGCATGGAGGCGTTCATCATCGAGGCCAAGGCGCTGCAAGAGGAATGGGCCGAGCCCAATCTCGCGGCCATGAAGGCGCGTTCCGACGCTGGCGCCTACGCCGTCGCCAGCCACGACGACGCCACCGAAAGCCACGTCGCCGACAGCCTCCGCGCCGGGGCCACCATCGCCGAATTCCCCACCACGCTTGAGGCCGCCCGCGCCAGCCAGAACTCCGGCCTGAAGGTGCTGATGGGCGCCCCTAACATCCTGCGCGGCCTCTCCCATTCCGGCAACGTCTCGGCGATGGAGCTGGCGCAGGAGGGTTTGGTCGACATCCTCTCCTCCGACTACGCCCCCGCCGCCCTGATGCTCGGCGCCTTCAAACTCGCCGAGGAAACCGACTACGGTCTGCCCAAAGCCATCGCCACCGTCACCGAAACCCCCGCCGCCGCCATCGGACTCAAGGATCGCGGCGCCATCCGCACCGGCCTGCGCGCGGATCTGGCGCGGGTGTACCGGGCGGAGCGCCTCTGCGTGACGCGGGCGGTGTGGCGCGAAGGGAGGCGGGTGATGTGACTGAGCTAGCCGCCGATGCGCCCTAGAGCATTTTCAGCAAACTGTGCGCGGTTTTACGGTTAGAAAATGCGACAAAATAAAGAATGAGAGCCTTTGGAGTGAACGGCAGTTCATGGAAAAGGCTCAACTAAGCAACCAGGCCAATATTACCCACCTCAAAACTATGCCGCTATCACAAAAGAGCTACTCTCTAATTGTCCTGATTTTCTTCGGGATTATATTGTATTTCCCGCTGCTCATTTGGCTCTTTCAAATTTTTCAGACCCTTTTTTCTATCGAACGCTGACACCCGGGGATCCGGGACACCTCTGACCGATCGCGACTGCAGTGAAGTGCGCACCTTCCCCTGGGCCGCAGCGATCAAGCTGACCCGCTGGCGGAGAGCCAGCAAATATGCCCCCACCTCACACGCTGCATCACAGCCAGCAGTACTGGAGGCTGTCGAAATAACCTCCTTGTACTTTCATTTAAAAAATGAGCAGAAAATCAACACGACAAATCACCCACTTTTAAACCTAAAAAACTTGAGTGGATAACAGCAACCAAAGCATTTCAAGATCGACATGACAGCTGAAATTTTTCATGAACAACCCGGCATTGACATCAGCCCTTAAAAATAGGGCTTGAACTTTTCCATGTGATGCCTCATATATTTGCTATAATTTTGTATTTCAGGAAATCTTCTGCCACAAACCAAAAATGGCGAGCGCAGAACAATTTCTAAGCCTTCAATATTACCATCAACGAATAAAGCTCTACTAAAAGAGTGAATCACTCAGCATTTGTGCTTTTCTATTTTCACTTACAATCACTACGAGCGCCAGATACTAGCTTGCTTTCTAAAGTTTGTAGCAGCGCTTTAAACCTGGAGGAGAACTATTATGAGCGCCCTCGAATATTTCGGGCTCATTCCGACAGTCTTGTTCGGAGGTTTTTTGGTTATTGTTATCGCATCAATAATTGGTCGCATCATTGATATGTTTCCTCATCGAGGCAGGAAAGATTAATGAAAACACCCATTAACATTATAGTAAATTAAAATATAAACGAGTTGAAATCATATAAGATCAAAATAAATATCAATCAATATATTAAGAATACGGAGTAATGCATCAACAGTAAAGCAGCCAACAATTTGGCGCGCGTGAGTGAAGAATGAAAATTGTTGAGAAGAAACCAACGCAGGCATCCGGCCCGGAGCGCCGCCCCTGCAAAGCGTCACAGGAAAAGTCGATGGTTATGTTGGATGAAACGCTTGTAAAAGCAGTGACAGCGCGCACGGCGGCTGAAGTGATCGATACGAACTCGGAAGCACAGCGAAAACTGGAGTTTGTATTCGGGAAGCATACCTTCTTCAGCTATGAGAAAGGCCTGTTCGTTGTTGAGCCATTGCAGGACGCGAAACAGCCGAACCGCAGGCTGGTGAAACGCGTCCGCCTCGCCACTTGGGCCGACGATGACCGCAAGGTTCTGAAACCGATCAAGGCCACGTCAAAAGCCAAGAAGATCGAACTCTAGAGCACCTTCAGAAAAATTGTATGCGGTTTTGCGGTTTGAAAATGTGACAAAACTGGGAATGAGAGCCTTTGGAGTGAACGGAAGTTCATGGAACATGCTCGAGAAAACACCTGGGAACGATCAGACGCGGTGCGCCGAACAGGTCTCGGCAAGTGAGCTGATCTCGCTCAGGGGCATTCCCTTCCAAAGCAAGCCGATCGACCACACGCCAGCAACAACCTGTGCGCTCTCAGCAGAGCGGCACAGCTTGCTTCAAAGTGGACCGCCTGCGGGAGCGGAGGAGGCCGGTGGCGCTCCTCTGTCTCCCCTGCCCTTATAGTGCTTTAACTTCGCCGCAGCGCGCGTAGTGTGATTGGGTCCCTTATGAAACTCCGCCTTGGATGCGAGATCTCCTATCTGCTGAAACGCGATACGCCGATGATCGCGCTGCTCAACGCCCATCACGCGCATGCGCCGTTTTTCGACATTCCCGATCGATTTATGACCACCCCCGCAGTTCCCCTCGCCCACTACCGCGACGGGTTCGGCAATTGGTGCACCCGGCTCATCGCACCGTCGGGGGTGTTCGTTCTGGGAACGAACGGCGTTATTAATGACGACGGCGCGTCCGATCCGGTCGAGCTTTCGGCGGTGGAGCAAAATGTCGAGACGCTCCCGCCCGAAACTCTGACCTACCTGATCGGCAGCCGCTATTGCGAGACCGACCGGCTGATGGAGGAGGCGTGGCGCTTGTTCGGCGCTACCCCGCCTGGATGGGGCCGTGTTCAGAGCATCTGCGATTTCGTGAACAGCCATGTCGCCTTCGGCTACGAGCACTCCGACCCGACCCAGACCGCCGGAGAGACCTACGCGCGCAGGCGCGGCGTCTGCCGGGACTTCGCGCATCTCGCCATCACCTTTTGCCGCTGCCTCAACATCCCGGCGCGCTACTGCACGGGGTATGTCAGCGACGTCGGCCAACCGCCGCCCTATCCCCCCATGGACTTCGCCGCTTGGATGGAGGTCTATCTCGGCGGCGCCTGGCGCATTTTCGATCCGCGCAACAATGCGCCGCGCAAAGGCCGGGTTCTGATCGCCCAAGGCCGAGACGCCGTCGACGTTCCGCTCACGCACAGCTTTGGCGAGGCGGAGCTGACCAGTTTTCGCGTCTGGATTCACCCTGTCGACGCGAACGGCGCACCTGTGCCAAATTAGAGCGGGGGAGCCACGCCCACGCGTTCAAGCGACATATGGTCGGGGAGACGCTGGCCGAGGGTGTGACGGTCGCCGGAGTGGCCCCACGCCATGGGCTGAACGCCAACAGGGTTTTTCAGTGGCGTAAGAGCCCGCGGTTTTAGCCCGATCCTTTGACGGCCTTTATGCCAGTGGAGATCGCTCCGCTTGAAATACGCTGCCGTTGTCAGTTGAGGCCCATTGACTTCAGTTCGGCTGCTTTCAGGACATTTTGCAACCAATCGAGGACGCCGCGCGTTCGTCGAGGGATGTGGCGTCGCTCTGCGACTAAAGCCGAAACTTGCACTGGACTACATGAATGGTCGGGCAGGATCGGAATGAGATCGCCGCGATCAATCGCGCGTTTCGCCTGGAACCACAGGACCTGAACCACGCCAAGGCCTTCGCAAGCGGCGCCCACATAGGCGTCAAGATCATCGAAACTGATCGAACCAGTTGGGGACAGCTAAAGCCATTTTGCATAAGCTCATTGAAGACGCGTTCAACGGACGCGCCCTGAGCCTTCTCGAAGAGGTGCTGCACCCGGAATTCATCAACCATCAGGAAGCCTTCCCGCTGACCGCTCAGAAAGGCCCAGCCGTCTTTCGAGAACTGTACTCGAAGTTCTTCGCCGCATTCCCCGACATTCGCGCGGACTATCACAACATTATCGCCGAGGGCGACATGGTGATGGCCCGCGATACGATAACTGGCGCAAATGATGGTCCCTTACCGATTGGGGCGCCCGCGACAGGCAAAGCCGTCTCATTTGAAGTGTTCCACCTTTACCGCGTACAGGGCTGCAAACTGATCGAACGCTGGGGTCTGACCGACGACATGGCCATGCTGAAACAGCTCGGCGTGATCGAAGGATAAGCTCACCCTTCACCTCAATTCGAATGTCGGGTGGATGCGAACAACTCCATTCCGCCTCGAAGAACAAGGAAAATCCAACGATTCAAGCGGTTAACAACAGCAGTATCGGCGCTGTCGCTAACGTGAAACCGGCGTTCAGCGCGACTGGGTCGTTGATCGCAGCGTAGCTTGATTCAGGCTTATAATTGGAATGGTGGCGCGTGGGTTGATGTGGCTCGCGCCCAGGGGCGGCAAAGCCTCCTAGCCCTCGTTTAATGAAGTTCAGATCGATCTGGACCTGGTGGTCGGACTTTAGAGATCCCGCCATAACAGATCCGCCACATCATCAAAACCTGCATCCGGAACCGTTAAGATATCACCGAGATTTATAAACACTTGCTCGATCTGTTCGGCTGGATCGCTTTATCCCGATCTTCATCTCAAAGAGCTGTAATGCTCCCAGGCGTCCGGACTGAGCGCGACGCTCGCCGTGGCGCCGGGTCTCTCTCGCTTCCGGGAACATGTGCTGCTGATACAGGCCATCACTGAGTGGAGAAGCGGCCCGCCCGCAAGATCCGGGTGGCCTCTCAGCGCCGCTCGCAACAGAAATCTGCGAACAACCACCACACTCGGAGGCGTTCCAGATGTCTTTCCAAATCCACGCCCTGCCCGCGCGCCAATTCGCCCATCTGTTCGAGATGAGCGACCAGGAACTCGCCGCGCAAAACGCCCGCCGCGAAGTAGTGGCCGTCAGCCCCGGCAGCCCTTGCCGTGTCAGCCTCGAAGACGCCAAAGTCGGGGAAGAGGTCCTGCTGCTGAATTATGAGCACCAGGCCGAAGCAACACCGTTCCGCGCCAGTCACGCGATCTTCGTTCGTCGCGGCGCGGCGCAGGCTTTCCCCGAGCGGGGCGAGGCGCCGGACGTCTTCCGGAGCCGCTTGATCTCACTCCGCGCGTTCAACGCCGACCATATCATGATCGATGCGGACGCCGTTGTGGGCGTTACGCTGGAGACAACCATCACGCGCCTGTTCGGGATTCCAGGCGTTGAGTATCTTCATCTCCACTACGCCAAACCGGGCTGTTTCGCAGCCCGGGTGACCAGAGCCTGATAGGCTTTGCACCGCTGGCCTGGGCCAAAACAATCTAAAGCCGATCAACGCTCGGCTTTAGAAGCCGTTACATCAGCGCCGGATCATCCAAGATGGTAAACTCAAACACATCGTGGGCAAGCAAGACGCCAGCGCCACCATCCTCTGAGTATACTTCATACGCGAGCGTATGATCGCCAGCCGCGATCTCCCCGCCAAAGAAGTCGCCGTCCCTGTCACCGAACAATGCGTAGGGCTCGACATTCTCCACCCGCTTCACCGCGCCGTTGTCCATATTGAGCCGCATACTCTCGGCGTCCATGAACTGGAAGCTGTCGTCCGCTACATAAGCCGCAATCGTCACCTCACGATCGGCCACAGTGCTCCGGGCGATTTCCGCGCCCTCTTCCAGCATCGTAATCAGCGCGTCCGTCGCCGCGTCGTACAGCCCAAACGTCACATTGTCGTCGACGAACTCGAATGTCAGCGAAGCGGCGCCAATCTCGTCGCCCCTCCCCTGGTCTGCAGTGTATAACCCCAGCGAAAGCGTGTTTTCGCCAAGCTGCAGGCCCTCGCCCGAATAGAAATCTCCGCCGATGTCGCCGAACAGCGCATAGGGCTCGACATTCTCCGTACGCATCGAGGCGCCATGGTTGAGATCGAACATGACGCTCTCAACGATGTCCGCCAGCGGATCGTCATCAGCAACATAAGCGGCAATGGCGACACGGCCGCCGGCCAGCAGCGACGCGTCGATTTTATCTCCGTCGTTCAGAGACTGGATCAGGCTGTTGCTGTCAGTGTCATAAAGACCAACCCGCAACCCGCCCAACAGGTCGCCACCACGCTCAAACAAGGTTTCGGCTTTGTCGAACGACAACTCCGCCACCTCGTCGCCGATGGCCCGGCCACGCAGATCGCCATCCTGAATATGGATGCCGCCATAGATGCGAGAGACCCCGGCTTCATCAGCGGCGTCGCCCAGCGTATCCCACTGCAAAACGACAGGAGGGCCGTCATAATCTTCAAACGACAACTCGGGGGCGATAAACTCGCCCAACAGATCCAACTCGCCGTCGCCATTCAGATCGTAATTGCCGACGGAGACGCCATCATAGAACTGGTCGGAGCCGATATATTTCGCCAGCACGACCGCCGCCGCGGTTGAGAACGCGCTATGCCCGGACGTAAACTCCTGGAAGGGCGGTGTGACGAAGGTCGTGTTCTGATAAGGCTGCCATTCCTGACCAAGGATCGTCTGCGTGCCTAAGTTGGGTCCCGCCCACGCCTCGACCTCCTGGTCGAAGTACAAGTCGCGAATGGCGGATTGCGGGCGAATATAATCATAATGATTCTTCGCCTCCCAAGTCGCAATCGAAGCGTCGAAGATGGCGCTGTTCAGCGCAAAGAACAGCTTTACATCGTCATCGACGCCGTAGCCTTCGCGCTTGGAGAGGTCTTGAGCGAACTGGTTCCAGTGGCCTGGAGGCGACTCGGTCCGTGGGCCGTCCGCCCAGAACTCGGCGATCACTTTCTGCTCAACCGTCAGCTCAGCGCTGGTCTCAAGAACAGCCGTAAACTGATCGCGATAGGCCTGATCACCCGTGGTCACCGCGCCGAGCGCGTCAACATAGACGTCGAAATCTCCGAGCTGCGGCGGCGCATCCGGGCGCACAGCATCCCCCGACGGCAGCGCGAACGGCGTCACCGAGCTCCAATTCGGGGTCAAGACCACTTGATCTTTGTAGC
The DNA here is from genome assembly GCA_019634215.1 of Paracoccaceae bacterium. Lineage (GTDB taxonomy): Bacteria > Pseudomonadota > Alphaproteobacteria > Rhodobacterales > Rhodobacteraceae > JAHQVS01. Next base: position 1,336 of record JAHQVS010000054.1, on the reverse strand, counting down.
TCGCAGGATCATCGGTCGCGACGGGATTGCCATTTTCATCAACAACGGTCCCGTTCGGCACACGCAAGGGCTGCCAGCGATTTGGATCGAAATCCTCGCCGCCCGGCGCATTGTCAGCGTCGGGGTCCGGGCTGTTGACTGGCGTATACCCAGTGATGTCGGCAAAGCCGTTCTCAAAGTCCGAGCCGTCTCCACTGCGCGCCGCAAAAACGCCATCGGCGGCGGCGTTGCCCACACCAGCGGCGCTGCCGGTATCCGTGGTGTCGACAGTCGTGTCGTATCCGAGTTCGTCCATATAGGCGGCGAACGTTTCGGACTGGTCCGGAAACAGCTTAGACAGCGTGTTGTATGCCGCATAGCTGATAGCTTCGGCTTTATTTGCTTCGGTGCTTTCCGAGGCAGGCCGAAAAATCTTGGTGTAATGCCCGAAGGCGTCAGCATCGTAGGCCGCCCAAGCGTCATACATCGCCGTGTGCGCCACATAAAGCTGATAAGCCGTCGGCGTCGGCTTGGCGGACCCCTCCCTGATCGCCGTCAGCGTAAGCTCACTCCACTCCGCTACGACCGTTTGCTCATATGTGTCCATTGTTCCATCCCCCATAGATGGCTTCGGAACATGTCGACAATAAAGCCATCAACAATGTGTATAATTCGTGGAGTTTTATTAACGCTATAAGTGGATCATTACGAATGTTATCTGTGCTATTTTGGCCGATTTCCGGGGTAACAAAAGCTATATTCCCGGCGGCTTTCGCCCTCGCCAGCCACTGTGGCGCCGCCTATCTCCGTCGGCTCAAGAACCAGACCAAGCCCAAGGCCAAGCCCAAGGCCAACGCAACACGGCGGACAAAATCCCTTTAGAAATCAAAAGCCACTTCAACGCAGCGCGGGCGGTGCGGTTGATGCCAAACGCACCCACTCAAAATCGCAGCCGCGTCGCTGGGGCTTTCCTCTCACACCAACGCCTTAGGTTGCAGTCCCGTCCCAAAATAAACGGCGTATTTGCGGCCCAGTGGAGCCGCAAATACGCCATAAATATCCAGTGGCGGCGGCGAGGGATCGACCTCGCCGCGCCTTATCTCGCGAAACGCTTGGTCTGCTGCGCTTACGGAACCATCCTAAGCACGTCCAAAGCCTCGCCGATGGCCGGAGCTGCGCCCGGGATAAGGTCAGCATCGAAATCGACGCCCCAAACCTCACCCCAAGACTGGTCGGCAATCGAGGCCGTCGACAGCTCACCACTCGCAATGCGGTCGGCGGCGTACTCAACACCCCAAACCTCGCCCCAGGCCTCATCCGCAATCGACGCCGTCGACAGCTCGCCGCTCACAACGCG
>JAHQVS010000053.1 GCA_019634215.1 Paracoccaceae bacterium | reverse complement strand
CGCCCGCAATCAGCAAAATGTTGGCGATGTTCGAGCCGACCACGTTGCCGACCGCGATCCCCGGCGCGCCGGAAAGGGCGGCTTGCAGGCTGGTCACCAACTCCGGCGCCGAGGTGCCGAAACCGAGCATCACCACCCCGATGACCATTGGCGACATATCCAAACGTTGCGCAGCACCGACCCCGCCACGCACAATCAACTCACCGCCCAGCGCCAGTAGCACGAGCCCAATCACAATCGAGGCCGCAATCATCCGGTGGTCCACCCCATCTCAAACGGACGAGAACGACGGCGACACAGCCTCCGCGCCTCAACACTTCACATAATATTCGGGCGGCCGGTCCGGCGTCAGGACACGCAGCTGCAACGCCCTCGCCCCCACGGTGATGCGTGTGTGGACAAAGAACAGCACCCCTGTACGCCAGGCCACGAACTTGCGCACGCCAAATTTCTGGTACCGGTATTCCTTCAGGCGCCGCTTTCCGCCAATGCCAAAATCGCGAAATAATTCTGAAATATAGACTTCGTCATCGCCAAGATACACGCCGTGGAATGGCAGGAATTGAACGAAATTTTCCGACAACCTGCGCATCTCCGCTTCGCCATCTTTGAGAAGAGATGGCCGAAAACGCTCCGCGCACATAAAACCGATCTCGCGGCCTGAGGGGATGTCTCTGAAGTTCGGCACCCGCCGCCAGGTTCCGGACAACACATCGCGCGGATACAGCGCGGCGAAGCTCGGCGTCGCGCCCAGCGAGGCCAACATCACCACCGCCATCAGCGCCAGAAACCACCGCTTCATCTCATCTCCCCCTCGCCGTCGTAACCATGCTTCCACACGCTGCATGCTATTCGAACGACATGGAGAAAGGCTTGACGGCGCTGACGGCGCCATGCGGAGTGGGCGGCCTGACGCCGCCCCTCCCCGATCCGAACCTGAGCGAACTGAATGAGAGCCAAGCTCTCTAAATCATGACGTCAATTCATGAACTCATGGACATTTCACAAAATACTCAGGGTCCTTCTTCGGCGCGACCACCCGCATCTTAGCGGTACGTGTGTTCATTGAGTTATTATCGAACACGTAGAAGAAGACACCAGTGCGCTTGGCTACAAATTTTCTGACGCCAAAATTGCTTTCACGAATTTCTTTAATTTGGCGACGGCCATCAATACCAAAATGCTTATATTCGGAAGAAATATAAACATGATCGAACTCAAGATATACATGATCATGAGGCATTATCTGAACGAAGTTTTCAGCAACTCGTAGAGCTTCCTTACCGCCTTCTTTTAGCAAAGCAGGCCGATGGCGTTGGTTGCACATCTCATCAATTTTACGGGTTGAGGGCAGATTATTGAAATTTTCGATACGCCGCCATGTGCCCGATAAAGCATCGCGCGGGCTCGCCAACGCCATCGCCGGAGTCGCGCTAAGCGACGCCAGCAAGATCGCCGCCGTAACGGCCGCAAGCCGTTTCTTCATTGCCTCTCTCCCCACCCTGAGCCGGCCGCCATCTTGATGGGCGGCCTGTATTTTGACCGCGATCATACTCAGGGAAGGTGGAGAAAAGATTGACGCTGGCTTACCGCGCCAGAAACACCAGTGCGTCGCCCTTAACACGATGAGCTTTAAGCCCATCGAGCTGCTGCATCAGGCTAACCTCTAGCGTAGCGCCGCCGTGATATCGGTCAGGGCTCCTTCGATATGGGGAAGCCATTCCTTACGCCACTTGTCGAGTTGAGCCGCCTCGCTATCCCGCTTCAATAGTGTCATGGCGCGTAGCAAATGCGGACGGGCTTCATGAAAGCGTTTCAAGCGCGTCTCCATCAGGCCCAGCTCGATCGAGACGAACATCAGCTCATTGCGAGACTGCTCCACCCGAAACTCGGCGTCGATCAAGGCGATGTATTCAGCGGTGGCGGTCTCCAACCCAGTGCGGGCGATGTCGAACGCGTCAATGGCCGACGCCAGATAGCCGACACGCTGATGCGCTGCGGCGCGTTCGAATCGCCAACGCAGCTCGTCAGGTTTGATCTCGACCAGCTTCTCGGCGATCGTGACCGAGGATTGATAGCGCCGCAGGGCGTTCACATTGTCCTTATTAACCAGCCGCACCCGGCCGCCGCCGACCAAGCTGGCGTTCAGCAGGCTGAGCACATTGACGCGCTCTTGATCCTCCGGCGGCAAGCCCCGCAACACGGTGGCGGCCTCGTCATAAGCCGCGAGGGCGCCGCGCTGAGAGTCCCTCCGCTCCCGCAGCCGCCCCAACTTGTAGAGAATACGGCCGAGCGCGTAGTCGTATTTCAGGGCATCCACGTCCCCTTCGGCGAGATTGCGCCGAATTTTCAGGACCTTCTGATATTCCATGGTGGCGCGCAGATAGTCGCGGCGAGTCTCGAACAAACCGGCAATTTTCTCGACCCCGAGGCTTTCGTCATAGAGAACCTCGGGTTTGTCCGCCGAAGCCTCGGACCGCCGCCGCGCCAGGGTGGCGCCTTGGCGATACGCCATAAGAGCGGCGAGCTGGTTGCCCTGCTCTAAGCGCTTATCGCCGAGCTGAAGCGCGGCTTCCACATCAGATTCGCTTGGCGGCGTCAGGTTCGCTGCTTCCGACGAGGATTGCGCCAATGCTGCGCTGGGAGCAATCAGCAGATACGCCGCCAACGCCGCCCCGCTCACACGGGAGTTCAAGGCCGTGATCCGGCCATCAGTCCGCTTCAAGCGCATTATATGCCCCACCCCGTTTTGGGCGCTCAAACAGAGCGCTCATCCTTCCCAAACGGCCTTGTTGGACGCTCTGCGTCCCACCCAGAGCCAACAACGGCCCTAACCCCATAACCCAATGATATCCAGATACTTCAATCAGCAATACTTCGGCGGTTTTAGTTATGCCGCCCTATTCTCTCATCTTCCCGGCCCAAGCATCGCCACCCAATTTGACAGCTCGACCGTGCGCCGCTCAAAAAACGCGACATCATCGGTGACGCCGTACCGCCAGCGCAGGGCGGCCTCTCGCTCCGGCTCCTCGCCCATGAGCTGATAGTCGCCGGCGATCAGGGCGCGATCGGCTTCGTCCAAAAACAGCTCGCCATCAACGAAAGCTGGCGCGTCCTCGCGCTTCAGCGCCTGAGCGACCGATTCCGGCCCTAGTTCCGGATGATATTGCACGCCCCAGAATTTGATCATACCGCGCTCATACACCATCGCTTGTACATTTGAATGACTGTTGCCCGCGAGGATCTGCGCGCCCTCCGGCGGGCGGTCGACCTCATCGCGATGCATACTTATGGCGTCGAAGGCGTAGGGCTTGTCGGAGTACATCGGATGGCGGCGGCCCGCTTCGGTGAGGGTGACGTTGCGCGCTACGCCGAACTCCACACCGCCCGGGCTTTCGCGCAAGGCGCCGCCGAGCACCGCCGTGGCGACATGCAGCCCCCAACAAGAGCCGAACACCGGCAGATCATGGTCAAACACCCGGTGCAGAAAGGCGCGATGCGGCGCCGCTTGCCGGGCGTCGGCGGACCAGGGCGCGGCGGAGCCGGTCAAGGCCACTCCGATCACCCCCTCGAACTCAAATGCGCGGGGATCGAACTCCGGCAGCGAGGGCACGACCACTTCGATTTCCAGGCTGGGATCAAGCACGCGCAGCACCGCGCCGAAATGATATCCGGCCGGAGCCGCTCCGGCGACGACGGCGGCCTCGATCGCTTCTGGTGGATCGCCCTCCACCACCAACACCGTGCGCTCCGACGCCATCCACAACTCTCCTAGAATGCATCGCTTTAGCGATATCACGGGCGCGCATAAGAAGTCGATCACGCGAATGCTGCGGCGCCACTTGCTCTCCATCAGAGCCCGGCTCGCCAGTCACGCGAGTAGCAATAACGCCGCTCCCCTCTGGACCGGCGCCTTAGGATGCGGCATGGCGAGATCCTGCCCGCCGCGACCGCTACTCACGGAGCTTCCCGATGTCATCGTCCGCGAACAAGACCAATTCTGGCAATTTTCTCGAAGATTTCACCATTTCTCTACGTATTAACCATGCCACCCCCCGGACTCTGACCGATGGCGACCGAACGCTGTACACCGCCCTGTATCCGACTCGGTTCGCCCTGCCCTCCTCCGACGCTTTCGCCGTACGTTGCGGGTTGCCGCGCAGCCCTATTGAGGAGCTGGCGGCGTTTCATGTCGCCTTCGGCAAAACCGTGCCTGACGTGTCGCTGAACGCAGTCGCCAATCTGGGATATGCGGAGCTTCAATTTCACCGTCCAATCTATCCAGGCGACACGCTGGCGACCGAGTCGGAGGTGATTGGGGTTAAGGAAAACTCCAACGGCAAGACCGGCGTGGTCTGGGTGCGCTCCACCGCGCGGCTTGTGGAGGGGGACGGCTCGGTTCCTGGGCCGGTGGCGATCGATTGGGTGCGCTGGGTGATGGTGAAGAAGCGCGACCCCAGCGCGCCTGCGCCGCAAGCGGTGGTCCCTGAGCTGTCTGCGACGGTCCCGCCCGACGCGCTGTACGTGCCGGCGGGGCTGACATTCGAGGAGTATGATTTCACCAGCGCAGGAGAGCCGCACCGCTGGGGCGATTATGAGATCGGTGAGAAGATCGACCATGTCGACGGCGTCACCATCGAAGAGGCCGAGCATATGCTCGCCACCCGGCTCTGGCAGAACACCGCTAAGGTGCATTTCAACGCCCAGGCGCGGGAGGACGGCAAGCGGCTGATCTATGGCGGCCATGTCATCAGCCTGGCGCGGGCGCTGTCCTTCAACGGTTTGGCCAACACCCAGTTGATCGCCGCCATCAACGCCGGTAGCCACGCCAACCCCTGCTTTGCCGGGGACACCGTGTATGCATGGTCGGAGGTGCTCGACAAAGCAGAAACCGGCAAGCCAAGCGTCGGCGCGCTTCGGCTGCGGCTGGTGGCGGTGAAAAACGCCCCGGCGGCGGACTTCCGCGCCAAGGGGGAAGACGGCAAATATCTCGGGGATGTACTGTTGGATCTGGATTATTGGGCGCTGACGCCAATGTAACCATCTCCGAATGTATAGAGACGGGGATGGGTATGACCGACAATCATCCGCTATTTCGCTGGCTTTGGCGGTTCAACGCCGTATTGATCGCCGGTGTGGGTTTGATTGGCTTGGCGATGTTGATGGTCGGCGCGGTAGCGCTAGCTGTGGAGTTGCTTCAGACGCCGCGCGTCGCGCAAATTGTGCCTGCCGAAGCGTCTAGCGACGACGCTTCGGAACAAGATCCGATCGAGCGCCCGGGGAATCTAGCCCCATTGGGCCATACGGATCTTCTGTACGCCCAGATCAAGCGTGAGCATGAGCTGGAGAACCGGATTCCCCGCAGCTACAGCAGCTCCAAGGTCAGCTCCAGCCATATTGATTGGCTGATCTATGATCCCCGCACCGGCGATGCCCGCTATCTGGTCGGCGCCCGCCCGAGTTTGCTGAACATCGCCACCATGCTCCAGTCGCGCGTTGCAGATGCCGAGAAAGCGCAGGATCTGGCGCTGCTGGTGAGTTATGTGGTGACGGACAGCAATAAGGATGGGTTGCTGAGCCCCTCGGATCTGGAGGTGGTCGCCCTGGCGGCGCCGGACGGAACCGGGCTCACGCCCCTGGACTTGAAAGGCAAGCTACGGAGCTGGGAGGTGATCTCCGCAACCGAAGCGGTGCTCCTGGTGAAGCGTGAGAAACGAACAGCTATCATGCATGTCGATCTGGCGGCGCGGCGGATCACGAGCGAGAGCCTGTTGCCAGCGGCGCCTCCAGAATAAGCTGATCGCGGAGGCGGAACATAGAAAGTCGCGCGCTTTGGAATTCGGACCGGAGACGAGGCATGCGGTATACAGGCGGCTGCCATTGCAGCAATATCACGCTCAGCTACGAGACACACATCCCGCCGGGTGAGACGGTGACGCGGGCTTGCCAATGTTCTTTCTGCCGCAAGCATAACACCCTCGCTGTCGCTGATCCGGTGGGTGGTGTCGAGATTGGCGTAAAGTCTGAGCATGACGCCAACCGCTACCGCTTCGGACTCGAAACCGCAGAGTATCTGCTCTGCCGAGTGTGCGGGGTTTACGTCGCGGCGCTGACCGTCGCCGCACCTCAACGGGCGCTGGTGATCGTCAATTGCCTGGATGACAGACTCGTCTTCTCCCGCGCGCCGACAGCTTCCCAGTATGACCATGAAACCCTGGAGGAACGACTCCAGAGGCGGGCGGCGACCTGGACGCCGCTGACGCCGCATGTTGCCAGTAAGATGCCGCCTTAAGATTCTGAGTCCATCGGCGCGGGCGTGTCAGGCGCCCAAGAAAGGGCTCACCGCACGCAAAACCGCCTCGGGCTGTTCGAGTTGAGGAAGATGGCCCACGCCCGGCAAAGGGATGAAATCGGCCTGAGGGATGCACTGATGCAGGCAGCGGCCTCGCTCGATCGGTATCCAGGGATCATCCTCGCCCCACAGGATTTGAACCGGGCACCGCACCGCACCAAACATCGGCTCAACCTCCGCGGTGTACCGCTCATCGGCTTGGGCGAACTGGCGATAGAAGCTGGCGCGCCCATCCTCCGAGAGCCAAGGGCGGACCAGCCCCTCGAAGTCGTCCTCCGGCAAATCATTGACCAGCGCGCCTTGAATATAGGCCCGCGCCACCGCCTCATGGATATGGGGTGGCAGGCCGATGAAGGCGTCGACATGGCGGCCGACATGCTCGAAAAACGCCGAGCCCCATGGGCGCATAGCGACCACGTTCATCAGCACCAGGCGGTCATACTCGGCGCCGTGCAGCAGATGGGCGCGCAACGTCGTCGCGCCGCCAAAATCATGCGCGATGACGGCGGGGCGCTTGAGGCCCCAATGGTCGAGCATCACCGCGAAAATCTCCCCCTGCACATCAAGCGAGGTGCGTTGATCCGTGTGCATTTCGGATTGGCCATACCCCGGCATATCGTACCAATGCACCCGGAAGCGCTCCACCAACGCGGGGATGATCCGGCGCCAGGACATCGACGACCACGGCCAGCCATGGGCCAACACCAAGGGCTGGCCGTCACCTGCCGATCCGGCGGCGAGTTTGCCCGCAGGTGTTGCAACGGTTTCATTCAAGGTCCAGCTCATCGGTTTGTTCTATCAGGAAACCGTCGGATCGCCATCCGTCGATCAGGAGCCGGCCCTTCTGAACGCGCAAAACGCCTGATCGACCGCCGCGCTGTCGGTTCCGCGCGGCGCAGCGTCAGTTTTTGGTTAGAAAAGGCGGCCCGACCACGCCAGCTAGCGAGAGGCGGTCGCGCCGCGCAATCGGGAGACGGAAAGATGACAGAACCAACCGCTGAGACGCTCTGGCGGGAGATGCGGGATCAGGCTCAAAGCGGGGAGCTGTTTGCCCGCGCGGTTGAGCATGGGCGCGCGTATCAGCGCGGCGCGTATCAGCGGAACGTGGCGCCGACTGCTGAGGCGGAGGCCGCGCTCTCGGCTTTTGACGAGCCGATGCCGGAGGCGATGGGCGACCCGCACGCGATTTTGGACATGCTGGACAGGGTCGGCTCGCCCGGCACGATGGCGCAGACCGGCGGGCGTTTCTTTGGGTTGGTCAATGGCGGCGCGGTTCCGGCGGGGATGGCGGCGCGGCTGCTGGCCGACACGTGGGACCAAAACGCGGTCCTGCACGCGATCTCGCCGACCAACGCCGTGCTGGAGGAGACCTGCCAGCGCTGGCTGCGCGAGTTGCTCTGTTTGCCGGAGCAAACCGTCGCCGGGTTCGTCAGCGGCACGTCGCTGGCGATCGTCGCCGGGCTGGCCGCCGCGCGCTGGCGGCTGTGCGAACGGGCCGGGTATGACGTCAATGCGGGCGGTTTGGCGGGGGCGCCGCCGCTGCGGATCGTGACCGGGCTGGCCGCCGCGCGCTGGCGGCTGTGCGAACGGGCCGGGTATGACGTCAATGCG
>JAHQVS010000052.1 GCA_019634215.1 Paracoccaceae bacterium | reverse complement strand
GCGCAGCAGGAAATCCGCCATCAGGCCGGGGTTGCGAGCATAGAGATCCGCAAAGGCCTCGGCGTCCGCAGGCAAGACGCCCTCCCGCCGCAGGATCGCCGCCGTCTCAGCGCGTTCAAGTTGGGGATGACGCCGGATTTCCGCCTGCTCCCGCGCGCGGGCGGAGGCGTAGACGTCCCGCGTCGAGCGCGCCGAGAGAAACGCGCCGAGGCCCATGGCGGTGGCGTCGGCGAACAGGTTGGCGAGGCCGAACAACAGCACCGCCACCCCGCCAATCGCTGCGCCCGTCTCATGCATCGATGCCCCGGCGAACCCGGCGACGATGGCGAAAGTGGTGACGATGCCGTCATTGCCGCCGTAGACGATCTCGCCGAGCGAGCCGGACAGCCCGCCCACACGGCGATCGCGACCGCTGGGTGCGGCCGCGCCGCCGTCAGAAATGGATCGCCCGGCCATAGGCGTCCAGCACGCTTTCATGCATCATCTCCGACAGGGTCGGATGCGGGAAGATGGCGTGCATCAGATCTTCTTCGGTGGTCTCCAACTGGCGACCGACGACATAGCCCTGGATCATCTCCGTGACCTCGGCGCCAACCATATGGGCGCCGAGCAACTCGCCGGTTTTGGCGTCGAACACGGTTTTAACCATGCCCTCCGGCTCACCGAGCGCGATCGCCTTGCCGTTGCCGATGAAGGGGAAGCGGCCGACTTTGATCTCATAGCCCGCCTCCTTCGCCTTGGCCTCAGAGAGCCCCACTGACGCCACCTGCGGCTCGGAATAGGTGCAACCGGGAATGTCCGACGCCTTGAAGGGGTGAACACTGCGGCCCGCAATCTGGTCGGCGACCATCACGCCCTCATGGCTGGCTTTGTGGGCCAACCAAGGGCCTTGGATCACGTCGCCGATCGCCCAGATATTGGCGACGCCGGTGCGGCAATGATCATCAACCTTGATATGGCCGCGCTCCAGGGCGACGCCGAGCTTATCAAGCCCCAGCCCCTCGGTGTTGGCGACGATGCCGACGGCGGAGATCACCCGGTCGAATTCGTGGGTTTCGGCCTTGCCGTTGATCTCGATATGCGCCGTGACCTTGTCGCCCTGACGGTCGAGCTGTTTGACCATGGCTTTGGTCTTGATAGTCATGCCGCGCTTCTCGAATTGCTTCTTAGCGAAAGTCGAGATTTCAGCATCCTCTGCCGGCAGGACGCGGTCGACCACCTCGACGACGGTGGTTTTCGAGCCCAGCGCGTTGAAAAAGCTAGCGAACTCAATGCCTATGGCGCCGGAGCCGATCACCAGCAGCCGATCTGGGACATGGTCGGCCGTCATGGCGTGGCGATAGTTCCAGACCAGCTTGCCGTCCGCCTCCAGCCCCGGCAATTCGCGCGCCCGGGCGCCGGTGGCGACGACGATGTGCTTGGCGGCGTAGGTTTTATCGCCAACCTTCACCTGCCCAGGGGCCGGGATCGTCGCTTCGCCGTCGATCACCTGCACCTTGTTCTTTTTCAGCAGATGCCCGACGCCCTGGTTGAGCTGCTTGGCCACCCCACGCGAGCGCTTCACGACGGCGCCGATGTCGTAGCCGATCTTCTCCGCCGACAAGCCGAATTCGCTGGCGCGCTGCATCAGGTGATACACCTCCGCCGAGCGCAGCAGCGCCTTGGTCGGAATGCAGCCCCAATTCAGGCAGATCCCGCCGAGATTCTCGCGCTCGACCACCGCCGCCTTCAGCCCGAGCTGCGCGGCGCGGATCGCGCACACATAACCGCCAGGGCCGGCGCCGATCACAATCACGTCCAGCGTCGCATCCGCCATAGATCACTCCCACTCTATCTTCGTCGCGGCGACACTAACGCCACCTGCGAACAGGGGCACTGGGAATCGCGTGCTCTCAAGCTTGAGACTTAAACCATGCAGGCCGCGAATAGCCTATCCGCCGTCGGCCTTCTCCAGCGCCTTGGCTTCTGACTCGTCATCATCATCCGTCTGCGCCTCCTCCGCCTCAGCCTCTTGCCGCTCAAACGCCACCTCTTGCAACATCTCCGTGACCACAGGCGTGGCGCGCGGCGCGTATGGGGCGTAGGGCGAGGTTTCCTCGGCGCTGACTGTCGGCCGCTGGGTGGCGCGGTAGAGGCCATAGGCGGCCATCCCGCCAAACAACAGCGACATAAAACTCCACCATCCTTGCGGCCCCACCAACGCCGGCGTCATCAGGTAGCCTGTGGCGATCGGGCCAAGCGTGGCGCCGACGCCGTTCAGGAACACCAAGCCGCCGCTTGCCGACGCCATCTGATCACGCTCTAGAAAGTCGTTGGTGTGGGCCACTATGAGCGCATAGAGCGGGGTGGTGAGCCCCCCCAAAAGCGCCCCAGTGAGATATAGAAACTTGAATTCAAAGCCAAAAACCTCGGCCACCACGACGCCGCCAAAGGCCGTTCCGAGCAGGCAGTTGATTAGACCGGCGGCGGCGATGACGATGATCAGCCACCGTCGATCATAGAGATCCGAGGCGATGCCGAGTGGATATTGCAGAACCACCCCGCCAGCGAAGATCGCCGCCATAAAAATCGAGATTTCAAACACGCTCAAGCCGGTTTCGGCGGCGTAGATCGGCCCCATGCCAAACATCGCGCCGAACACGCCGCCCAACATCAGGGCCGACACAGCGCCAAGCGGCGAGGCGTCGAGCAGCTCGCGCAGTGTCATCCGCTTGGAGGCGTCATAGAACGGCGCTGGTGACACGCTGAGTAGAATCGGCGCGAACGACACCGACACCAGCACCGAAATCAACACGAACAAGTCATAGCCGCCCGGGTCGCCGATATTCAGCATCAGCTGGCCCGCCACGACCCCAACCATCTGCACCATCAGATACAAAGAGAGTGTTGAGCCGCGATTTTCGTTAGTGCTGGCGTCGTTAATCCAGCTCTCGGCGACGACATAAACGCCGGAAAAGCAGAACCCGACCAACACACGCATCAGAAACCAAGCGATCGGGTCGACAACCGCAGCGTAAATGATGAAAGCCGCAGAAATCAACGAGCCCAGGGCCGCGAACACCCGGATATGCCCGACACGGCGCAACATGATCGGCGTCAGTTGTGAACCGCCGAGAAAGCCGACGAAATAGCCGGCCATCACATACCCCATCAGCTCTGGGGAGAAGCCTTCGATTGAGGCGCGCACGCCCAACAACGAGCCTTGCAGCCCGTTGCCCACCATCAGCAACAATATGCCTAAAAACAGCGCCCAAGAGGCGCGGAAAACGCCAATCATCGCGTCGGCTCCCTGCAGGCGACGACTTGATTGTCGTTTTTCGCCGCTGCGCGAGCCCTACAAGCGGGGGGATGACTGGAACTATGTTGAAAACGACGGGTTTGTCGATTTTGAGCGATCCCGAATAAAAAGGGATCTATGGGCGACGGCGCGCTAACGCCGTCGCCCGCAGTTGTAATTAGGCGCCCTGCCAAACTCAACTTTGAGGATCTATCCCCAGAGATTGCATGGTCTCGATCGTCAGGAAGTCCCGCGCCAAACCGTTGCGAGTCTGATACTGGTGCACTGCGTCCATGGTCGTACGGCCCAAGATGCCGTCGATCGGACCCGGATTATATCCGGCGCGCTCCAGCGCCCGCTGGACGTCCTTGATCAAGTCAGGTTTGGCGTTGGTCTCGCACAGGATCGGGCGCCACTCGACACGGCCTTCGCCAGCCTTCACGGTCTCCAACACGGTCTCATACTTCGCCGGGATCGGACGGCGGCTGATTGCGACCGGACGCACCTGCTCCTGCACACGGACCTGCTTGGTCTTGGCCGGAATCTTGATGCGGCGCACACGCGGCGGCTCGACCATGACCTTGACGTTGATGGTCTCGGTTTTGGCCGGAATGGTTTTGCGCTCTACCCGAGCCGGACGCTTCACCACCTTGCGCTTCACCGTGCGGTATTCCGCCGGCACTTCGACAAGGCACATGATTTCGCCGGTGGCGCTGTCATAGCGCTGGATCGGGCCGGTGCCGGGCTTCCAGGTCTGATACGCCTCGCGCACCATCACCTTTTCAGTGGCGACCTCATATTCGGCGGGGGCCACCTCGACCACTTCGCGCGACGGCTCGATCACCACCTGACGGCGCTGCATCTCGAACCGGGCCGGGACGACCTCGACGCGTTCAAAGGCGGCCTCAACCTCGACCTCCTTCATCACCCAACGATATTCGGCCTTTTGAGCGACCAACTCGTCGCCGCCCTCCTGGACCAACACCCGCTTTGCCACGTCGCGGGTTTGGGATGGCACGTGCACGCGCGCGTAACACTCGCCGGCCTTAGGGTTTGGGGGCAGCTCCGCCCCGGCTTGCAGGGTCTGCGCCGACCCCACCCCAGGGGCCAGCATCACCCCGGCGCTAACCAGCGCCATTGAAATGCGTTTCATCACCGATCTCCTTCGAGAGCCTCCGCAGAGCATCCGCTCGATGGGACACACCTTTCCGAGCTGGGATCGCTTTACAAGTTCAAGTGAATACGTCGAGTAACAATAACACAAGAGTTACGTAGGAGCGACAGTCTCACCCCAAGCAATGGCCTTGAGTAGCTCCAGATGACGTCAATTTGATGTCGCGGTTAGGCCTGTTCTCGCCAGAGCAATGTGGCGTCTCCATAAGAATAGAAACGATATCCGCTCTGAATCGCGTGATTGTATGCGGCGAGGATACGATTGCGACCAACCAACGCAGCGACCAACATCAACAGGGTCGAACGCGGCAAGTGGAAATTGGTCAGCAGCCCGTCTACGATTCGGAACTCATAACCCGGCGTGATGAACAGATTAGTCCATCCGCGCCAGGGCGCGAGGGCGCCGTCAACCGCCCCGCTCCCCTCCCCGGCGCGGGCGACGGCGGTCTCTAGAACTCTGAGAGCGGTGGTGCCGACCGCGACCACCCGGCCTCCCCGCGCCCGCGTCTCCGTGACGGCGGCGGCGGTCGTCTCGTCGATCTCCCCCCACTCCGCGTGCATGCGATGCTCTGCCGGGTCCTCAGCGGTGACCGGCAAAAACGTTCCAGGGCCGACATGCAACGTCACCTCCGCCCGCCGGACCCCCGCCGCATCTAACGCCGAGAGCAGCGCATCGTCGAAGTGCAGCGAGGCGGTGGGGGCGGCGACGGCGCCGTCATGCTTGGCGAAGATGGTCTGGTAATCCCGCCGGTCCTGGGCGTCAGCGGCCCGCCTGGAGGCGATATAAGGCGGCAGCGGCGGCGCGCCGACCAAAGCGATCGCCGCGTCCAGGGCCGCGCCTGTCTTGTAGAACTGAAACTCGACGCCGCCGCCCTCGGCGTCCTTGACCGCAACTTCGGCGCGGAGCCCCGTCGCCGCCTCGGGGTCGAACCGCACCACGTCGCCAAGACGCAGCCGCTTGCCGGGCTTGGCCAGGGCGCGCCAACGATCGGGGGCGAGGCGTTCGGTCAAAGTTGCCTCGATCTGCGCCTCGCTGGGCGGTTGATCGCCGATCGGATCGCGGCGGCGAACGCCGGAGAGGCGCGCTGGTGTCACCTTGGTGTTGTTGACCACCAGCAGATCTTCAGGCCGCAGCAAATCGGGCAGAGCGTACACAAAATGGTCCGTCCACTCCCCGCCGCGCAGCTCCAACAGCCGCGCCGAGCTACGCGGCGAGGCCGGACGCAGGGCGATAGCGCTGTCGGGCAAATCATAATCGAACTCGTCGAGACGCATGTAGAGGCCCGGAAATCAGAGAGTATTTTCATTGTTTTTCAGCAAGTTGACAGGTTCCGCAGTTTTCAGCGCCGCCAAGCTGATGGGTGCGTTTTCAAACGTTCCCAGATTTTTCGCAAGCACCGCCACGCCTTCGCCTGTGGAGACGCCGAGAAATGACCAGAACTGCCTTAGCGCTCCATATGTAGACCCATCCAATAATACAGCTCTATATAAAGCACTACATCGCCTATTTTGAGTGCAACAATATCAACACCACAATATGAGCCATTTCCCGGAATGAAAGCACTGGTGCTCCCTATATGATCCCAATGATCAAAATGACCGCCACACAATCCCTTAGATCGCTGTTTTATATATGATTTTTATCTATTTTTCGAATTTCACCTTCTGATCAAAAGTCAGACGGTGAAATCAAATTTCAAGAAACGCTTAGTTGCACATTTAACACTTAAATTGCAAACATACAACGAACAACCGCAGGGATCAATTTGTTCCTGATTTGATCCGGGTGACGCTGGAGTTGCCCCTCTTTTGTTCTTGTCAGTTGTCAACTTCAGAAGTGAATGTCAGAACGTCAAAAGACAGTGTCAGGACTTCTGGCGTTCTGAAGCTCACTTCTGAAGCTAACACCGGCGCCGACCCGGCCT
>JAHQVS010000051.1 GCA_019634215.1 Paracoccaceae bacterium | reverse complement strand
GCGCGCCGGCGGTGTATGAGAGCCGCGACGCCTATTGCGAGGCGGCGGGACGTGGGGTGATGAATTTGATCGCCTCTAATATCCGCGCCCGCGACATCGTAACCCGGAAAAGCCTGGAGAACGCCGCGCGCGTGGTCGCCTGCACTGGCGGGTCCACCAACGCCGGGTTGCATCTGCCTGCGATCGCGCATGAGGCGGGCATTAAGTTTGAGCTTGAGGATGTCTGCGAGATCTTCAAATCCACGCCCTATTTCGTCGATCTGAAGCCCGGCGGGCAATTCGTCGCCAAGGATCTATATGAGGTTGGCGGCGTGCCTGTCGTGATGAAGGAGCTGCTGAAGGCCGGGTTGTTCCATGGCGACTGCCTGTCCGTCACCGGTCGCACCATGGCCGAGGAGCTGAACGATATCGATCACGTGCCGGATGGGCGGGTGATCTATCCGATCGAAACCCCGCTCACTGTCACGGGCGGCGTCGTCGGGCTGAAGGGTAATTTGGCCCCGGAGGGCGCTATTGTGAAGGTTGCGGGCATTCCGGCGGATCAGCAGAAATTTCGTGGTCCGGCGAGGGTGTTCGAATGCGAGGAGGACGCCTTCGCCGCCGTCAAGGCGCGTAGCTATCAGAAGGGTGAGGTTCTGGTGATCCGCAATGAAGGGCCTCGGGGAGGCCCCGGAATGCGCGAGATGCTGGCGACAACGGCGGCAATTTCTGGTCAGGGAATGGGCAAAGAGGTGGCGCTGATCACCGATGGTCGTTTCTCAGGCGCAACACGCGGCTTTTGTGTGGGCCATGTTGGGCCCGAAGCGGCGGTTGGCGGGCCAATCGCCCTTGTGAAAGACGGCGACATCATCGAAATCGATGCGGTGAATGGCGGCATCTTGATCGAGGTCGCCGAAGACGAGTTAGCGAGGCGCCGGACGGAGTGGGCCGGACCACGTGAAACCATCTACGCGTCAGGCGCGCTGTGGAAATATGCGCAGCTCGTGGGTTCGACTAAATCCGGCGCGGTGACGCATCCGGGCGGCGGGGGGGAGAAGCACGTCTACGCTGATTTGTGAATCAGCGGGGCGGGTGACAACGCATCATCATCACGGCAGGCGCGATCGAAGGGGGACGAGCGCGCCGCGTGTTGAGGAGAGAGCATGAAAAAACCGCAGACTAAGCTGTTGTGGGTGTTTCCCAGCTTCGGCCTCGGCCCGGCCGCCGATCGTTTCGCCACCATCTCCACTGCAATGGGAAGTGGCTATGATCACTCAATCTGCGCCCTGGACGGGGATTTTACCGCAGAGAGCGCGATCGGGCCGAGCGTGCGTTGGCGCCGGGTAGCGGCCCCGGTGAAGCGCCGCAACTTCATCTCGCTTGGAAGCCTATGGTCCTATCGTCGGCTGCTCAGCAATGAGCGGCCGGACATGTTGGTGACGCAGAATTGGGGCGGGGTCGAGTGGCTGATGGTCAACCGTGGCCCCGGCGCTATTCCGCATGTGCATTTCGAGGACGGCTCGGAGCCGGAGGACCGCCCGGGGTCGCCGGATCAGAAGCGCGCCTGGGCGCGCCGTCGCGCTTTTCCGGGACGTCACCGCGCGTTTGTCGCGCCGTCTCGGGCGATGCATAAGTTGATGACGGGGGATTGGGCGGCGCCAGAAGAGGCGGTGCATTATATCCCGGACGGCGTCGACGTCGCCCATTTCGCTTCGCCACCGCGCGAAGGACGCGGCCGGATGGTGCGTTTGGCCGCCGTCGGTCCGCTGCTGGCGGAGAAACGCGGCGATCGGCTGTTGAAAATGGTGGCGGAGCTGCGCAAGCGCGGCCGGGACGTCGGTTTGGTGTTTGTTGGCGACGGGCCGGAGCGCTCTGCGCTGGAGGCCGAGGCGCGCGCCTTGGAGATTGACCGTCGGGTGGATTTTGTCGGCGATCAGCACGACATCGCGCCGTTCCTGGCGCAGTTCGACGTGTTTGTCATGGCTTCTGACAGTGAAGCGGTCGCCGGCGCGTTGCCGGAAGCGATGGCCTCGGGCTTGCCGATTGTGGCGACAGATGTAGGCGATGTCGCCGATCGAGTTGATTCAGCCAATCAGTTATTTGTGCGCCCACCCAGCGATGAGAGCGCCTTGATCGCCGCCGCCGAGTTGATGGTGTCGGATAAAGCCCTGCGCGATCGGCTGGGTCTCTCGAACGGGCGCCGGGCGGCGCGTGAGTTCAGCAAAGAGGCGATGGTGCGCCGGTACGACGCCCTGTTCCGTGACATGATCCGCCGCGCCAAGCCGTTGATGCTGCCGGCGCCGTCCACCTCGGCTCAAAGCGCGTAACACGGCGGCGACGCTTCGCGCCGTTCACCTCCGCCCTTGGCAGAGGTTTTCATGTGGCGTGCTTACAGCCGGTTTGGCGTCCCAGCCCGTTGGCTGATCCGCCTCTCCCCCACACTTCCTGGGGGCGCGGCTCCCCGCGCCCCTTGCGACACACGCGACCCTCGTGCTTCAAGCAGGCGCCCGTTTTATCGAGCGGGCGCGTCTGGGGGCTGCCAGCTGCGACGGAAGCAGCCGGGGCGGCGTGTTGAAGTGACGAGCGTAGGGGGCCGAGAGGCGGACGGATGTTTTATCTATTTTTTGTTGACGACTGGAACGGGTCCGGTCCGCTATTCGCCGACGTGAACGTGTTTCGGTACATCACCTTCCGTGCCGGCGGCGCAGTGATGACCGCTTTGTTGATCTGCTTTCTGCTCGGGCGCCGCGTGATCGACTTTCTGCGCGCCAGCCAGGGCAAGGGCCAGCCGATCCGCTCGGATGGGCCGGAGAGCCATCTCCTGGAGAAAAAGGGCACGCCCACCATGGGCGGCGTGATGATCCTGGGCGCGCTGTTGGCCTCGACTCTGTTGTGGGCGCGGCTGGACAACAGCTTTGTCTGGATCGTGGTGCTGGTCACCATGGGCTTCGGCGCGATCGGGTTTGCCGACGATCTCGCCAAAGTGCGCAAATACACCACCGCCGGCGTCTCTGCGCGGGTGCGGCTGCTCGCTGGGTTTTCGATTGCCGCCGCTGCGGCGGTCTGGGCGACGGCGGCGACGCCGGAGGATCTGCGGTTTCAACTCGCCTTTCCGGTGTTGAAGGACACGCTGCTGTATCTGTGGTGGCTGTTCATCCCGTTCGCGATGTTGGTAATCGTCGGCGCCGCCAACGCGGTGAATCTGACCGACGGTCTTGACGGGCTGGCGACGGTGCCGGTGATGATCGCGGGTATGTGCTTCGGCATGATCTCCTATTTCGTTGGAAACGCGATCTTCGCAGATTATCTCCAGCTACACTTTGTGCCTGGAACCGGTGAAATATCAGTGTTTTGCGCGGCGTTGATCGGCGCAGGGCTGGGGTTTCTCTGGTACAACGCGCCGCCTGCGATGGTTTTCATGGGCGACACCGGCAGCTTGTCGCTCGGCGGTGCGCTGGGCGCGATCGCAGTGGTCACCAAGCATGAGATCGTGTTGGCGATTATCGGCGGCTTGTTCGTGGTGGAGACGCTCTCAGTGATTATCCAGGTCGCCTACTTCAAGCGCACCGGTAAACGGGTGTTTTTGATGGCGCCGATCCACCATCATTTTGAGAAGAAGGGCTGGAAGGAGCCCACGATTGTGATCCGTTTTTGGATTATCTCCGTGATCTTGGCGATCATCGGATTGGCGACGTTGAAGCTGCGGTGAGGCAGTCGCCCCCGCGTCTTCGCTGAAAACGCTGGAGAGGGGAAACGCGCGCCATGCGTCAATTGAGCGATCTAAAGGGAGTGCGCGTCGGAGTTCTGGGTTTGGGGCGCTCTGGTCTCAGCGTCGCCGCCGCGCTTCGGGATGCTGGCGCGATTCCCGCCCTGTGGGACGACTCGGCGCAGCGGCGAGAGGCGGCGGCGGCTCTGGGGTTCGAGGCCATCGACCTCGCTGACCCTGGCGCAGAGCCGGACTGTGCGCTGTATGTGGTCTCACCCGGTGTGCCGCATCTCTATCCGGCGCCGCACCCCGCACTGTCCTATGCGCTCCGCCGCGCCATCCCGCTTGATAATGACATCAGCCTGTTCTTCCGAGAGTTGCGTGCTATCGAGCGCGAGTATCTGCGAGAGTTGGCGAAGGGCTTCGTCAATGACGACGCCGTGGATGACCCGGCTTTTATGGCCGCGATTGAGTGGTTTCGTGGCGGCGGGCGATTCGACGAAGAGTCCCAGAACGCGTTGTTCAAGGCGGCGGTAGATGGGGCGATTCGGGTTGTCGCAGTCACCGGCTCCAACGGCAAATCCACCACATCCGCGCTGATCCATCATATTCTGACCATCGCCGGTGTGAAAACTAGCTTGCGCGGCAATATCGGCCACGCGGTGTTCGACGGCCCCGCTCCGGCGCCCAGCGAAGTGGTGGTTCTTGAGCTATCCTCCTATCAGCTGGAGCTGGCGCGGTTTTTATCGCCGGATGTGGCGGTGCTGACCAACATCTCTCCTGATCATCTCGACCGGCATGGCGGCCTGGGTGGCTATGTCGCCGCGAAGGCTTGCCTGTTCGAAAACGCTAAGGCCTGTGTGATTGGGGTGGATGAACAAGAGGGGCTGTTTCTGGCCAACCGTCATGTGACGCGGGCGCCGGTGACGGCGGTGTCGACAGAGGCGGCCCCCGAGGCTTTTCCATTGCGGGTGACGGCCAAGGAGGGCTTTGTGCGGTTTACGGCGCCTGAGGGGGAGGAGGCGGAGGCCGTCTCCTGGGGATTGTCTGCGGCGCGGGCGCTGCAGGGTGTCCACAATGCCCAGAACGCCGGTTGCGCCGCCGCCGCCTGTCAGGCCTTAGGGCTGTCAGTCGAAGCGATCCAGGCCGGGATTGATAGCTTTCCAGGGCTGCCGCATCGCATGCAGGTCATCGCCGAAAAGGATGGGGTGCTGTTCGTCAATGACAGCAAGGCCACTAACGCGGACGCCGCCGCGCGTTCACTTGCGACGTATCAGCGAGTGCGTTGGATCGTAGGCGGCGTGGCGAAGGAGGGCGGGATTGAAAGCCTCAGCGACTATTTCCCCCGCATCGCCAAGGCATACCTCATCGGTGCATCCAGCGACGTTTTCTCGGCTACGCTGGGCGTGGCTGGAGTGGCCCTAAGTCGGTGCGAGACGTTAGAGAGCGCCGTCGCTGCGGCGGCGGCCGACTCCGCTCCCGGAGAAACCGTGCTGTTGGCCCCGGCCTGCGCCAGTTTCGATCAATTTCCGGATTTTGAAAAACGCGGCGAGGCCTTCGTTGCCGCTGTTAACAAGGCGTTAGGCTGAATGCGAGAGGGATGAAAGGGCATTAATCATCCCTCTCGGAGCCGCTACTGTGACCGCAAGCCTCGCCCCTTCCGATCACTATGACAGATTTATCGACGGTCCGGAGGAGAGCGACAGCGCGTGGAGCGCCTGGAGCCGCTCTGTTGATCACTCCAGCATCGGGGTCTGTTTGATCCTGTTCGGGGTTGGGGTGATCCTGTCTTTCGCGGCCTCTACAGTGTTGGCCAAGAACAATGGTCTGGAGCCGTTTTATTACGCTTGGCGGCATATGGCCTATGGGTTGCCGGCCTTTTTGGCGCTGTTCGCACTCTCCTTTCTGGAGCCACGCGGCGTGCGGCGGGTGGGGGCGATTATCGCGATCCTGAGCCTGGCCGCCTTGGCTTTGCTGCCGTTTTATGGCGTCGACTTCAATAAGGGCGCGGTGCGGTGGTTCTCTCTCTGGGGTGTGTCTGTGCAGCCATCGGAGTTTCTAAAGCCGGGGCTCATCGTGCTCTGCGCCTGGATGCTGAGCGCCATGGAGCATCGCGAGCAGACGGTGGCGCGCATCGGCGCGCTCGCCTCATTCCTGACGGCGGTGTTGGCGATTATACTGTTGATTTTGCAGCCGGATTACGGTCAAGCAGCGCTGATCGCCGTGATCTGGGGCGCGATGTTTTTTATCTCAGGCGCGCCGTTGCCATTGTTGCTCTCGCTGTTCGCCTCCGCGTTTGGGGTTGGGGTCGCTGGATATGCGGTTGAGCCGCATGTGGCGGCGCGGATTGAGGCGTTTCTCGACCCTAGCGCCGAGGTTGGGCAACAGATGCAGATTGCGATGGAGGCGATCGTAAAGGGGGGGTGGACCGGGCTTGGCCCTGGCGCTGGCATCGAGAAAATCCAGTTGCCTGACGCTCACACCGATTTTGTGATCGCGGTGGCGGCGGAGGAGTATGGGTTCGGCGCGGCGGCGGCGATCATTGCGCTGTTTGGGGTCATCACCCTGCGCGCGCTTTGGCGGGTGCGCCGGGCGTCGGACCCGTTTGTGCGTCTGGCCGGAATCGGGCTGGCGCTTCTGATCGGCTTGCAGGCGTTTGTGAACTTGGCGGTGGCGGTGCAACTGCTGCCCGCCAAAGGCATGACGCTGCCCTTCATCTCCTATGGCGGCTCCTCGATGGTGGCCACCGGCATGGCGATGGGCCTGCTGTTGGCCTTGACCAGGCGGCGTCCGGGAGAATTCCATTCGTGGTTTCCGCGCCGCGCCTGAACCTGATCGCCTGCGGTTGACCTTTCCGTCGCGGATCTGTCGTGGTTTTGTGCACGCGGATTAACCACGGACTGAGGCGGGCACTTGATGACGGCGGAGAGCAATTTGTTGGTGATCGCGGCTGGCGGCACCGGCGGCCATATGTTTCCCGCTCAAGCGCTGGCGCAGGAGATGTTGCGGCGCGGTTGGCGGGTGGCGCTCTCGACTGATGACCGTGGATTGCGCTACGCAGATGGTTTCCCGGCTGAGGTCCAGCGGCGGAAAGTCCAATCGGCGACCTTCGCGCGGGGCGGCTTCGCCGATAAGATGAAAACCCCCTTCAAGATCGCCGCCGGAGTCAGCGACGCCATTGATTGGTTTCGGGAGGCCAAACCGGCTGTTGTGGCGGGGTTCGGCGGATACCCCTCGCTGCCCGCGTTGACGGCGGCGTGGCGGTTGCGGTTGCCGCGCATGATCCATGAGCAGAACGGTGTTTTGGGCCGGGTGAACCGGGTGTTCGCGTCGCGTGTCGACGCTTTGGCTTGCGGGGTGACGATCAGCAACGCTCCGGCGGGGGCGCCGCGTATCTTCGTCGGCAATCCTGTGCGGGACGCGGTTTTGGCTGCGGCTGAGAGCCCTTACGCCGCGCCGGAGCCGGACGGAGAGATCCGGTTGTTGGTGTTTGGCGGCAGCCAGGGCGCCAGCGTCTTTGCCGACAGGGTTCCCCCGGCGCTGCTCGGCTTGCCGACGCCCATCCGGGAGCGCATTCGCTTGACCCAACAGGTGCGTGAGGCGGAGATGGAGAGCGTGAGCAAGGTGTATCAGACCGCTGAGCTTAACGCTGAATTGGCGCCGTTCTTCCCTGATATGCCGGCGCGGCTTGCTGCGTCGCATCTGGTGATCAGCCGGGCTGGCGCCTCCACCATCGCCGAACTGACCGCCATCGGACGCCCGGCGATACTCGCGCCATATCCGGCGGCGATGTCGGATCATCAAACCTTCAACGCCCGCGCACTCAGCGATCATGGGGCCGCGCTGCTGGCGCCGGATGTCAAAATGACGCCGGAGAGTTTGCGCGATCAAATCACCCAATTGTTGGAGCGGCCCGAAACCTTAGCGGATATGGCGATGGCGAGCCGAGGTTTAGGCAAACCGAACGCCACGCAAGATCTTGCGGAACTCGTAACCCGCGTCGCCAATCGGCAGTGAGGCGCGGAAGGATTTACCCCCCGCTTCCCCTTGCTGTTTGAGCGTTCTTGGCGCGTTTGAGTCTTTAGAACCCATCAAGCGATTGGACCGTAGAACAGCAGATATAGGTCTGATTCGGCTTGATTTGGCATATATGTAGCGGAAAGATAATTGTTTCATTTTGAAATAATTTAACTCTGACTCTCTTTCCCCTATCACTTTGAATTAGTTTAAATCCCAGCTCTCACATCAGAATGCTCTCTGGCGCTTTAGCCGAGGAACGGCTCCCTCCCGAGCGTCAGTTCTCGAAGACGGGGCGTTGTACAAATTTATTCATACAATTGTATGGAATGCGGCGCATTGACGCACTAACTCGAGCCGGGGAATGAAGCGGGCCATGGGCGCGCTGAGTTTCTCTATGGGGGCAAATCAAAATCATTCTTCTGTCTAGGGAAATCAAATGCACCGGAGAATTCTATCAATTGCGGCGTTTTTGGTGGCTGGGTTTTCGGTTGCCACCGCTGCTGACGCACAAGAAGTGTGTGCTGGCTACGGCCCACAAACTCCCCGCGACATCAGCGTAAAATCGGGCGCGAACGACCGTCTGTTTACATTGGCGCCGTCCGCCTCAGAGATGAACCTTTGCAACATTCATTTCCACGCCCAGGCCGAGCACAAAGGGCCGGGGTATAAGATCTTTGCCGGCGCCACGGATGATGGCGGCTATCAGTGCAACGGCAGTTCCTCGCTCACGGAGGCCGAGCTGGCGCCGCT
>JAHQVS010000006.1 GCA_019634215.1 Paracoccaceae bacterium | reverse complement strand
TATCAGTGAATCAAATTTTTAAAATATTAAAAGAGACTTAAGATATTCTAGCAGCAGATATTTCGGAGATTTTAGGGCTTATTGAGTTGTTTTAATATAATATGTGCATGAATTTTCATAATTAACCTGGATTTAATCATGAGTATGACTTTGTCGGCCTCACGAATTCGTTGTCATGCAATTTGATGTGGTTCTCATGCCATGTGAAAGAGGAACACCAGGATGAGTGCGAAGCTATTCACCATCGTTGCGGCGTCTGTGGTCGTTGTGGCGACTTGGGCGGGATATGCGATCAACGGCGATGTCAATGAGGCGACCGCTAGCCCTAGCTCTGCGGAGGCTGTCTCGGTTGATCTGGCGCACACCCGCCAATCAATTGATAAAATCATCGCCCTCAACGAGTCTCTGACGCAGAGCGTGGCGACGTTGAAGGACGAGCTGCGCGGCATTCAATCTCGGTTTGATGGTCTAGACGCTCAATTGAGCGGGTTGTCGCATATCGAAAACCGTCTGGCGGCGATCGAAAGCGCTACTGACGCGCTGTCCTCAGCCGCCGCTTCGATGGCAGATATTGAGACCTCGGCGATCCCCGCAGTTGCGGCGCCGGAGCCGGATGTGAGCCAGAAATTGATGGATCAGATTGGTTCGGACGGCATCGTTCTGCGTATCGGCCAGACTGAGAAGGTCGACGGCAGCACCTTGTTTTTGTCGCGCCTGACGGAAACCGACGCTTATTTCTTCGTCGATCGCCAGCAACGCGACAAGGCCGGCATTTACGACGGTCCGCTGCGCTTGAGCGATGATTGCGCTCTCGATCTGCGCGGCGTGCATGAAGGGACAGCCTATATCGCTCGCGATTGCGGTTAGAGCTGTTTGGGTCGCCAGCGTTGATGAGAGCCTACGCTGGCGACCCCATCGAATTCAGAGGAGCGCCCCACCATCAGTCGCGGATAAACGCGCCGAAAGCGCGCGGGCCGTCCCCGACATCTATCTCCTCCAGCACTTCCAACTTTTCGGTGTCAATCACGCTGAGTGTGTTTGAGAACCAATTCGCCACCAACACGCGTGAGCCGTCTAGGGTTGCATCGACGCCCTCCGGATACTCTCCGACGCCAAGGGTTTTGATGGGGGTGAGGCTGTCTAGATCAAATACCGTGACGCTGTCGGCGTATTGATTGGTGACGAATCCCCTGCCATGGGCCAGCTCCACCGCATAGGGCCGTTCTCCCACGGGTATCACGGCGATCGTTTCCCGTCGCTCCAGGTCGATAACGCTGACGTCGTTTGACCCGACATTGGCGGTGAAGGCTTGATCTCCGCTTGGGCTCACCGTCACGCCGAATGGCCGCTCTCCAACGGGAATGGTTGCGATTACCCTATAGTCCGTCGCCGAGAGCAGCGTGACCTGGTTGTCGTCCCGGTCCGCCGTGAGGATCAGGCTTCCATCCGGGGTGACGGCGACGCCTGATGGGCTCGCCCCAGTCGCCGCTTCAGCCACGGCCGCCACGCCCGGCGTTGTCTCCTGTATTTTAGCAGGATCGATCACGATCAGCCGCGCCCCATACCAATCAGCGACATACACCAAGCCGCTGATTGGATTCACGGCAATGCCGAGCGGTCCGCCGTCCAGCGCGACGCGGCCGATGACGATCCCAGCGTCAATATCGATCGCGGTCAGATAGGGGCCGTCTGGGCTGGCGATATAGGCGCTTGCGCCGTCCGGTGACAGCGCGACGCCCGCCGGCGCGCCGCCAATTGGCACGATGGCGCGCACTTGGCCGGTCGCCAAATCGACAATGCTAACATCGTTGCTTGATTGGTTGGTCACCACTGCTTCCGCCGCGCCAAGCGATTTTGGCGCGGCCAACAACAATAACGCGGCCGCTTGGACTCTCCAAACGGCCGGGCGCCGACTCAATTCGAGCCTTCCATCTGTTTTTTCAGCGCGTCCAACCCACTGCGGTAAACGCCCTTAACCCCCGCCACTGCGGCGGCGTCGTTCAGATTCTCCGGCGGATCATTGTTCGGAAAGCCCCGGTAGAATGCGCCGCGCCACTCGACCAAGGCGCCGCCGTTCGCGCCGTCCTTTACAGTGAGGTGCGAGGAATAGTTCGTCACCGGGAGGACGTTCACATCAACCTCAGTGATGCGATAGGAATAGCTACGTTTCTCATCGCTGTATTTATACAAGATTTCGGAAATTGTCGGCCCATCGGCGCCCCCGAGAGTCAGCACCCGTGTGGCGTCGATGGCGTTACCGCCCTCTCCGGTCGTGCTGAAAACAGCAGGGTGCCAGCTCATGTCCTGAAACGAGCCGACCACTGCCCACACCTCTTCCGGGCTTGCCGTGATTTCCACCGTTTCGGTAACTTTCTGGCGGGTGGGTCCATGGGCCGAGGCGACCGCCGGGCCTAGAAGCATCGCCACCGCAGCGGCAACAGCCAATAATCTCACGTTGAATCCTCCCTTGGGGTTTTTGTTTTTCGTCGGGCATCCTGAAACATCGCTAAGGCGCTGAAAAGCCCCGGCGGGAGGAACTTAACCGTTGCGAACCAGGGGGATGGCTGACTTTGCGCGGCGCGCCATCGCTATGTCGTTGTTTTGTCCGTAATAGAGTCGCCAATTCACATTGGCGATCGTATTCTCTACATAAATGGGGGTGGAGCCGAAGGTGGCCTCGCGGTTGGCGAAAATAAGTACAGGGTTAAAGGAGATCCAAGATGCTGCGCATCATAATGATTGTCGCACTCGTGGTCTTGCTCGGAGTTGGCGGCGCCTTGGCTTTTTTCGGCGCGGGACCCTTACAGCAAGCGGGCGTGTTGCCAGCCGATGCTGAGATTTCAGCGCGGGCGGCTTCTTTGTCATCATCAGAGAGCTCCAGAGGCTCCTCTCAATTCTCATCCAGCAGCGTTGAAGGCTCCTCTAGCTCAGTCGCTGGGGCTGAGCAATTCTCCGAGGCGCTGCAGATCACACGCGGTATGTTGGCGGAGACCCGAAAGGCCCTCGACACGTCACGCCAGGAAGCCCGGGCGGCTAAAGAGGCTCTGGCTCAGGCCGAGGCGCGGTTGCGCGCTGAGCAGCAGAGGCGGCCGAGGAACGCAACCAACTCGACCTCTAGCAGTTCTGAAAGCACGGCAGGGTCTGCTGGCGGCGCGCAAGGCGACGTGTCTGCGGCGCGGGCGGCGTTGAAAGCGGCAGAGGCTGAAATCGCTCGGCATGTCGCAGCCTTAGCGAAGGCGGAGCAGGCTAAGGCCGGGGCGGTCGAGGAGGCCAAGCGCTACTCCGAGGCGGCGAAGAAAGCCACGCTGCGGGCAGAGAAAGCGGAGACGGCTTTACGCTCAGCGTCGCAAACCGGTGGTGCTGCCGCTTCACAAAGTGGAAGTGCGCCGAACAGCTTCGCCCCTTCTGCTCGGGACCGAGTGCCGGAGTTCGAAGGCCAACCGCTTGATCTCGTCCTTGCCGCGGCCAATGCGACGGCTTGCGGTCGCCCGCGCGGTGGTGGGTTGCGTTCTCAGCAGGTGTTTTCGATTGTTGGCGGCCGGCAGGCGGCCTATCGCGCGCATATCGAAGGCGCCGCCGCTTTCGCTAATGATTTTCCTTGGATCGCCTCGCTGAAAATCGTTTCCACACCTGGAGACGCCGATGGTGTTGGCGAGATATCGTCGCGCTGCGGGGCGTCAATTATCGACCGTGAATGGCTGTTAACGGCGGCGCATTGCCTGACGCCAGAAAGTTTCAGCTACATCGACGTCACTCTCGGCTCCTCTGATTTAAGCAATACGCAAGCGCTGCGAGTGCAGGCTGACAGGGCGGTCTGCCATATTGGTTTCGATCATAAATACGCCAGCCTTTCCAATGACATCGCCTTGATTCGCTTGCCGG
Source organism: Paracoccaceae bacterium (assembly GCA_019634215.1). Lineage (GTDB taxonomy): Bacteria > Pseudomonadota > Alphaproteobacteria > Rhodobacterales > Rhodobacteraceae > JAHQVS01. The sequence goes on along the minus strand of JAHQVS010000006.1, from coordinate 2,629 downwards.
AACCGCTGCCGCCCTCAATACCATCCGTCTCATTGGCGACGCCGGAGCAGGTTTATCAACTCGGGCGGGAGACCCGGCTGAAGTCTGCAGGTTGGGGTGCGACCATCACAGATTCGAATGGCATCCCTGATCTGGCGTCAGATTATCTCAAAACAGTCGACCTCTCCCTGCGTGACGCAAGTGGCACTCATCTGTTCGTGTCTGATCCAGCCGGAGGAGTTCAGGGCGTGTGTGTCGGTGACAGTGGAGGCCCCTTAAGCATTGGCGCGGACCAGGGCGCTCGCTTGGTCGGAGTGACCTCTCACGTTCAGAATGTCGACGGATATCAATGCTCTACACCGGACTATCTGAGCGTTTTCACCAACGTGTCACTGTATCGGGATTGGATTGAGGACGTTAAGGCCGTTTGCGCTGAGCGTTCGGATTGTTGAGGGCATTGAGTAGGCTGGATGGCGTGACATGTGCAATTCGGTAAAGCCCTAGCCGGGCTTAACGGTCCAGGTGCGATTTTTGGTGGCTAGGGCGTCATTGATTGGATCAGTGGTGTCGAGCTTAGATCCTCATATCTAAGACAGAAATCACCAAGTTCTTAGCTCACAGAGCCAATGAGTGATTCAGATTCACTATCATCTGGGGCGAATCTCAGGATCCGCTCTTTCATGCGCAGCGTTGTGGTTGCAGCAGTCACTCATTGGCATGGATCAAACATTAACCATATTGAGTTGCATTAATCCCGCTGCATTCAGAAATAGTCAATTATGCGGCGCTTTCGTGATGGCTATTTGGATTTAGTTTGGTGTATCAGAGTTGTTGAGATCACACATGTGATGCGTTTTAGGTACTTTGAGCACCAGTGCAGTATTTTTTACATCAGTTCTTGTTTTTTGAGATTTTGGGGGGTTTGCTTGTATGTGGGAATGCATTGTTTGAATGATCGAAATCGAGACAATTCTCGATTTGGCATCGGTCAATTGAAATTTAGTGTGATTTTTTGTTAATATTCCCTCGGGGGTTGATTTTTGATTGTAAAAAAATGTTCGCAACTGTGCTGACGCTTAGTCGCTTAAGGGGGGATGTATCGAGGGTTTGTGCAGGGATGTTGGCCTATATAGCGGTTTTTATTGTTGTATACCTCAGGATGTAGCTTGTTGTTGCGTGCCAAACGGGCCACACTCAGGGGCAAGGGAGTAAAAAACGCTTGGCATTTGTCGCCCAACGATTGCATCTGTAGGTCAGTAAACTGGTTCAAAATGAGAAGGTGAAACATGTTGAAGTCAGTTATCGAATATATTCGCAGCGAAGATGGCGCGGTGACCGTTGATTGGGTGGCTTTGACAGGGGCGATCGCCGTGGCTGGAATGGCAGTTGCTGCATTTATCTACACTGAAGGCATTAATCCGCTCGCAGCAAATCTGGCCGAGAACATTGGTACTGCAACAGCTCCTGTTATCCCTGCTCCCGTAGCAAACTGATCAGTATTAGTTGGGGTGTTTGAGTTGGCGTAATTCGAGCTGTGCTGGCAGCGCCTTCCCAAATTGCCGCAACAATAGAGAAAGGTTGGGCAGCACTTTGATCGCCGCCCATCCATATTTGGGTTACGTGAGTGGCTCGTTCTCTCTTCCAGTGTGTTTTTCGCATTTTGGGTTTGTCCGGTGAGGCAAGCACTTTGAGTGGGGTGATGGGATGCGCTTTTCAGCTCTGATCGCGGTTGTAGTTGGGCTTCTCTTGGCTGGTGGCTCGGTCGTGCTGGCCTCCCGTCAGTTCGCGCAGCCAGCGGTTCAGCCTCAGCCTGCCGCAGTAACCATGATCAATCCGGCGCCGGAATTGCCGACTGTAGTGGTTGCAAGTCGCGCAATTAACTATGGCGAAACTCTCAAAAGCGAGATGCTTATTGAAGTAAAGTGGCCAATGGATTCTGTTCCTGAGAATACATTTACCACCAAAGGTGAGTTTCTTGGGGTTGGCCTTGAGAGCCAAAAAGCCCTTTCTCGTATCGAAAAGGGTGAACCTATTTTTAAAGCTAAACTCTCTGGATTTGGCGAGCGTGCTTCCATCGCATCGCGTTTATCTGAGGGTAAGCGGGCGTTTTCAATCCGGATTAATGACGTGAGTGGCGTCGCTGGGTTCTTACTACCTGGCGATCGCGTCGACATCATGCTAACCCAGCGGTTACCTAGCCGAGAAATCGCTACTAACGTGATTTTACAAAACATCACGGTGCTGGGCATAGATCAAGTCGCTGATACGAATGAAGACACGCCGCGTGTTGGACGTACCGCGACAGTCGAAGTCGACCCAGATCAAGCCACTAAGCTGGCCTTAGCCATGGAAGTCGGCAGTCTAAGTTTGTCATTGCGACAGTCTGGCGCAAACGAGGCCGTCACTCAAAAGCTGATCAATGTTGACGATCTGACATATGAATCCAAAGAAGATAAAACTGAACAAGAAGATCAACCGCTTATGGTTCGAATTCGCCGCGGATCGACAGTGGTTGATGAAGAAATTGGCGCTGAATGACGTCTAATACCTCAGCGGGTATAGAATAATTATTACGACACGAACCTTGGGGATGGCTGTTGGGTCGTGTGCGTTTATGATGAAGGGGTGTGGCATGTTTTCGAGCGCGAGG
>JAHQVS010000050.1 GCA_019634215.1 Paracoccaceae bacterium | reverse complement strand
GTCTCGCGGGCTCCTCCAACGCCAACCCATTCGCCTGCATCGCCGCCGGGGTGGCCTGCCTCTGGGGTCCCGCCCATGGCGGCGCCAACGAGGCCTGCCTCAACATGCTGCGCGAGATCGGCACGCCGGACCGCATCCCCGAGTTCGTGGCCCGCGCCAAGGACAAGGACGATCCGTTCCGGCTGATGGGCTTTGGCCACCGGGTCTACAAAAACTACGATCCGCGCGCCAAGGTGATGCAAGAGGTCGCGCATCAGGTGCTCTCCAAACTCGGCGTCGAGAACAACCCGACCCTGCAAGTCGCGCAGGAGCTGGAGAAAATCGCCCTGGAGGACCCGTATTTCGTCGATCGGAAACTGTATCCGAACGTCGATTTCTACTCCGGCATCATCCTCGACGCGATCGGCTTCCCGACCTCGATGTTCACCGCCATCTTCGCCCTCAGCCGCACCGTCGGCTGGATCGCGCAGTGGAAGGAGATGATCGAAGACCCCGAGCAGCGCATCGGCCGTCCGCGCCAGCTCTATACCGGTCCGGAATACCGCGCCTACTCGCCGGTGGATCAGCGCAGCTGACCCTTAAAGACAGAGCGGGGCGGACTTCAGTCCGCCCTGTGGTTCTCGTTAAATTGAGAAGACAAGCTGTGGGTGACGGCTCAAGCCCTCTCTCGCACCCATCACCCGATCCCCTACCCCGCCAGCGCCGCGCGCTTACGCGCTATCGCGCTCAGCACTGACTTCGCCGCCCGCCGCGAGGGCGCGACGTCGCCCTCGCCCAAGCGCCGCATTGTTTCCGCCGACGCCTCCGCTTGTAACACCCGCAGCTCCGAGGCCGGGTCCAGCAGCGCATCAAGCGCCGCCGCCACTTCAGCCGGCTTGAAATTCTCTTGCAAGAATTCAGGAACATGCCGAGTTTCACTGACCAGATTCACCAGCGTCGCGGTGTCTATCTTGATCAGCCGCCGCACGATAGCCGCCGTCAACGCGTTGGTGCGATAGGCGATCGCCATTGGCGTGCGCATCGCCGCCAGCTCCAGCGACACCGTGCCGGAAGCAGCCAGCGCCGCATCCGCCGCCGCCATCGCCCGCAATTTTCGTTGCTCGGCCTCCCGGAACGAGAGATCGCGCGGATCGAGGATCACCGGCGGCGACGGCCAAGACGCCGTCTCGGCCCGCACCAGATCCACCACGTTCTCCGCCGCCGGAACAATCACCCGCAGCCCCGGCCGACGCTGCGTCAGCGCCGCCAACGCCTGACCAAAGAGCGGCGCCAGCCGCCGCACCTCTCCGGCCCGGCTGCCGGGCAACGCGATCAACAACGGCGCCTCAGGCGCGACCCCGATCTCGGCCCGGAACCGCCGATCCGCCGGGTCCACCTCCGCCACCGCCTCCAGCACCGGATGGCCGACAAAATCGCACGAGAGGCCGACACGCTGGAAATAGGGCGGCTCGAACGGCAACAGCGCCAGCAGATGATCAGTGTGCTTGGCCATCATCTCAGCCCGTTTCGGCCGCCACGCCCAGACGCTGGGCGCGACATAATGCACGAACGCCGTGTGCGGCCCCGCCTTTGGCCGCGCCCGCTCAGACACCCGAAGCCCAAACCCCGGCGCTGTCTCCCGCATCTTGCGCAGCAGCGTGCGCAGCCGGGGGAGCACCTCGGCGATGCCCATAACGGCGATGCCCTCGATCGGAAACAGGCTCTCCAACCCCTCCGCCGCCATCGCCGAGCCGCCGATCCCGGAGAACCGCACTGCGCCCTCGGTCTCAGCCATAAGGCCCCGCATCAACGCCGCCCCGAGCCGATCCCCCGAGGGTTCGGCGGCGACCAAAAACACCTGCAACGGCGCGTCAGCCCCCCGCCGCTTCCCCCCCGCCGCTTCGCTCACGCCACGCCCTCACCGCTGTAGCCATACACAAACAGCCCCGCCTCGCGCGCGGCGGCGGCGGTCTCGGCGGGATCAAGCAGAAAAACCTCCCCCGCCTTCACCACAACTCCGTTTAGCCCCGCCGCCTTCGCCAGCCGCACCGTCCTCGGCCCAATCGCCGGCAAATCCATCCGCTTATCCTGTCCCGGCTTCGGAGCCTTATAGAGCACCCCAGAGGGGACCGGCGCGCCCGACCGGCGGTCGTCGCCCTCAAGCTTCGCCAGCATGGCGTCAGTGCCCTGCACCGTCTCCACCGCCAGGCAGCGCCCATGCGCCACGACAGCGCCCTGTCCGACGTCGACCCGCCCCAGCGCTTCCACGATCTCCGCAGCGCGCGCCACGTCGGACAAATCGTGCTTGCCCGGCTGCTTCTCGGTCAACGCCCCTGCGGGCGCCAGCAGATCCTCCAGCAGCTCATGCGCCCCAATCAGCCTGAAACCGCGCGCCTCAAAGATCTTCGCCAGTCCGCGCAGCAGCCCGTCGTCGCCCTTGCGCAAAAGCTGGAGCGCCTCCGCCGCCACCTTCAAACCGGTCAAGTCTGGCCGGAGCCGCCAGATAACTGGCCTGGACAGCCCGCCAGCGAGGCAGACCCGGGTACAGCCCGCCCGCCGGAGCGATGAGAACACCAAGCCCACTTGGCCGACGCCAGCGACGGTGTGCGGCCAGCCGTTGACCCAATCCTCCGCGAACCCCCTCAGAGCGACGATATGAGCCGCGCCGCCATGGCGCCGCTCCGCCTCCGCAACCAACCGTGGCAACGCCCCGGCGCCGGCGACCACGCCAAGCGGCCCCTCCAGCGTCTCACTCACGCGTCGCGGGGGGTGCAGAATGAGCGCGAGGAGTCGGCCCGGATAAACCGGATGATCTCCTGCACCGGCTCGACTTCAGGAAACGCCTCGGCAACCCGCCCGACGCGCTCCGCTAACACTCCATCGCCGTAGAACAGCTGCTCAAAGGCCTTTCGCAGCGCCTGGATGGTCTCGCGGTCAAAACCGCGCCGCTTCATGCCAATCACGTTCAACCCGCCCAGCGCCGCGCGATTGCCGAGCACTGAGCCATATGGGATCACATCCTTCTCCACCCCGGTCATGCCGCCGATCATGGCGTGAGCGCCGATGCGCGTGAATTGATGCACCGCCGAGATGCCGCCCAGAAAGGCGTAATTCTCGACCGTCACATGACCCGCCAAAGTGGCGTTGTTGGCCATGATCACCCGATCGCCGATGATGCTGTCATGCCCGACATGCACCCCGGCCATAAACAGCCCGTCGTCGCCAATCTTTGTGACGCCGCCGCCGCCTTCGGTGCCGATGTTCATTGTGACGGTTTCGCGGATGCGGTTGCGCGCGCCAATGATCAAACGGCTGCGCTCACCGCGATACTTCAAATCCTGCGGGGCGGCGCCAATCGAGGCGAATGGGAAAATCACCGTCTCCTCGCCAATCTCGGTCCATCCGCTGACCACCACATGCGCCTTAAGCTCAACGCGCGCCTTCAGCGTCACGTCATGCTCCACCACACAATAGGGACCGACTTTGGTCCCATCGCCGATGACAGCCCCGTCATGAACAATGGCGGTGGGATGGATGTCCGCGTCGGACGCGATGGTCATACAAGGGCTCCTTCGGTCAGGACGAGGATCGGCAGCGATCAGCGTTACCGAGCTGGCCGCTAAAGTTGGACAAAGAAACAGCGGCCTAGATCAGCAGCCCGCACTGCCAGATCATCTGTTGTTCGGGGAATTGCGCTGGGATCAACTTTCGGCGGTCTCGGGCGGGTCGACGATCATCGCCTTGAATTCAGACTCCGCGACCACTTGCCCGTCAACCTTGCCTTCCCCCGCGAACGCCCAGATGTTTTTCTTGGCTCTTTGAACCGAGACGTGCAGCTCCAGCACATCCCCCGGCACCACTTTCTTGCGAAACTTGGTGTTGTCGACGGTCATAAAATACACCAGCTTTCCCTTGTCGATCATGTCGAGGGTGTGCACCACCAAAACCGCCGCCGTTTGCGCCATGGCTTCGATGATCAACACCCCCGGCAAAATGGGCTGCGGCGGGAAATGGCCGGCGAAAAACGGCTCATTGATCGAGACGTTCTTGACCCCAATCGCCCCTTGATGCGCGCGGAGCTGGCGCACGCGATCAATCATCAAAAACGGGTACCGATGCGGGATCATGCGCTGGATGGTCTCAATGTCGATCTGTTCGATCACCTCAGTCGCGCGTTCGCCCTCGGGGATGGTCATGCCACTCTCACTCCTCGTCAATCTTCTGCCGATCAACCGCCGGAGACTATTCCGGCTCAGACGTTAGATTGACTTCGAGTCTCGACACGACCGCGTCAAGCCGTTTGATGGCTTCATCGGTCACATCAAGCCCGTTGGCGCTGACCAAAACCTGTTTTTTATCGATCATCACCCCTGCGCCGCGCTCGGTCATTAACTGGACCAGAATGCCCGCGAGCTGTTCTCGCAACTGTGCGCGGGCGAGGCCGACAGCCCGCTGCAACCGTCCGCTGTCGCCCTGTTCGTCCCGGCGCAACTCGCGTACCTGGGCCTCAAAGTCGGCGACCCGTTCATCGAAGGCGTCGCGCTCCATGGTGTCTCTGAGTTTAGCCAGCTCACGCTCTTCGTCGCGTAATTTCTTGCGCCGATCATCAAGCGAAGCGCGCAGGCGCTCACGCAAACTTTCAGCCTGCTCTTGGACGCTGCCGCCAGCGGCGGATTCGCGTAAAATCCGATCCATGCTGACGATCAGAACCCCAGAAAGGACCGGCTTCGCGTCGTCTGAATCCGAACTTTGCGCCTTCGCTTGCGGAACGCCCCCACAGCAAAGTGCGATACATAAAAGCGTTAGCCCCCAGCAAAAAGCGCCGCGCAGCACGCCTATGCGCATCGCTTTCTCCCTTCTCTACGCCTGTCCTAATTGTGCATCCTGATCAAACAGGCTTTGTTTGATCAGGCAACATATCGGAACACAATAAACTAGAGCGAATTCAGTGACACGTTGGCCACTGAATTCGCTCCAGGAAATTTAGAACCGGGTGCCCGCGCTAAAGCGGAAGAATTCGTCGTCATCGTCTTCGTTTTTAACCAACGGATAGGCGAAGTTCAGACGAATAGGGCCGAACGGCGAGGTCCAAAACAGGCTGGCGCCGGCGGAAGCCCGGAACTCCAAGCTGTCGTCGATCTCCTGATAGCCTGCAGGCTCGTCTTTCGGCGTGGTGCGATCCAGGCCCCACAAGGTGCCCGCATCCGCGAAGAAGCCACCGAAGATGCCATATTCTTCCGGCAGGCCCAATGGGAAGGACACATCAGCCCGCATCATGGCGTAGTAATTACCGCCCAAGGCGTCATCTAGCCGCTCGTTATCAACCGTGTTGGTGTCTCGCGGGCCAATGCCGCTTCGCTCGAAACCCCGGAAACTATCGCCGCCGAGAGAGAATCGATCCGTGACGCGAAGATCATCGTCGTCCAAACCAAAGGCGGCGCCGCCCGCAAACTCCAGCGACGTCAGCACGTCCTCGCGGAAGAAGCTCTTATAGCCTTTGATCGAGGCTTCGCTTTTCACAAAGAACGAGTCGCCGCCTACTCCTGCAAAGTCTTGGCCGAATTTCAGCACGAAACCCCGTGTCGGCGTGATCGGATCGTCCCGTTTGTCCAGGATGTAATCATACCCCACCGAAGAGACCAAGCGCGTGCCCTTCTCCTCAGCGATCAGCGGCGATGCGTCATTCGGTACTTCACGGATTTCATCGTTTTCAATTTTATAGTTGAAGCCGATGCGGGAATCGTCGCTGAGCGGGAAGGAGATCTCCGGGCTCAAACCAGTGCGGCGTGTGTCGAACGAGGATTCGTCCTGGTTGTCAATTTCGCGGTGGAAAACGTCAATTCCGGCTCGGAGATTGCGATCCAGAAAATAAGGCTCGACAAACTTAAAGTCGAAGAATTGCCGCTCCGTGGTCGCCGAGATCGCCGCCCGCACAAACTGTCCGCGCCCCAGGAAGTTGCGCTCCGTGATGCTGACCTCACCACCGAATGATTCCGCCGATGAAAAGCCAAGACCGAAGTTAATAGAGCCGGTCGACTGCTCCTTTACCCG
>JAHQVS010000049.1 GCA_019634215.1 Paracoccaceae bacterium | reverse complement strand
CCGCGATTCCAAACATCACCAAGGCGATACCCAGCAAATCCTGACCCGTAGGGATCTGCGCCAATACTATCGCCGCCACCACGGTCGCTGTCGCGGGCAACAGCGCCAGCAACAGGGCGAAGCTGGCGCGCGGCAGGCGAGACATCGCCAACTGGTCGCAGACATAGGGGATCACCGAGGACCACAGCGCGACGCCAATGCCAGCCAGCACCAACTCAATCTGGCTAAAGGCGCGCGCGGCCTCGATCAAGCCAATCGGGGAGAGGAAAACAAAGGCGATCGCCATCGCCGCGCCGAGCCGCGCCACCCCATCTTCGGCGCCGCCCTCGGCGGCTCTATGGCCCAGGATGACATAGCCAGCGAACAGCACAGCGTTTAGCGCCGACCAAAACAGGCCGAGCGGCTCCGCCGCCCATTTCACGTCAATCAACACGAACACGCCGATGACTGCTAGCGCCAGAGCCAAGACATTGCGCCCGGTGCGTAGCCCATACAGCGCGACCGCGATGGCGCCGACGAACTCCATCGCCGCGACCAGGCTCATCGGCAACCGCTCCAACGCCAGATAGAACGACGTGTTCATCACCGCGAGACAGACGCCGAGGCCCAACAGCAGCCAGCGGGTGCGGGCGTCCGCGTTTCGGAGAGTTCGCCACGGCCGAGTGAAGGGCGCGAAGATCAGCGCGGCGAACGCGATGCGGAACCATGCAACACCGAGCACGCCCACCGCAGGGAACAGCAACACGGCGAATGACGGTCCCAGATAATGGAACACCGCGCTGACGCCGAACCATGTATGCGGCGGAACGGCCAGGGCCGCGCGGGTGAGAGGATGAGTATGCGTCGACAAGCCAGTCTCCTATGTCGGGAGACTGTGGCAGGCTTGACGGGCATTCTGCACAATTGAACAAAGGGTCTTCGCGAAATCTTCATAGGATTCGAACGCTCTTCAGATGAAACGCCTTCGATATGAAAACGGCCCCCTTGATGAAACCGACACCGAGATTCTCTCCCACCTGATCGAGGACGCCCGCACCAGCCTCGCCGAGCTGGCGCGGCGGGTGGGATTGTCGGCCCCGAGCGTGGCGGAGCGGTTGAAGCGGTTGGAGGAGAGCGGGGTGATCCGGGGCTACACGCTTGATCTCGCCCCGGCGGCGTTGGGCCTGCCGCTGAGCGTCTGGATCAGGATCAAGCCGCTGTCGGGCGAACTGCGGAGGGTCGCCGAACTACTGCGGGCGCAGCCGGAGATTGTCGAGTGCGACCGAGTCACGGGTGAGGATTGTTATATCGCCCGCGCCCATGTCGCCTCGGTGAGCGATCTGGAGCGGCTGATCGACGTGTTCACGCCTTATGCGTCCACCAATACCTCAATCGTACAATCCTCCCCGGTCGAACGGCGGTTGCCGCCGATCGCCGGAGCTGAAGGGTAAGGCGGCCAGGGGGCGCCCTTGGCCGCCTCTCAGGGATATTAACCGAGGTGATGGACCTCCTGCAGACCGTAAACAGGCGTGGCGATCCCCACATCCCGCGCCTTCAGCTGCAACGCCAGGAACTGAGAATAGTGCCGCGACTGGTGCAGGTTGCCGCCATGGAACCATAGCGCTTCCTGCTGGGTCGGCTTCCACATGTTGCGCAGTTCGCCCTCCCAGGGGCCGGGGTCTTTCGAGGTGTCGGAGCCGAGGCCCCAGACCTTGCCGACCTTGTCAGCGACGTCTTGGGAGATCAGCTGCCCAGCCCAACCGTTCATCGACCCATAGCCGGTGGCGAACACCACCACATCGGCGGGCAACTCGGCGCCGTCCTCGAACACCACATTGGAGCCGCTTAACCGCGCCACCTGCCCGCGCTTCAGCTTGATCGACCTATCAGCGATCAGCTCCGAGGCGCCGACATCGATGTAATAGCCGGAACCGCGACGCAGATATTTCAGGAACAGGCCGGTCTCGTCAGCGCCAAAATCGAGCCAGAAGCCGGCCTCCTCCAACCTGCGGTAGAAGTCGGCGTCGCGCTTCTTGGTCTCATCACATTGTGGGCGTTGGATCGCCGGCAGCACCTTGTAGGGGATCGAGGCGAAGATCAGATCCGCCGTGTCGGTGGTGATCCCATTCGCCACCGCCTCCTCAGAATAGAGCGCGCCGAGAGCCAGCTCCATCAAGGTGTCGGACTTAACGATATGGGTGGAGCTGCGCTGGGCCATGGTCACGTCGGCCCCGGCCTCCCACAGCGCCGCCGCGATGTCATGCGCGGAGTTGTTGGAGCCGACCACCACCGCCTTCTTGCCCGCATAGGCGTCGGGGCCAGGATGCTTGGAAGAGTGGTGAACGTCGCCTTGGAAACTGTCCATGCCCGGCACATCAGGCATGTTCGGCACCCCAGACATGCCAGTGGCGAGCACCAATTGCTTAGGCCTTAGCGTCACTTCCTGGCCATCACGGTCGACAACCACGGTCCATTCCTTGGCGGCTTCGTCATAACGCGCTGATTTACAGGTGGTTTTCACCCAGTAATTCAGCTCCATGATCTTGGTGTAGCTCTCCAGCCAATCGCCGATCTTGTCCTTGGGGGAGAATACCGGCCAATGGTCGGGGAATGGCAGATAGGGCAGATGGTCGTACCAGACCGGGTCATGCAGGCAGAGCGACTTATAGCGCTTGCGCCAACTGTCGCCGGGGCGCTCATTCTTCTCAACGATGATGGTGGGAACGCCGAGGCGGCGCAGGCGGGCGCCGAGGGCGATGCCGCCCTGGCCGCCGCCGATGATCACCACCGAGGGCTGTTTGCTGTAGCCAAGTTCGGCCTGCTCGCGGGCGCGGGCCTCGGCGTAGGTTTCGCGCTCTCTGGAGGCGCCGTGAACAACGCCGGGCTCGCGGCGGGGACCCTTTTTCTCCTCATGACCCTTCAGCTCTTGGGCGGTGGTCAACAGCGTCCAGGCCTTGCCGTCGCGCAGGCGAACATGGCCTTTTCCGCGTACAGCATTGGTCTCGAAAGTGAGCCACGCCTCGGTGACGCCGTCAGCCGACGTGGCTTCGCCGTCAACGGCCCATTGGCCTGGGTTGACCGATGGCAGTGTCGCCGACGCCATCTCGCCGATCGCCTCTCGGCCCTCCATGGTCTTGATGTTCCAGGTGAAGGCGACCATGTCGCGCCAATAGCATTCATCAGCGAACAAGCCCTTCAGCGCCTCAATATCGCGCTGCACCAGAGCTTGGTTGAGATCACGCAGCCACGCGTCAACCGTCGCGGTCGGGGCGATCATGTCCATCCCGAAATCCTCCCAATAGATTTTTACGCCGCGCCGTCGAGCGCGGCGGATTGAGAGGCGGTGGAGACGAGGAGCGCTCGCATTCGCCGCCTCTGACATCAGCCTGTCATAAATTCCCTGGGCGCGTGTATGATTTTCACGCATAGCGGCTGCACGCCGCAGCACGAGCAAAATGGGTGGCGTTCAGCGCTGCAGCGGGCTTAAACCGGCGCATGCTCTCGATATTGCCTGTGATCCTGCCGGTTTTCTTCCTGATCGGAACCGGCTACGCCGCCGCGCGTCTGAAGCTGTTTCCCGACGCCGGGATCGACAGCTTGCTGACCTTCGTGATCCGCTTCGCCACCCCGGCGCTGCTGTTTCTCTCCATGTATCGCCTGTCGCTGAGTTCGGTGTTCGAGCCGGGGATGCTGGTGGCTTTCTACACCGGCGCATTCACCTGTTTCGCGATTGGGCTGATCGCCGCGCGGCGCGTCGGGCGGCGGCCGGGGGAGGCGGTGGCGATTGGCTTCGCAGCGCTGTTCTCCAACACCGTGCTGGTCGGGCTGCCGATCATGCAGCGCGCCTATGGCGAGGCGGCGATGGAGCCGATGTTTGGGATCATCGCGTTTCATTCACCCTCGCTGTACACGGTTGGCACGATCGCGATGGAGATGTCGCGTCGGGACGGAACCGGCGCGCTGGCGGGGGCGCAGCGGGCGGTGAAGAGCATCGCCTCAAACGCGTTGATGATTGGAATTTTCTGCGGGCTCGCGCTGAATCTGTCGGGGATAAGACTTCCCGGCCCCGTGGAGGAAAGCGCCGACATGCTGGCGTCGGCGACGCTACCAACCGCGCTATTCGCACTAGGGGCGGCGATCACGCGGTATCGCTTACAGGCGGAGCTGCATTGGGCGCTGGGGCTGTCGATGTTAACGCTGCTGGTCCATCCCGGTGTGGCGTATGGGCTGTCGGCGCATGTGTTTGAGCTGGAGGACAGCTTCGTACGGGCGGCTGTGGTGGCCGCGGCGATGCCGGCGGGGCTGAACGTCTATGTGTTCGCGGCGATATATCATCGCAGCGAGGGCGTCGCCGCCAGCACGGTGCTGCTATCGACGGCGCTGTCGGTGCTCACCATCACGTTCTGGCTTGCGGTGCTCGGCGGGGCGGGGTGAACCTGAGGGGAGGACCGCAGCAGAGGAAACCCGTGATGCTGAACATGGACGCCGCAGCGGTGAAGGCCGCCACCCCTTGGCCCGCCCTGATCGACGCGCTGGAGGCGATGTTCGCCGCCGAAGGAACCGAGAACGGCTGCGTGTTTCCGCTGCGGGCGCATCATCAGGTTCCCCGCATCGATCAACCGGAAGCCACCCTATTATTAATGCCAGCCTGGAGCGCCCCGGCGGCGGCGGCTGGGGTGATCGGCGTCAAGCTGGTGACGGTGTTCCCCGGCAATGCGGCAAAGGGCATGGCGGCGATCGACGGGGCCTATGTGGTGTTCGACGGCGAGGATGGGCGGCTGAGGGCGGTGCTGGACGGCGGCGAGCTGACCGCCCGGCGCACCGCTGCAGCCTCGGGGCTGGCGGCGCGGCATTTATCGCGAGAGGACTCCAAGGTCCTGGTGATCGTCGGCACCGGGCGGTTAGCGGCGAATCTGGCGGCGGCGCATTGCGCTGTGCGACCGATTGAGCGGATTTTGGTGTGCGGGCGCAGTGCTGAGAAGGCCGCCCGCGCGGCGGCGGCGATAGTGGCGGAGACCGGACGGGCGGCCGAGCCCGCAGAGATTTCAGCGGCGGCGGCGCAGGCGGACATCATCTCCGCCGCGACTCTATCTGAGACGCCGTTGATCCGGGGCGCTGACCTGAAGCCTGGGGCGCATGTGGATCTGGTCGGGGCGTTCAAACCGACTATGCGTGAGAGCGATGATGAGGTGATGCGCCGCGCGGCAACGGTGGTGGTCGACACCTATGGCGGCGGTTTCTCCGAGGCCGGGGATGTGGTGTTGGCGCTGGAGAGCGGGGCGTTGACCAAGGAGAAGGTGGTTGCCGAGCTGGCCGAACTGGCGCGGGGCGACAAGCGGATTGCGCGAGGGGCTGAAGACATCACGGTTTTCAAATCGGTCGGGGCGGCGCTGGAAGACCTGGCGGCGGCGATGCTGTGCCTCAAGCAAGCGGGCTGACAGCTCAGCCACCTTTCTTTGCGCGAACCGACGGGCCGAGAACGGCGAATACTCCGGCGCGAACAGAGGCGAAGGCGCGGATCATCGGGTTGGGGTGGCGGCCCGTGCGCGGATCGCGGGCGGCGAGGCGGTCGAGGATCGTCTCGGCCTCACAGGGCAAGCCAGTTATCGGGTCGAGGTAGCGCGGGTAGCGCAAATAGGCGGCGGCAACCAGGATGTCGATATCAGGCGGCGCGGTGCGGGCGCCCAATCGGCGAGAGGCGAGTGATTCAGCCCCTGGAAGAGGCGGCGGTGGCGCGGCCCGGTCCTCAGTCAACCCCCATCCGGCGTAGAATGGCCATCCGCAGCAAACCACCCGCTTTGCACGGATCAGCGCTTCAAACCCCATCAGCGATGTCAGGGTCCAAACCTCCTCCACCGCGTCGATCAGGGCGGGGGCCGGGGCGTCAGAGAGGATTTGGTCCGCCAGCATTTCCACCTCGGAGAGGAGAGCGCCATGGCGATAGCCCGCGGCCACATCGGGGTGCGGCTTGTAGATCAACCACGCCTCCGGCAACGCCGCCCGGGCGGCGGCCAGGAGGTCGGCGTTGGTGCGCAGGTTGGTGGTTCCGGTGAGGATGGAGGCGTCGTCCTCGACCTGCCCCACCACCAGAACCGGCGTTCGGCCCTGTGTCGCGACAACGCACGGCGCTGTGGCGGCCGCATCAGGCAGCATATATTTGGTCAAGGCCTGATCGACAATTCGCGCCCGTAGCTTGGCCGCACGGGTCAACTCATCCGGCGTATAATCATCCGCAGCAATGAGGCGCTCCAGATCCGAGGGGCGGCGCGGGTCGTAGTAGACGCCTGCGGCGTCGATGGCGAGTGAGGCGGGCAGACGCAGTGCTTGGCCCAGACCGACGGAGCGCAGGAAACCATCCTCCATCCGGTAAAACGGCGCGTTTGCAGTCTCCGACAACTCCGCCGCTTCATCCGCAACGCGAGAAGACCAAGCGACAACCCGCCCGCCGCCGGGCTCTTCAGCCGCCGCGCGAACCGCCGCCTCAGCTGTGCGATGGAACACTGGCGCGCGCCGCGCGCTCCCCAGGAACCTCCGGGCCACCCCTTGCTTCCAAAGGGTGACGCCAACGCAATGGGCGCGAGCGCTGTTCTCCGCCTCGCGGCGGCGGCGCAGGGCGAGATGCTCTAAAGTAGTTTCAAAATCAGTGAGTTGGTCGGTGAATGGGTCGTAATAGGTGGGATAGAGCAGATACGCCGCCGCGAACAGCTCGGTAACGCTTCGGTGGCGGGTACGGCGAACGGCGTAAAGATCGGCGGGGCCGCTGTCCTCCGTCACGCCCCATCCAGCGTAGAATGGCGCGCCGAACAATCGCACCGGTTTGCCCGCAAGCAACGCCTCAAAACCCATTTGGCTGGTGACGGCGTAAACCTTCTCGGCGCCGTCAACCAGCGTCCAAGGCGACACGTCAAGGCCGCACAACTCAGCGCCGTTGAGCGAGCTAGGATGAAAGTGCCCGCGCTTCAGACCCGCGACGACATCTGGGTGAGTTTTCACCAAAATGCGCGCGCCGGGGTTTTCATCGCGCGCTGCGGCCAGCATCTGCGCAAAGCTATCCGGAGTCGCACCGCCGTAGGTGATGGAGGCGTCGCCGCGAGTCTGATCCAGCACCAGCACATAACCGGGTGGGGGCAGATCAGGGCCGCCAGAAGTTGGGAGATCGGGGGCGATATTGTATTTCGAGACCCGGCTCTCGATCAGTCGCTTGATCCCGGTCCCAGCGCGGGCTGTCAGCTCCGGCGTCTCCCATCCGTCTGAGGCAAGCAGCCGCTCCAGAGCGGAAGGTTCGGCGGCGGCGTAATGGACGCCAACATCATCAATCAACAAGCTCAGAGGCGGTTCGCCGCGCAGGCCGAGATCAAGAGATCGGAGAAAGCCATCCTCCAGTGCGATGTATGGCAGCCCCTCGCGTTCAGAGCGGAGGCGGGGACGCTCGGTGCTTGGGCGAAGAGCCCAACCGCAAATGGCGTTAAGATCGTTGGTCCAGCGAGCGTCGATAAGACGCCACCCACTCAACTCCAGGATACGGGCGACACGGCGCGATCGCAGAATTCCCCGCGAGTACGCGCCGAGCCGTTTCAGACCTTCTGTCAGGCCGTCCCCATCAATCCGTCAGTGTGTTGGTAAGCGAGGTCACCGAGCCTGCGGTGCCGATCGCCGGGATGATCACCGACAACACCTTGCGCCAAGCGGTGTACGGCGCCTCAGTGACGTAAATGGTGTCGCCATCACGCAGCTTAAACTCACCGGCAAGGAACAGCGCTTCCGGGCGCGTCAGCTGCAACTGGTAAACCACTTTGTGGTTATCGCCAAAGCGAGTCAGCGCGCCCGCCTCCGCCAGCTCCTCGGCATTCAGCGGCTGCAATCCGGCGGCGATTTCGGCAGGCTCGTTGCGGAAGATGAACACGCCGGTCGGGTTGGCGGATTGCCCGTCAAGGCCACCAATTTGCGAAATGCCGTCCAATAAGGTGATGTTTCGGCGGGTCAGCGGCTGGCGGCCGCTGCGGTTAACCGCGCCAAATGCGTTAAAGAAGTGATCTTGAGCATCGACAAGAACGATATCGCCACTGCGCAGCGCAATGTTGGCGCTTGGCTCACTGAAAATATCATCCAGCCAACCATCGGATGAGGCGTCGCCACGGCGAACGGTGACTTTAGTGGTCTCCATCTTGCCTCTAGCGCCGCCTGCGGCAGCCAGGACGGGAACCAAACGGTCTTGGTGCAGAACAAGCTGGTACAATCCCGGCGCCCCCACGGCGCCTTGGACCGAGACGGCGCGGCTGTTCGATTGCACCCGAGACACGATAATTTGCGGCTTCAGTGTCTGATCTTCCAAGCTATCGCGGACAGCGTCTTGGATATCCACCATCTTGCGGCCGGCGGCCTTGACCTTGCCGACATAAGGCAAAGTGATAAAGCCTGCCTCATCAACCAGAACTTCGGGGATCACGGCCTGCTTGCCGCCAATGCCGGTGAATAAACCGTCCTCAACGTTCTCCCATACCGAGACATTCAGCACATCGCCGACACCGACAGTGCCAGTGCTCTGGATGCCAACGCCCCGGAAATCGAGAGTGAAAGGCTGTTTCGGCGGCAAGCGGCTGGCCTCGACCGAAACTGCGTCCAACTCAACAATAGCGTAATCGAGGGTCTGATTCGGATCGCCGTCGAGGATGTCGCCGGTGCTGGGACCCGCGCTCGGCAAGAAGGTGCTGCACCCTGAGAGCACCACACCGCCCAACACGCCGATCAGCGCCATTTTCCACCCGGAGGCCTTGGATTTACTCCGCCCCGCGCCCGACTGTCCGCTCGTGCGACCCATGCGCTTGCTCCCTCGACTCGTCCTTAACGCCCGCCGCCTCGCGCTGAATCGCGCCCAGGCCGTCGCGGTGTAAGCGACGTGATACGCCCTAATAAACCGTCTTGAAGGCTAACCTAAAGTTAACGACGGCAGCTCTCGACAACGAGCCGTCCATCTGCCCTTACCCGTTATGGCGCTACCATAAATGGTGAGCAGAGAAGGTATAAATTAAGGCGGCGGCGGGCCTGTTTGCGCCCAAGACTAAAATATGTCGCTTCCAGGTGACGCAGGGGCGCGGCGGCGTAAATTGTGTATTGGAGCGGCGCTTCAGCGAAAATCGCCGGACGTCATCCCGTT
The DNA here is from genome assembly GCA_019634215.1 of Paracoccaceae bacterium. Taxonomy (GTDB): domain Bacteria; phylum Pseudomonadota; class Alphaproteobacteria; order Rhodobacterales; family Rhodobacteraceae; genus JAHQVS01. The sequence goes on along the minus strand of JAHQVS010000049.1, from coordinate 16,525 downwards.
ATGGCAGAGCCCTGATTTGGGGTTGGCTGCGGCGCACGAATTGAGCGTAAGGGTCCTCGTCACTCAACATCGCCCGAACTGCGGGAGTCATCGCAGAGGACCGGCCATGGGGAGTGTAGAACCCGCCGGAGATTTGCGAGGTCGCCAGCAGAAAGCGGCGGAACAGCCTGTATAACGACGGATCTGGCGCATCCGGGGCGGCGAAGAATTGCGCCAGCGGCTGCTGCGAGACAAGGCCAGGCTTGGCGAAGATCGCCTGCCCCAACGCGATCACCGGCTTATCCCGCCACAATGCCTGTTGCGCGGCGGTGGAATTGACCGTCACCACGCTTTTCGCACCGGAAATCAGCGCCGCCAGCTTGCCGCCCTCGATAAACGCCAAGCGGTCCGGCGCCACCCCGCAGCGCGCCGCCGCTTGGGTCGCGCTACGCTCCAGCCCCTCGCGGCCATCCTCCAAAGGGTGGGTCTTGAACACGATCACTTCTCCCTCCTGCGCGCCGCTGGCGAAGGCCTTAAGGCAAGTCTCGATCACCTGGGAGACGGAGGAGAAAGAGCTGTAGCGCCGCATCGAGGCGTCCCAACCGAGTTGCAGCAACACCAGATGATAGGGCCGCGAATCGGTCATCACCCGGCGCTCCCGGGCCCGGCGGCGCAGGCGCAGCACCGGCTGATAGAACACCCGCCCAGCGACGTTGCGCCAATCATCCACCGGCCGGTCCGGCAAATGGCGATAGAAGTTCGGATACGCGCCGTTCTTGAAGTGATTGCGGATATGATAGCGTAAACTGTGGGCGATATGGGCGTTCAGCTCGCCCCAACGCGCGGGCGGGATGTCGTCGGCGACGACATCCTCCAACCCTTCTTCCTCAATATCATTCAAATCGATTCGCATTAGCGGAGAGCGCCCGTTGACGCCATCACGTTCATACGTGATCCAGAACGGGCGCAGATAACCTTCTTCGAAAAAATGCACCCTCAGGCCCAGACGCTCCGCCGCCTCCACCGCAACGGCGTGATAGGGGCGGGCGTCGCCATAAATCACGAGATCCTCGGCGCCCTCGCGCTGAAGCAGATCGGCCACCCCTTCGCGCCAAACCTCGATCGGGTCGCGAAAAGGAATGTATCCCTCGCGCTTGCCCCATTCATGCGCGTCGCCGACATTAAAGCCCACACGAAAGGTCTCATGCCCCAAATGCCGTAAGGCGTCCGACAGCTCGGGAAAAAACGGCCCGTGCGGCCCCTGCAAAAAGCAGAACCGGCGCTTGGTGGTCGAGGAGGCCGCAATTTTGGATGCAATCATCTACAGAAGGCCCTACGCAAACGGCTTTGCCCGCCTATGGGATGCGCCGTTGAGGATCAAGCGCCGTCATGCGCGCGGCGGCGGGTTCCGATGGCACTGCGCGCTTGGAGGTTCACCGTGTTCACCGGGATAGTTACGAATATCGGTCAAATCGCTGAAGTCGAGCGGCGCGGCGACGCGCGCTTGAAAATCTCCTGCGACTATGACCTTGGCGCCGTAGATTTGGGCGCTTCGATCAGTTGCGCCGGGGTTTGCCTCACTGTGGTGGAGAAAGACCCCGCCGCAGGCTGGTTCGCGGTCGACGTCTCCGCCGAAACCTTGGCCAAGACCACCCTCGGCGGATGGCGCCCTGGGCGCAGAGTAAATCTGGAGCGGGCGTTAAAGGTTGGCGACGAGTTGGGCGGCCATATCGTCGCCGGCCATGTCGACGGCGTCGCCGAGGTGGCGGAGACTCGCCTAGAGGGCGACAGCACACGGGTGACGCTGACCGCGCCGCAGACCCTAGCCCCGTTTATCGCTCCCAAGGGGTCTGTGTCGCTCGACGGCTGCTCGTTGACGGTGAACGACGTCACCGACGACAAGGGCGGCGCCCGATTTGGGGTCAATTTGATCCCGCACACCAAGAAGTGGACGACCTTCGAAAACTTAGCGCCCGGAGACCAGCTCAATCTTGAGATTGACGTGCTGGCGCGCTATGTCGCCCGCCTGCGTGACAGCATTGTCTGATTAGTCTGGATTTGGCGTCACTTCCGCCTGACGTTCGAGGAGCGCCCTAATGGCTGACAGCGAAGACCGCCGAATTTTGACGCCGCCGGAGTTTGATCCGGCCCCTAAGGTGCTGATTATCTCAGCCCCCTATTACGGCGCGATCGCGGACAATCTGGAGGCGGGCGCCCGCGCCGCGCTGGTTGAGGCGGGCGCGGCCGTTGATAGCCTCTCGGTGCCAGGGGCGCTGGAGATCCCGACCGCCATTCGCCTCGCCGCCGACAGCCGCCGCTATGACGGGTTTGTCGCTCTTGGTTGTGTCGTGCGCGGCGAAACCAGCCACTACGAGCTGGTCTGCAATGAAAGCGCGCGCGGCCTGACCCTGCTTGGAATCGAGCATGGCGTCGCGATTGGCAATGGTGTGTTGACGGTGGAGAACATGGCGCAAGCTGAGGCCCGCGCCGATCCGCAAGGTCAGGACAAGGGCGGGGACGCCGCCAGGGCCTGTCTGCATCTGATCGCTCTGGCTCGGCGATTCGGGGGGCGAACACCGAGCTTCAGGCCGGATGACGAACACATCTTAATGGCGTAAACCTTTCCCCATCGGCGTCGCGATTCTACGCCGCAATGGCAACTACCCCCTCCCGAAGTCGTCGCGCCGAGCGGCGGCTGCCCCACCACCACCGCTTCCTGATCGCCGCGCCCGGCGTCAGAGGCATTTGAACCGTTTTCGGGAGACAAGCTCGTCAATGACCGCCCAAGGAACCGCATCTTTCGACGCCGCGCCCGTCTCCGTATCTGATGACGGCGACGGCGGCGCCGACGGCCCTCGCCGAACATCTCCAGATAAATCGTCCGAGGATCAACCGCCCCACGAAAAGCGCCGCGAGGATAAGCGTTTGGCCCGATCAGCCGCGCGGCTGGCGGCGGTGCAGGCGCTGTATCGCATGGAGATCACCGGCGCCACGTGGAAAGAGACCATTGGCGAGTTCGAAACCCATTTCATCGGGGCCGAACTCGAGGGTGCGCAATATCGCGAGGCCGATATCGCGCTCTTCCGCGATCTGCTGCGCGGTGTGGTTGAGCGGCAGACGGAGATCGACAAACTAACCGACGCCGCGTTGGTGGAAAAATGGCCGCTCGGCCGCGTGGACCCCACCTTGCGCGCGATATTCCGATGCGGCGGCTATGAGCTGCTGGCGCGCGCTGATGTACCGTACAAAGTGGCGATCAACGAATATGTCGACGTGGCGAAGGCGTTCTTCACCGGTGGCCAGGAGGCCCGCTTCGCCAACGCGGTGCTTGACCATATGGCGCGGCGCACGCGAGAGCAGGCCGATCAAGCTCCGGGCGAAGCCCACAGCCTCGGAAATGACTCCACGCCAGAAGACTCCGCTGAATAACGATCGCCCCAATTTAATTATTTTGACTAGTGTATAGGGCTATAACAGAGCCCTTAAAGGCGCTTCCCCAAGCGCCTGGGGCGCACGGCTAGGCTCGCCCTGGTGATAACAGGCGGTGTTACCTACATTACCTTACATAAGCGCCCGCGACCGTCTGGACCTCCTCCTGAGGCGCCACCTGCGGAGACGCAGCCTCTTGGGACCACCCAGCCATGTCGCCGACCTGTAGGAGCCAGTTGCTCATCTCGCCGCCAGCAGACATCACGGCAGCGCCCCAAACGATCAAACCAAGCACTATCGAACGCATCGACCCCTACTCCACACATGCTTTAACACGCGCTGGCGCACGCGCGCACCGCCGATGAGGCTCACTAGCAATGTGTATAAACGATATAATATTTCGCGCCAGCACTCCGAAAACGCCATTCAGCATCGCGGAGACCACCATGCATACTACTAACGCAATCAGCGCACCGAAAGCCAGCCCCAAGGCCGGCGCCTTTTTTCCGGCGCATATCAGGCCGGTGAAACAGCCGATGTCGTTGCCAAGAGTCGCCATCGCCGCCGGGCGCAATGTGTTGGAGACCATTCCAGCTGTCGCCTACCGGTTGCCGATCGTCTCCGGCAAAACCGTGGTGCGCTGGCACATGGTTATGGAGCCCGAGGCGCTGAAGCGGGTTATGCTAGACAATGTTGAGAATTATCCGAAATCCAAGATCAGCCAACGGCTGCTGAGACCAGCGGTCGGCACGTCGATCTTCACAGCCGAAGGCGAGGATTGGCGTTGGCAACGCCGCGCCGCAGCGCCGATTTTCAACCATCGTAAGATGACCGCCCTGTCGCCAATGATGACGGGCGCGGCCAGTCGCGCGGCGGACAGGCTGGACGCGGTGGTGGCGCGCGGCTTCGAGGGCGTCGGCGTCGCTTGCGTTATGGAGGAAATGGTCACCGCCACCTTTGAGGTCATGGTCGACGCGCTGCTCTCCGGCGGACGTTGGGGGCAGGATGGCGCGCTTGACCGCCATGAGGTCGGTGAAGAGATCGCACGCTATATCAACACCATCGGCCGGGTTTCCTTTCTGGACATCCTGAACGCCCCGACCTGGATGCCGCGCCCGGCGGAGCTGATGAATCGGGGGGTGATGAACCGCACCACCGCCATGGTCGACGCCATGATCGCCCACCGCCGCGCCGCCTATGAGGCGGGTGAGCGCCGGGATGATCTGATCGATTACATGCTCGACGCCCGCGATGCGGAGACTGGCCGCGTCATGGATGACGCCACTTTGCGCAATAACCTCTTCACCTTCATCATCGCCGGGCATGAGACCACCGCGCTGGCGCTGACTTGGGCCCTGTACTTGATGGCGCACGCGCCGGAGATCCAAGAGCGGGCGGCGGCTGAGGCGCGAGCAGCGATCGGGGACCGGCCCGCAACCGCCGAGCATCTGCCTAAGCTGCCCTATCTGCGTCAAATCCTGGATGAGACCCTGCGGCTGTTCCCGCCTGCGGCGATGCTCGGGCGGCAGGCGCGGGCCGACGACATCCTGGCGGGGCGAGAAATCGGCGCCGGAGACACCGTGATTCTGCCAATCTACGCACTGCATCGCCACGAGATGTATTGGGAACGGCCTCTGGCTTTTGATCCGGACCATTTCACCCCTGAGCGGGTCCAGGCGCGAGACCGATACCTATATCTGCCATTCGGCGCCGGGCCGCGCGTTTGCATTGGAATGAATTTCAGCCTGATGGAGGCGATGGTCATCCTGGCGACCCTGGTCGCCCGGTTCGAAGTCGCCCCCAAGGTAGGGCATGAGCCAACCCCGGTGTTGACCATGACGCTGCGGCCCAAGGGCGGCATGCCGTTGAAGCTGCGCCGCCGGTGAGGCCGGCGATATAGGTTGCAGGCCGGCGGCCAAGGCGTAGAAGGGGGCTTCCTCACCGTGAAGGACCCCCGACATGACCGCCGCCGCCGACATAGAGTCTGACGCCCCCGCCCGTATGGATCGGCGGTCGGTCCGCAATGTGGCGGCGCTGTTCGGGGCGCAGGCGATCCTGAGCGGACAGCTCTTGATCCATATGACCTTCGGCCCGCTGGTCGGGGCGATGCTGGCGGCGGACCCGGCCTGGGCGACGGCGCCGATCTCGGTGATGGTTGTGGCCAGCGCGCTGACGGCGCAGCCAATCTCATTGTTAATGGGGCGGATCGGACGGCGCCCCGGCTTCATGATCGGGGTGCTCTGCGGCGCGCTCGGTGGAGGGCTCGGGGCCTACGCCATCATGGTCGGCTCATTTCCGCTGTTTCTCGGGGCCTCGCTGTTTTTGGGGGTGTATCAAGCCCACCAGAACTTGTTCCGCTTCGCCGCGACGGACACCTGTTCGGACGCGCTTAAACCGGCGGCGATCTCCTGGGTGCTCGGCGGGGGCCTGCTCGCAGCATTTATCGGGCCAGCGATCGGGGCGGGCTTCAAGGACGCCTTGGCGCCAGTTCCGCTCGCGGGGGCCTACGCTGCGCTGATCGGGTTGAACCTGGTTGGGGCGATCCCCTTGATGTTGATCGATATTCCACGCCCACCGCGTCAACGGGAAGGCGGCGCGCAGGGGCGCCCGCTCAAGGAAATCCTGGCCGATCCGGTGGTCAGGCTTGCGCTGCTTTGCGGCATGGTCACCTATTCGCTGATGAGCTTGGTGATGACCGCCGCCTCAACTGCGGTGGTCGGCTGTGGCTATGGCGAGGCGGCGGCCAGCGCAGTGATCGGAGCGCATGTGTTCGCGATGTTCGCGCCGAGCTTCTTCACCGGCGCGCTGATCCGCCGTTTCGGACATGGGCGCGTGATCGGCGCCGGACTGGCGCTGCTCGCCGCCTGCGGCGTGGTCGCCGCGACCGGCATTGAATTGGAGCGGTTTTTTCTCGCTCTGATTTTGCTCGGCCTCGGCTGGAATTTCGGCTTTATCGGCGCCTCCAGCCTGCTGGCCTCGGCGCATCGGCCCGAAGAGCGCGGAACCATTCAGGGTTTTAATGATTTCTGCGTGTTCGGTGCGGTCGCCGTCGCCTCGCTCAGCTCGGGCGCGCTGATGCATATTTTCGGATGGACCGCCGTCAATTTGGCGATGGCCCCGCTGCTCTCGATCGCGGCGCTGGCGCTGATCTGGCATGCGACCAAAATGCCGGAGATCCGCGGCGCCGGAACGGGGCGGCGGAAGGGCGGCTTGTCACATCAAGGGCTATTCGGGCCCCGCCCGATTTCCCCAGTCGAGCTGGTGGCTTTTTCGGTGTTGAACCGGCCGACATTGGCGAAGATCTGCTGCAAGATGGTCAGCTTACGGCCGCTGGTCGGCGTGGTGCGGGTGATGAGGTCGACCACCTGGCCATCCTCCATGCCGAAACGATTGACGTCGCTCACCCGGCCGCCCTCGTCGAAGGTGACAGTGACAACGGTTTGATCCACGACCTCGGGCTTATAAAAAGCCAGTGTCTCGGTTTTCACCGAAATATAGTACCAATCATCATCGGTGAATGCGCTGATGGTGGACGGGCGGCCGAGCTTCTTCTGCAAACTCTCGCGGGTGTCCTGACCAATGGCGATTTCGTCCAACTCCGCCGACCTCGGCGTATAGCCGTGGCTGTGGGTTGTCGGCGAACAGCCGATCAACACGGCGGCGAGACTTAAAGCGGTGAGATTGGCGGCGCCGGACCAGGCGCGGATGGGGGAACGGAGGCGGCGACGCATACGGCGAGGCTCCTTCTGCGGATGACTTGGCTTGTCTCTATACAATCTCTCACGCGGGCTGCCATATTTCTGGTCGCGGCCAAGGCGAACTATCAGGCGAGGCGCGGCGCGCGCGCCTCGTATAGCCTTAACAGCAGCAAAAAACACGGGGGCGACGGTGACGCGCGACGCGATAGACGGCGAAATTCTTCAAGCGGATATCCCGTTTAAGCATATTTATGAGGTGGAGGCCTTGGCAAAAAGCGGGCGGGATCACGCCGTCTCTCTGGAAGCCTCCCTGGCGGAGCGGACGGCGATCGCCGAATTCCTTGAATTGGAGGCGGTGGATTCGATGCGCCTGACCGGAACGTTGGCGCGGGAAGGTCGCAGCGATTGGCGGTTCGACGGGCGGCTGGAGGCCCAGGTCGCTCAACGCTGCGTCGTCACGTTGGAGCCGACCCCAGCGGCAATTTCCGAGGCGATGGCGCATGTCTGGTCGCCGAACGCAGCGGCGGGGCAAACTGCGGACGCAGCGATCAACGATGCAACCTTTGGCGTAGATCCCGAGGCGGATGACGACCCGCCAGAGCCTTTGGGCGCGGAAATCGACCTTGGCGCGGCGGCGGTCGAGGCGCTTTCGCTCGCGCTTGACCCCTACCCCCGCGCCGCTGACGCCGCCCTTGACGCCACCCTCGCCGGCCCACCCGGCGTCGCGCCGTTGACCGACGAGGCGCTGAGACCCTTCGCCGGCCTGGCGGCCCTGCGCGAAAGCATGGACGCGACCGACGACGCCCCGCCCGATTCAGCCGAAAAACCACCTTCCCGTAAGGACGAAAACGACCCATAAGGCGTCGCTTAGGCGCCGATGCGCCGGTGTGAACAGACAAGAACGCGAAAGTGGTTGCGTCGCGGCGGCGCGTCAGTATTTTCGCGTCTTCGATTGAGATACAGGAATGGCGCGGGACGCTTAGAGCGTCTGGGCGGAGAAACGGTCGATCCCGGCTCATGAGCCGGAATAGGGTCGCCTTTTTCATATCAACGCGCATAGAAGGAACAAACCCGCCGCGCGCGGCGCGGACGACGGAGTGAACGACAATGGCGGTTCCACGCAAAAAAGTGACGCGCTCAAAGCGCAATATGCGGCGCGCCCATGACGCGCTAAACCCAAATTCATTTCAAGAATGCTCTAATTGCGGTGAGTTGAAGCGGCCACACCATGTTTGCGCCTCATGTGGACATTATGCAGGTCGCGAAGTTGTCTCAGTGGTGGATAAGGCCTACGACGACGATGAAGACGCGGCCTGACGCGTTCTGCGCGCCAAATTCCGCGGCGCGCGTGGCCTGAGGTCGACAACGGCGTTCACACGCCCCATGTTCGCCCGGCGCACGCCCCAAGCGGCGGCGCGCCGCTGACAGCCGAGGCCGACACCGCGTGACTCCAATGATCGACAGGTCGCCGCACTCTGAGACCCTTGTTAAGGAAGCGGCGGCTCCGGTGATCGCCGTCGACGCCATGGGGGGAGATCGCGGACCGGAGATCGTGGTCGCGGGTGTCGCGCGCGCCCTGTCTGCGATCCCCAATCTGCGTGTGCTGCTGTTTGGCGATGAGATGCGCCTCACCCCGCATCTGCCGGTCGAGCTGGCGGAACGGGCGGCGATTAGACATTGCGACAGCGTCATCACCATGGATGAAGCGCCGGTCGCCGCATTGCGGCGAGGGCGCGGCAGCAGCATGTGGCGCACCCTCGATGCGGTGAGCGCTGGCGAGGCGGATGCTGCGATCTCTGCTGGCAACACCGGCGCGCTGATGACGATGTCCCTGGTGCGCCTCAAGGCCGCCCCGGCTGTAGAGCGGCCTGCGATCGCGGCGCTCTGGCCGTCCCGCAATGCCGCTGGCTACAATGTTGTGCTCGACGTCGGCGCCAATCTGCGCGGCGAGGCCCGCGATCTGGTCAGCGCGGCGCTGCTCGGCGCTGAATACGCTAAAATCGTGTTGGACACGCCGAAACCCCGTGTGGCGCTGCTCAATGTCGGCGTCGAAGAGCATAAGGGCAGGGCGGAGCTGCACGCAGCGGCGGCGCACCTCACCCTTCTGGCCGATGCGCCGGACGCGCCTTTCGTCTTTACTGGCTTTATCGAGGGCGACCGCATCGCGGAGCGGGACGCCGACGTCATCGCCACCGACGGCTTCACCGGCAATGTCGCGCTTAAAACCGCTGAAGGGGCCGCAAGCCTGATCGGCGGGTATCTGCGTGAAGCCCTTTCAGAGGGCTGGCGCGCCCGCCTCGGCGCGCTATTGGCCGCCCCGGCGCTCGCTGGCTTTAAACGCCGCGTCGACCCTCGCCGGGTCAATGGCGGCGTGTTCTTGGGCCTGAACGGCGTTGTGGTGAAAAGTCATGGCGGCGCCGACGCCGTTGGCTTCGCCTCAGCCATCGATCTCGCGGCCCGTTTGGCCAAACGCGACATCGCCGGACGCGTCGCGGCACAGGTTGCCAAAATCGCATTCGATGGTGAAAGCTCGGCTGCGGATAGTTCTAGTAATCTAACGGCGGGTTCAAGATGAGCGTCACGCGTTCGGTTTGTTTGGGGTGTGGTCATTATCTGCCGGAGCGGATTATGACCAACGAGGAGCTGTCGACAATGGTCGATACCTCGGACTCATGGATCCAAGAACGCAGTGGCATTCAAGAGCGGCGCATCGCCGCCGAGGGAGAGTTAACCTCGGATTTGGCCACCATCGCCGCCGAGCGCGCCCTCGGACACGCAGGCGTCGCGCCGGAAGAGCTTGACCTGATCATCCTCGCCACCGCCACCCCGGACCAAACCTTTCCGGCCACCGCCGCCACGGTGCAAGCCCGGCTTGGCGCCAAAAACGCCGCCGCTTTCGACCAGCAGGCGGTCTGCACCGGCTTTATCTTCGCGCTCACCACCGCCGACGCCTATCTGCGCAGCGGGCTGGCCAAAACCGCGCTGGTGATCGGCGCTGAGACCTTCTCCCGCATTCTGGATTGGACCGATCGCTCCACATGCGTGCTGTTCGGCGACGGCGCTGGGGCGGTGGTGCTGCGGGCTGAATCCGGCGACGGGCGTGTCCAGGATCGCGGCCTTCTCGCCATCGACCTGAACACCGACGGCAATCTTAAAGAGCTGCTGTATGTCGACGGCGGCCCGTCCTCGACCCAAACCACCGGCCATCTGCGGATGGAGGGGCGCGACGTGTTCCGTCACGCGGTGGTTAATCTCGCCCAAACCGCGCAAACAGTTTTGGACGATCTTGGCGTCAGCGGTGAGGAGGTCGATTGGCTCGTCCCTCATCAGGCCAACCTGCGCATCATCGACGGCGCCGCCAAAAAACTCGGTGTCGCGCGCGAAAAAGTGGTCATCACCATTAACCGGCATGGCAACACCTCAGCCGCTTCGATACCGCTCGCGTTGGCCACCGCCGTCGGCGACGGGCGCATTCAACGCGGCGATTTGCTGCTTATGGAGGCAATGGGCGGCGGAATGACATGGGGCGCTGCGCTGATGCGGTGGTGAGCCGCGACGAATCAGCCCGATTTTCCCTTAACTCAGCTCATCCAACTGTTTGAAATGCAAAGCTGATTGACGTGCGCTCCAAGGAGATTATAGCTCCAATAGGGGAAACGACACACGGTCGAGAACAGGATGAGCGACAAGACACTTACCAGAGCGGACCTGGCGGACGCCATTTACCGTCTCAATGTTGGCAACCGACAGATTGACCCGCCGGAATTGATCTCGCGAGACGAGAGCGCCGAGCTGGTTGAAACGGTGCTTCAGCATGTTGCTGACGCGCTGGTGGCTGGCGAGATGGTGAAAATCTCCTCCTTCGGCGCGTTTGAAGTGCGGGAGAAGGCCGAGCGCATTGGACGCAACCCGAAAACGGGCCAGGAGGCGACCATCACTCCACGGCGGGTGCTGTCCTTCCGTGCAAGCCATGTGCTCAAGGATCGGATCAACGGCGTTGAGCCGTCAGGCGAAAACGATGACGAGGACAGCGAGCCGGCGCGCCGATCTTCGCCAAGCGCCGCTGCATCCAAAGGCAGGGCCTAAGAAACCGAACGCCGCTGCCCGCAACGGTCAACGGGCGCGACAGCGCCCGTTCGTTCAACCTGTAGGCGCATGCCGTACACTGCACACCCCAATACGGCCCACGCGCTTCCAAGCCCATTGCATTTCTTGGTAGACAGCGTTTGCGCCAAAGCGCGGGCGGCGTTATATCAGCGATCTCGCAACAGATGTCGGGCCGTAGCGCAGCTTGGTAGCGCGCATGCATGGGGAGCATGAGGTCGTGGGTTCGAATCCCGCCGGCCCGACCACTGGCGAGACGCCTTCTTCATGGAACGCCGACAAAATGTCGCGCCAAGGGCGGCGGGTTCGCGGGCCAGTGCGAGGAAGATCATGTCGACAGCGCAACATGGCGCACAGACGCGCCGCTCAGCTGGGGTGCTGCCCTCTCAAACAATTCGTGAGTTGATTGAGGCGGCTCGAATAGCACCCGCCGAAGGCGGGGCGGCGATCATCCAAGCCCAGGTGCAACCGGCGAGCCTGGATCTACGCCTTGGCCATAAGGCTTACCGGGTCAGAGCCAGCTTCCTGCCCGGCGCCCGCGCCACGGTCGCGGAACGCCTGCGCGACTTCGCAATGCATGAGATCGATCTCAGCGGCGGCGCCGCGTTGGAGACAGGCTGCGTCTACGTCGTGCCGCTGCAAGAGCGATTAAGCTTGCCTGACGACGTCTCCGCTTTCGCCAACGCCAAAAGCTCCACTGGCCGGTTGGACGTGTTCACCCGGCTGATCACCGATCACGGGGTTGAGTTCGACCGGGTCGACGCTGGCTATGACGGCCCCTTATACGCCGAGATCTCGCCCCGCGCCTTCAGCGTCTTAGCTAGGGCCGGAGCCCGGCTGAATCAGATTCGCTTCCGCCTCGGTCAGCCATCCTTCACCCCGTCGGAACTGACGGCGCTCCAACGCGATCAAGCGCTCATCGGCGGAGATCAAGGGGGCGAAGGCGCTGGCATCGACCCGACGGTTGGCCTCAGCTTCAGCGTTGACCTGGAGGGCGAAGAGGGCGAGCCCGTTGGATACCGCGCGCGGCGGCATTCCGGGCTGATCGACCTCGACAAGATCAACCATTACGATCCAGCCGATTTCTGGAGCCCCCTCACCCCGCGCGCTTTGGGCGCTCATGGCTCGCGTGGGGTGATTCTCGACCCAGGGGCTTTCTACATCCTGGTCAGCCGTGAACGGGTGCACGTGCCGCCGAATTGCGCCGCCGAGATGACGCCCTATCTGGCCGTGGTCGGCGAGTTCAGGGTGCATTACGCCGGATTTTTCGACCCCGGCTTTGGGCATGCCGACACCGGCGGAGCAGGCGCGCGCGGGGTGCTGGAAGTGCGCTGTCACGACGCGCCGTTTGTGCTGGAACACGGCCAAGTCGTCGGTCGCTTGGTCTATGAGCCCATGCTGGAGCAGCCTGACACGCTCTACGGCGTTGACATCGGCTCCAACTACCAAGCTCAAGGGCTAAGACTGTCTAAACACTTCAGAGTTGAGTGATCAACAAATCATCAAATTCAAATTCTTGGAAGTATCCAGACTCAGTAAATCACACAATATCCCTATTTAGGAAAACCTATAGGGCGTGTGCGGCCTATGTTTCGCCACACTTCAGCCAAGATCCAGCATGGAAATTCCATATAATATATTTTCATTTGAAATAATGCTTCAAAATGAAACACATCAAACAGCAGACATTTATAAAGATGTGATTATGCCCTGGGCGCTTCCACACCCTTACCGGGTTAGATGCGTGCGAAAATCAGAAAAAGCCGAAAAAATCGACGATCACATCTCCAGCACCAATCCTAACCACTCGCCCGTCACAGCCTGCAAAGCCGACGTAAGCATCGCTATCCCGTTAACTTATGTTGAGTCCGGCAACCCCGGCCCTGGATTGGGTGATGCGGATCTAAACCTGCCTCAGATTGAAGCTTTAACCGTCAACAATCCATGATGGAAAGGCGGCGGACGGGCCAGAGGGGCGCGCCTTCCAGCCTGCCGTTTCGTCATAAATCGCGCATGCGGATCTGGGTGCTTAGATGAAATCGAATAGTTCGGACGTAACCTCCGCCGCTTCGACTCCGATCAGACGCAACTCGCCACTGGCGAACCGGACATAAGTGTCTGAGCCTTCTTGGCTGATGCTGAGGCCCGCGAAACCAGCGGGCTCCAAGTCCAGCTCGATGCCGATGCGGTCCATGGCGGTGTTGAAGCGCGCCAGGGCGTCCGAGCCAAATCCCTCCTCGGTGTAGAGGAACACATCAGCATCTGCCCCGCCAATCAGCAGATCGTCGCCGGCGCCGCCTTCCAGCCGATCCAGCCCAGTGCCGCCATTGAGGGCGTCATCCCCTGCGCCGCCAAACAGCTGATCATCGCCGGATCGGCCCAAGAGCTGATCCGCGCCCGCCCCACCCCGCAAAATGTCGTCGCCAACACCGCCATTGATTTTATCCGCGCCGTCGCCGCCGCCGATTTGGTCGTCGCCGAGTTGGCCGACGATCACATCATCCCCAGCGCCGCCATCAATATCGTCATCACCTGTGCGCCCGCCAATGATGTCATTGTCCGCACCGCCGAGAATGACGTCCGCGCCGCCGCCGCCAACCAAAACATCGTCGCCAGCACCCCCTTCGATCCGGTCGTCCCCGTCCTTGCCGTTCAGCTTATCCAGACCCGCCATGCCAATGAGAACATTGTCGTTTCCGTCGCCAAACAGCAGATCATTGCCGTCGCCGCCTGTGAGGTTCTCAATACTGGTGAGTTGATCCCGCGCGCCGCTGCGGTCGACAGTAATCCCGGTCGCGAGATTGGCGATGGCGCGCCCACCACTCTCCCAATCATACCGCAGGGTGTCGGAGCCCTCGCCGCCGTCGATGAGGTCGATGCCGCCATTTCCCGCGAAGTGATTATTGAGATCATTTCCAATCAAGGCGTCGGCCCCGGCGCCGCCTTCGGCGTTCTCGATCTCCGCGCCATACGCGATAGCCAGAATCTCCGCGCCGTCAAATTGCGAGAATTCCCCCTCGCCGAGATTCACTACCTGCCCCGCCGCCCCGGACACGGCGAGAGTGTCGGTCCCGCCCGCGTCCCAAATTACTCGACGCTCAGACAAATCTTCGAGCAAGTAGCGGTCATCGCCAGCGCCGGTCGACAAATTCGGACCCCACCAAGCCTGTAGCGCGGCGATATCGTACAGCATCAGGCCGCCAGGTTGAATATCATCCTCGGCCTCGTTGTAGGACATCACCGTGTATTGTTCCGTGTCCTCGTTTTCCGGGAGAAACGGCCCGTCTTCCGTGCCGTTGTAATTTCCGGGATGCTTCAAACCGAGCATATGCCCAATTTCATGCAGCATCAGGTCATATGAAGATTGCTCCGACATATCGTAGGTCGACTTAAACACCGCCGCGCCACTCCAGTCGCCGCCCGCTAATTCAGCGCCGCCAAAGCCTGCAAAGCGATTCTGCGGATCAATCGAGCCGAAGCTATCGACCTTGAAGAAGCCAACATCAGCGGTGGCGAGGCCGGCCTGGGTGAAGTCAACATTGATAACGGCTTCGATATCAGCCAGGGCGCTGTTGAACACCGTCCGCTCAACGCTGGAGAAGGCGCGATACCCGCTGAACGGCTCGAAAAAATCCTCCCGCCCTGGTATTGGCCGGTTGCCGAACCAATAGTTGAGCTCGAACGGCGGATCCTCGGGATTGGTAATGCTGTCTCGGCCCGCGACAAACGAAAATAACATCGTGTCGACCCGCGCCTGGAGCGCGTCTGGCTCAAGCGTGGCGCCGGAACCGGCGGCCGGCATCACGTTCTCAACAGCCGCCCCCGCCTCGCGTAAAGCGCCGCAAGCGATACAGCCGCAGCCCCCATCGGTGATTTCCTCAACGGTACTAACGCTTACTAACATACTCGCCCCCGACTCGATGGCACTCCGTCGGGATGCTTCATAACAATTTTAAGCAGTGAGAAGACGACAAACAGGCAAGCAGTCGATCCGCGAAGGCCCGGTTTCTCAATGTCAGGGTTGCTTTGCAACACAAAGCAGCCCTGCACCTCAGCTAAAAACACATATAAAACTTGCGGATTTTAAGGTTAAATCCCCAAAGAAGCGTAACTCGCCGCGATGCGGTCGATCGCCACCAGATAGGCGGCGGTGCGCAGATCAGGCACATCCGAGCGTGAGCGCCAAACCTGATGCATGGTCTGATACGACCCCCGCATGGTGTCGTCGAGACCCGAACGCACCAAGTCAATTTCCGAGGCGCCTGAGAGATAGGCTTCCTTCATCTCAGTCGGGAAATCCTTTTCGGTAATCTCCTCGATGCCCTGGAGAAGCAACCGATGGCGGCTCTCCTCGCGGCGGCGCTCCATACGGCCGAGGCGGATATGGCTGAGGTTCTTGACCCATTCAAAGTAGGAAACCGTCACACCGCCAGCGTTGGCGTACATATCCGGGATAATGACGATGCCGCCATCGCGCAGGATCGCGTCCGCCCCAGCGGTCACCGGCCCGTTCGCGGCTTCGATAATCACTCGCGCCTTGATCTCGCGTGCGTTGCCGAGATTGATCACGCCTTCCAAGGCCGCCGGAACCAGCACGTCGCACTCTTGAGTCAATAACGAGGCGCCATCCTCAACATACTGCCCGCCGGGAAACCCCTTAACCCCGCCATTTTCGACGATCCAGGCCCGCAGCTCCTCGATTTTGATTCCGTTCGGGTTGACCACACCGCCATCGCGTTCGGCGACGCCGATGATCACGCAACCGTCTTCCTCTTCCAGAAACTTCGCAGCGTGATAGCCCACATTTCCAAGGCCCTGCACGATCACCTTTTTACCGGCAAGTCCGCCGGAAAGGCCCGAGGCGGCCACGTCGTCGGGGTGGCGGAAATACTCTTGAAGCGCGAATTGCACGCCCCGTCCGGTGGCCTCGACCCGACCGTCGATGCCGCCCTTGGAGCGCGGCTTGCCTGTGACGCAGGCGTCGCCGTTGATGTCGGTGGTGTTCATCCGGCGATATTGATCGGCGATCCACGCCATTTCGCGCTCACCAGTGCCCATATCCGGCGCTGGAACGTTCTGGGAAGGATGGATCAGATCGCGCTTGATCAGCTCATAGGCGAAGCGGCGGGTGATCTGTTCCAGCTCATGCGGCTCCCACTCGCGCGGGTCGATGCAGAGCCCGCCCTTGGAGCCGCCGAAGGGGGTTTCCACCAGCGCGCACTTGAAGGTCATCAGCGCCGCGAGGGCCTTGTGGTCTTCCAGGTCCACGTCGAGGGCGAAGCGGATCCCACCCTTGGTCGGGTTGCGGTGGTGTG
>JAHQVS010000048.1 GCA_019634215.1 Paracoccaceae bacterium | reverse complement strand
GCTGGTCCCAGCCGCTACCGCCGCGACTGTCGTCGTTGCGGTTGCCGCCGATGAAGATGTCGCTCGCTTCGCCGCCGAGGAAACTCTAGAGCGCATTCCGCGCGCAAAGGCTCACATCATGCGCTCTAGATTTTTGTTTTTCCGCCAATTTTTCCAATCAAACTGGATCAGTTTGATTGGAATTGGCTCTAGGCTATCGTCCCGATAGGAGGGGGCATCGACGTCACCAAGACCGGCGAAAGTGACCTCGGCGTCGGTGATCTCGACCACGGAGTCCTCGCCTATCGAGTTGGCGATTGAAACCGCGTTGACGATACTATCGCCCTCAATTTCAGCGCCGTTGAAAGTGAATTGGCCAGTCGCCTCGTGATAAAGGGGCGAGACCAGAGAGTAGAGGGAGAAAGTCGTGCCTTCGATACGGGTAGGCGATTGGAGAAATCTCATTTCTTCCAAAATATACGATTTCCTGGAGATACGTGACCCAGTTAGTGGAATCCGAGTTTGAAACTATTCTGCCCATGGCTCAAATTATCCTCTCAAGTAATTTACCGAGTGATGTTTGGGTTTTGTGCGTCGGGTCAATCGATTCTGAAAACGCAGATAGAATTATTTGAATTGGCGACCTGCCCGCCGTACGCCAACTTGGCTGTCAGCCAAACTCAGGCCGCGCCAGCATCAGCCACAGGATCGTCAGCACTCCGTCAAAGGCGGGGAAGCCGAGGGCGAACCAGATGCGGTAGAGGCGGTGATAGGCCGGGGGCAGGGGGACGGATTGGTCGGCGGCGGCGCGGGCGAGGTCTCGCAGGCGGATCTGAATCCACACCACTGGCAGCCAGCAGAGGCCGATGGCGACATAGAGCGCCAGGGAGAGGGTGATCCAGCCGTCGGTGAGGCTCCAGCCGATTTCGCGCATCAGCAGATAGCCGGTGATGGGTTGGGCGATGACGGCGCTGGCGGTGAACAGGAAGTCGGCGATCACCACGATCGAGGCGATTTCGGCGATCACACGCGGATCGCGCAGGCGCTGGGCCATCACCATGAAGAAGGCGATGCCGGCGCCGGCGCCCAGCAGAACGCAAGCGCCGAGCACATGCAGCCAACGCAGCAGCGTCTCCAGATCCATCACTTACGGTCCATCAGCGCGTCTCCAATAGGGCGCGGACGGTGAGGATCGCCATCAGCGCGGGCAGGATCTTGACCAGCGGGCCGAGCGGGTCAAGCCAGAGCGCTGGGGTGATCAGGGTGGCGGCGGCGAGGTAGATCAGGCTGACGGCGAACATGCCTTCGGCAGCGCGGGCGGCTGACTTCCGGATGGTCAGGCCGATGGCGAGCAGGATGTCGATAATCGACCAGGCGGCGACGCTGGCGCGGGCGAGGCCGTCGGGCCAGCCCTCGCGGGTGAGGACGGCGGCTGCGGCGCTGAGTTGGGCGAGGCCGATCAGGCCGGAGAGCAGCCAAAATAGCGCGAGCCCGGCGATGAACAGCGGTGCGAGCAGGGTCAGGCGGGCGTGGAGGCGGTCTTGGACGGTGGCGGGGTGGGCCGCCAGCGCTTGCTCCAGGCTGCGGAGCGGGGCGCCGGTTTGGGCTCTCCAAGGGACGGGATCTCCAGTGACGCCGTAGCGCAAGGTGTTCATGGCGTTGGTGCGCAAGGGGGAGCGCCAGCCGAGGGCGCCGAGGCGGTCGGCGGCCCAGGCGGCGGCGCTCGTCAGCCAGTTGGGGAGCGGGATGAGGCGCCGGGCTGGGGGGAAGCCGAGCCAGTGCCGGGTGTGGGCGACGACGTCGGCCAAGGGGCGCGGGGCGGGTTCGACGAGGTCGGCCTCGAAGCCTGGGGGAATGTCGCCGCTGAGGCAGCGGGCGACGGCGCCGGTGAGGTCGTCGATCCAGACGCATTGGATCGGGGCGGCGGGGAAAGCGATCGGCTGGATTGCGGGGGTGGCGGCGAGTTGGCGCAGCAGGGCCGTGCCGCCATAGACGCTGCGGGCGATGACGAGGCCGGGGCGCAAGATCCACCAATCGACGTCCGCCGCGCGGATCGCGGCGTCTCCGGCTGATTTGGTGCGCATGAAGGCGGTCGAGGCGTCGGGGGCGGCGCCGCAGGCGGAGATTTGGATGAGTTTCGCGCGGGGGCCTTCGGCGTTGGCTTTGGCGAGGGCGGCGATGGCCGCATGGTGGATGGTTTCAAGCGTGTCGCCGCCGCCGTCTTGCAGGGCGCCGGCGCAGTTGACGACGGCGTCGATGTTGATGAGCAGCGGCGCCCAAGCGGTGGGGGTGGTGAGGTCGGCGAGGTCTCGGACGATGGTGTTTGAGAGGATGGGGAGGGCGTCCAGGGCGGTTTTGGAGCGGCCGAGGCCGGTGATGCGATGGCCATCAGACTGGAGCCGCCGCGCGACTTCGGCGCCGATCAGGCCGTAGGCGCCGAGGAGGAGGATGTTCATCGTGCGGACTCCCGGCCAGGGCGGCGGGGACGCCGTCGTTCCTTACGTGTGTGGTTGAGGTCGTTGCACAAGCCCTGTGGCTATTGCGCGTAGATGAGGGGGACTCTTCTGATCCTGGAATATATTCCCATAAGAGCGTGCGGTTGTCAAGGGGGATGTGATTGGTAGAGCTGGTGACAGGGCAAAGGGTGGCAACGAGGCGGAATTAGGTGCTGAAACATTGGCCGCAAAGGGGGATTTGTTCGGAACGGAGGAGATACTTTCGATCTTGACTGCTTTTAAATATCGCTATTGGAGTGGCTGCCCACCAAAGATACCATATCTTCAATAGCCGAAAGTACAAGTATTGTGTCGGATTTCACTTCATTTCCATCTGAAAGATCGCAATATAAAAGACGCCAAATATGAAGTTTTGCCAATACTTCATGGAAAGATTGTGATTTATGTTTCAATACTTGTCGAATTAGCCGTGATTTGGCGGCTGAAATCGCGTAAGATCTTTCTTCTCTATTTGGGTAATTGGGAAGATTTTCATCTTCCAAATAAAAAGATCCCATCACTTCACGGTGATAATTCCCGATAAATTGCTCTATTTTGTTTTCTGGAGTGGCATTTCTAGGCATGACAGCAAACCCGTAGCATCTTTGTGTTATAAATTATATTTACTAAAGTAATAATTGTTCGTCAGCGTAATGCAACTTAAAAGCATTCACGCTCATATTGTGAGCGAGATTATTGATGATATCTGTGAGAAATTACTAAAATTCGATCGACTTCATTTATATATTAAAAATACTATCGACTTGTTGTTTGTAGTTTTCGTGAGATAAGTGGTGATATTACCTTCGAAAGGAATGGGCCAATTTCAGCTGAGAGATTACGCGTAAGAATTGAGGTTGGGCCCCCGACGCAGATTGCACCTAGAGTTTTGTTGTTCGCGCCAGATATTGCCACACCAGTGCAAGAAACACCATCAATCCATTCATCCTGGGCATATGCGTAGCCTCTATCGTATTCAGTCATTGCTTTCTGAAAAACAGCGCTCTTTTCTGTCAAAGTTCTGTCCGTACACCTTTCAAAATTGTTAGGTAAGGTTCCAGCAATATCTTGAAACCTTGAAGCAATCATCATTCGACCGGCTGAGGAGCAGTGAATGGGGATTATGCTGCCGACTCCGTATTCTAAAGATTCTTCTTCATTATTGGGGTCAATAATCTTCTCAATCACAACGCTGCTTGCTTCTAATGTGTCAAATGTGCAGGGGAATCCGACAGCTTCACTCGCCAACGTGAGATTTTCTAATATTATTTTCGAGGCATCGCCGAAAGTGGTGTTTTTATTCAGCAGAGAAAGAATGCTGCGGCTGATGGCATACCGGTTTTTTCCTGGAATCTTATAAGCAAACCCTTCATTTTCTAAAGAAATCAAAGAACGCCTGACAGCATTCCGTTCAATCGACATGGTTTGAGAAATTTCCGCTATCGAAATTGGCGTGCCTGATGAGCCTAACAGCTTTAAGATTCTTAGAGTTCTTGTTGATGTCAACGACGCTCTGTCGCTTTCAACTTGCGCAGTCGTTTCGATATGCTGTTTCACCGACCACCCTCGTGCCGTTTTGCCAAACTGAGTAAGCTTTCTCTTCACAGGAGAAAATGTGCAGCTCGTCTCGATAGCGTCAACGAGGGAACGCTTTATGCTCAATTATTGAGCGTAAACCGAGAAACCTCTCTGTGAAAGAATGCTGACATTGGCCATTGATAGACAAAACTTCACCCAACATGCCCAATGGCATGTGCCTGTTCAGCACCTAAGCTGTCGCGGCTTTCTGTTGGTGTCATGACATCCTCGGCAAACGCGTGGAGGGGGCTGCAATATGTGCAAGGAGGCGCCGCCCAAGTGGGTCGTGTTCGATGTAATGCGGGTACTGGTCGAATGGGACCCGGACCGTCTGTACCGGCGACTCATCCCTGATCAAGCAGAAAGAGCCGCGTTCTTTTCCCGCACGGGCCTGCCGTCGTCGAATCTCGATGCGACTCGGAGTGGTGACTTAAGAGGCAAGGTTGCAGCGTTGGCGGAACTCTATCCTGAGGATGCACACTTAATTCTTCCTTGGTGGGATCGATGGACTGAAATGTGCTATGCGCCGATCCCTGAGGTAGGGGACTTTCTGCGGCGTCTCAAATCAGCTGGCATACCTGTGTGCTGTCTCTCAAACTTTTCGGATGATGCATTTGAGATCGCACGAGGACGCTATTCAGTGCTTCGAGAATTCGACGCCGAAGTTATCTCGTGCCGCATCGGCGTTACAAAGCCGGACCCCCGTATCTATGCATGGGTTGAGGAGCGAACAGGCGTGGCGGGTGGGGATCTGTTCTTCATTGATGACAAGCCGAACAACGTAGACTCAGCGCGGACTCGAGGCTGGCGGCCGCATTTGTTTGAAGGATGGGATGGTTTGGCGGCGTCGTTGCCGGAGGTTGGTCTAGGGTGCTTTGCATCGCCAGACCCAGGCTAGTGGTTCGACTGCGACGGAAGGCTCCGTCGCGCCAACCACTAAGCTCTTGATTTGGTTGCGCAAATTTCGAAACAGATCGGGTTCGATCTGTTTCGGTTGCTCCACTAGGCGCCTGACGAAACACTGCGCAGAACGATTTATAGTGCCGGCGGAACTCTCTTGGCGCTTCCTTTTCTTGGGAGAATAAGCTCCAAATTTTTCAACTGTTTCGGATCACATCTGGCTGTGACTGATAGCCTGTGAGGTGGCCAATATCCCCTCGATAGCTGGCGCGCCCCTCTCTCCAGATTGCGCCAGAACGGGCCGTAAGTCGGCGAGAATTCCTTGCTGTACCAATTTCCACAGCGGGGAAGAGCCACAGTGGCCTGGAGGGACGAAGGCGTCATGGCTGGCGGCTCAGAGCCAGTTGCAACCCTAGGCCGATGAGAAGGCAACCGCCTATTTTCTGGAGACAGGAGATCACTCGGGCTGAGGCGCCGAGGCGTCGAACAATCCTCTGGGAGGTTTCAATAAGAATCCCGTCAGAGACCGTAAAGATCATGTTCGCGGCGAGCCCGAGCGCCGCAATCTGGAGCCACAGCGGAAAGGCGGCCGTTGGGTCGGTGAACTGCGGAAGAAACAAGAAGAAGAACAATGCGGATTTTGGATTTAATGCCTCCACAATAAAGCTGTCGAAAAGCGCTCTGCCATGTGTCCTATGCTTCAACGAGGCGTCATCCAATCCACAGGTGGCTGGCGATCTCAAATACTTGACGCCCATCCAGATTAAATATGCCGCGCCAGCCAGCTTCATCGTCATGAAGAGCGCCGGCAGGATTGTGAGGAGTATCGAGACGCCAAGCGCGGCGGCGGCGATATGGCAGCAGCCAGCAAGGTGAAAGCCGATTGCTGACCACCATCCCGCGCGGCGGCCCAAGGCGACCGTCTGGGCGACGGCGTAGAGCATCCCTGGCCCCGGCATGAAGGCGAAGGCCGCTGTGGCGAGAAAGAAGGGGATCAGGATTTCCGCTGGAGGCATATTTTTTGACCTGGCTGACGTGCCGCCAGAG
The DNA here is from genome assembly GCA_019634215.1 of Paracoccaceae bacterium. Lineage (GTDB taxonomy): Bacteria > Pseudomonadota > Alphaproteobacteria > Rhodobacterales > Rhodobacteraceae > JAHQVS01. The sequence continues at coordinate 12,753 of JAHQVS010000048.1, read as the reverse complement.
ATCGCAGATCCTGTTGGATTCCCGAGGGCGGCATTCGGTCGCCCGCGCTGAGGGCGCGGATATCAAGCGAGATGTGGGAAGATCAGAAACCGGCTCTGTGTTGGAGATAGTCAGCCGAAACTGATGGCGGCTGCGGGGCGGAAACGGATACACCTACGCGCGTCAACACCACGGTGTTGACGCATGGGTAGATATCTACGCGCCGTGCTTGAGTGAATGCATCAGGAGGGCGATGATGCTGCGTGTTCCAGGAGGAGCTGAAGGCCGCTGTAGCGCGGTCGCCTCGGGCGGCCTTGTCTATGCGGTCGCAATCGATCCTGATTGTGCGGAAGGTATCGCCAATCAGACGCGGAACACTCTGCTAGAATTGGAGCGGGTTCTTGCAATGGCGGGAAGCGGTAAAAATAGCCTGCTGCAGGCGACCGTCTATCTGAGTGATATCTCAAATAAATCTAAGATGGATTCAGTGTGGATTGACTGGATTGGGGAACAAGAGAATTGGCCACAGCGCGCCTGCGTCGGGGTGCAGCTTGAACCTGGTTATCTAATCGAAGTCGTTGTGGTTGCGGCAATACATGAGGCGATTTAGCGCCAAGACCATCCGATAGAGCATGAAAGTAGCAGAGCCGCGCCAACCTAAGTGATTGGGCGGGGAAGGGCTGTCTCCGGCTGTCACGCACGGCGAGGCAAGCAGATGTACGGGGAGAGCTAGCGATCTACAGTTGTCGAAATATCGTAAACTTGCACACGAATCCACATTTCAGCGCATTGCTCTAGAAATCGCTGATGCGCTTCGCCGGTTTGGTAAGCGTTATGCGCGTCAAGGCTTTCAAAATGTAGAACAAGTGCATAGTCGTAGCTGTTGTCGACGACGTCTCGATTGGTTGACGCCGGGCTGCCAATGCTTCGATTGACGACATTTGGATCGCTCGCCAACAGATTTAGACCATCTTCAAATATTTTGCGTTGCTCGGCGGGCGCTGTCCGCCAAAGCCAGAAAAACGCTGTGTGAATATGCATCTGTCGCCCTTATTGAGAAAACGTCCACAGCGCGTCAATTTGGAGCTGAACACTCAGGTAAGCCCGTATCGTCTGTGGCGCAGTGAGTCGAGCCGAGTTGTTCGTTAGAGGAGCGTTGTTTGGGCCGTTCATCCCTGATTGAAACCGCCCGGTGGTTCCCGGCTGGCGGCTCGGCTGAAAGCTGCTGAATGCGCCGCTGGCGCAAAGCTTCAGACAACAATCCACATCAACCGAGGATAATATACCCGGCCTCACGTGTTATATGGCAAGGCTCACATCCGCCTGTTTCATCTTGTGATGTAAACAGCAGCGTTTCGCCTTGTTGTCGAGATTAGCCTAATAGCTCCAATGGGCTTAGACGGGCCAGGAGCGGACTAACCACTGTCGCCTCACCCATGTACCGCAACGCTATCCGTATATTTGCCTTTTCGCGCAGGCGAATGAGGTTGAGCATGTGGACTGGACCGGAGCGATCGTTGTCGCGGAATGTGACGTAATCTTCTTTCGCGAGACTTGTGTGGGGCATCTTTCATCGCCCCTTGTAGCTTGGCGGCCGGCGGTCGATCCAGGCGTCAAGCGCTTCGCGGATATCATGGGTCGGAACCATGCGCGCGAACTGCTCACTCTCGATCTGAAGCCCTTCGGATATCGTTCCGTTTAGGCCGCGTGTTACGGCCGTGATGATCCGGGCCGCCGCCAGAGGCGAGTGCCGCGTAATCCGCTCGGCCAGTTCGAAGGCCGCTGGCATCAATTCGTCGTGGGGAACCACCTTGTTGACGATCCCCATTTCATGCGCACGCTCAGCGCTAAAAGGATCACCGGTCAGCAAGTATTCCAGTGCCCGTTTGCGGCCGGCAAGTCGCGGCAAGCGCTGCGTGCCACCGAAGGTCGGAGGAATACCGATATTGATTTCAGGCTTTCCGAAGTGAGCTCGTTCACTCGCAACTCCTAAGTGGCATGCCTCAGTCACTTCACAACCACCACCGTATGCAATGCCATTGACTGCCGCAATAATGGGTTTCGGAAACGCTTCTAGTCGCGCAGTCAATGTTTGGCCACGGCGGACGAAAGACTTTACGGCGGCGTCGGGGCCTTCCTTCACGCTCTCCGAGAATTCGTGGATATCAGCACCAGCCGAAAATGCCTTTTCGCCAGCGCCAGTCAGCACAACAGCTTGCACGGCGGGATCGTCTTCGATCCGGTCCAGCACTCTCATGAGCATGTCGATCAAGCCGTAGCTCAGCGCATTAAGTTTCTCTGGCCGATTGAATGTGAGCAGCGCCACGCGGCCACGAAATTCCTGCTTAACAAGATCCGTCATGGAGACCCCTTTACTCACGAACGAACGCTTAACCGCTACAGCCAGTGGAACACTTGTGTACACTCACTAGACAGTATACTTTGCGCAGATGCCAAGGGACGGAGATCAGACGCGTAAGAAAATAGTCGATGCCGCGACGCGCCTATTCTACGGCGAGGGGATACGCGCCGTGAGCCTTGATGCGGTGGCCGCCAAGGCCAGTCTCACGAAGAAGACGATCTACTATCACTTTGCGAGCAAGGACGAACTCGTCGCCGCCTATCTCGAGTCCCAGGACCAGCCGACCCTGGCTCTGTACCAAAAGTGGTTCAACAACACGGACGGCGATCTAAGTGACAAGGTTCGCGGCATTTTCGATGGTTTCGCCACTGCAGCAAGCCGCCCGAAGTGGCGAGGCTGCGGGTTTCTCCGCACGATTGCGGAACTTGCGAGCACGCCGGGCCATCCCGCCGTCAAAGCCGGCGCAGCACATAAGAAGCGTTTCGAGAATTGGTTAGTTGAAGTGTTGAATGACGGAGCTGTGCGTAATGCAGAAACCGTTGCGCGTCAGATTGTCGTGCTGCTTGACGGTGCTGCGACGGTGATGCTCATCCATCGTGAAAGTGTTTACGTTCACACTGCAGGCGAGGCGGCCGCAAATGCAATCGCGGCCGCAATCCGGGCTGATCTAGGTTAGGGATCACATCCGGCTGCGCCGCCTTCCGACGAGAAAAGCAGCTTTCCATTCGATGGCTGACAGGAATCCACTTGAGCCTTTTCCATGAACTCCCGTTCACGCCAAAGATTCTAATTCCTTGTTTTGTCGTATTTTCGTACCGCAAAACCGCACGCAGTTTTGCTGAAAAGGCTCTAGTAGACACCGCCGTGTTGAAGCGTGGAGTGATATTGCAGCGCCTTCAGCGTTTGGAGTCGCTGTAGGGCTCGACATACATCAGCGCCATGTCCCAGGGCAGGAAGATCCAGGTGTCCTGGCTGACTTCGGTGATGAAGCTGTCGACCAGGGGGCGGCCCTGGGGTTTGGCGTAGACGCAGGCGAAATGCGCCTTGGGGTACAGCTCGCGGATCAGCTCGAAGGTGCGGCCGGTGTCAACCAGATCGTCGACGATCAGCACCCCCTCGCCCTCGCCGACGACGCCAGGGTCGGGGGCTTTCAGCACCACCGCTTCGGATTGGGTTTGGTGGTCGTAGGATTTCACGCTGATGGAGTCGACGACGCGGATGTCAAGCTCGCGGGCCAGGATGCAGGCCGGGACCATGCCGCCGCGCGTCACCGCAACCACCGTGCGCCATTTGCCGCCTTCCAGCGGGCCTTGCCGGTCAAGCCGCCAGGCGAGGGCGCGGCTGTCCCGATGCAGTTGGTCCCAGGAGACGTGGAACCCTTTTTCATGCGGCAGTTTGTCGGCCATGGTCGGCGCCTCCCGTTGGGTGGATGCGGGCGAGATTATTCGACCTAGCGGCTTCCGCGCCCCGGCGCAACTTGACGCGCGGGGGAGGGCGGCGGCGTGGCGGGAAAGGTGCGCGGATGGACGGTGCGGAGTCATGGTTTTGGAGCGGCGGCGTCCGCCTTTTTCCGCGGAAAAACCGGTGAACCGCCAAGCGCTGGGGCGCGCCCGGTAGGGGACCGGGGCGGGGGGCCGGGATTGGGATCAGGGCGGGGGATCAGGATTTGGTCAGGATCATCTCCACCGGGGCGATGGCGCCAGATTTCAGCGCCCCCACCATGTTCTGAATCTTGGCGCCGGCGGTCTCGCCCATCAGCAGATTGACGCCCAGCGGCGGCGGGCCGGTTTCGGCGACGCGGGCGGCGAGACGGGTGAAGAACTCAACGGCGAAGGCGCCCCGGTCGCGCGTCGCGGAGAGGGTGAAACCGGCGGCCTCCGCGGCGGCGCGGTATTGTTCGGGACGGGCGACATGGGACATCTCAGCGGTGCTCGCCCAGGGGGCGGGGTAGGCGATGTCGCCGTCGCCGATGCGCATGACGTCATAGACCGCGAAGGTTCCGCCAGGGCGGAGGCGGGAGGCGGCGGCGGCGAAAAGCGCTGATTTATCAGGGATATTCATGCCGACATGCAGCAGCGTGACGACATCCACGCTCTCTGGCGCGACCGGGGGATTGAGGGCGTCGCCGATGTGGAAGCGGATTTTGTCGCCAAGTCCGACAAGCTCGGTCAGGCGCTGGGCGGCGCCGATATAGGCTGGGGTCATGTCGACGCCTTCGACCTCGGCGCCGAAGGCGGCGGCGGCCTGGCGGGCGGTTCCGCCGAGACCACAGCCGAGGTCGAGCAGCTTGGCCCCTGGCGTGAGCGGCAATTGGTCGAGCAGGGCGCGGGTGGCCTCGGCCCCGCCGATGTGGAATTCGTCGACGGGTTTGAGGTCTTGTGGCGTGATGGCGGTTTGGTCGACGCCTAATGCATTGAGAGCATTGATGATTTTCTGAGTAAGATCCGCGCCGTCAGCGAGGGCGCCGGTGTAATGGCCTGATATGGTCGGCGTCTCGGGCATCCATTTACCCCTTCTGAGCGATGGGTTCGTGGGGTCTCAGCAACGAGGATCGCAGGGTGCGGGCGCGTTGTCACCCGTGACGGGCTGGGGTAGCGAGGGAGGCGACATAGGCTGAAGGAGCGGGGGCGATGCCGGATTTCGGGCGGGCGCGGGCGATTTTGTTCGATAAGGACGGCACGCTGTTTGACTTTCAAAAAAGCTGGGGGCCGTTGGGGGCCCAGGTGATCGGGGAGCTGTCCGAAGGCGATGCTGAGATGGCGGCGGCGCTGGCCGAGGCGGGGGGGTATGATTTGGCCTCGGAGCGCTATCTCCCTGGTTCTCCACTGGTTTCCGGATCGGCGGACAAGATCGCCGAGGCCTGGGCGGCGTTGTTGCCGGGCCGGGAGGCGGCTGATTTGGAGTGGTGGTTGAACGATCAGGCCGAGGCGGCCTCCGAGGCGTCAATGGCGACGGCGGTGGCGGACTTGCCGGGGCTGCTGGCGCGTCTGGCGGCGGCGGGGATGGCGCTGGGCGTCGCCACCCATGACGGGGAGGCGCCAGCGCGGCGGCATCTCGCGCAAGCCGGGGCATTGTCGGCGTTTGGATTTATCTCCGGCTATGACAGCGGGTATCCGCCGAAACCGGCGCCTGAGGTGTTGCGGGCCTTCGCGCATTCCGCCGGGGTGGCGGTTGAGAGCGTGGTGATGGTCGGCGACAGTCTGCTTGATTTGCGATTGGCTCACACGTCAGGGGCGCTGGCGGCGGTGGGCGTGCTGACCGGTCCGGCGGAGGAAGAGCTGCTGGCGACGGAAGCGGATGTGATTTTGCCGGATATTGGCGGTTTACCGGAAATCTTGCGAATATAAGCTTTGGATCATGCTTTAAAATATAAAGCCGTTAGAAGGCGATAAGCGGACAGGGCTGAGGGAGCGTGGGGCGTGAAACGGTGGATTATCTTGCTCGCGGTGATTGCGGGGATGGCGTTGGCGCTGTTTTGGCCGCGTCAGGCGGCTGAAGGTGATCCGGAGCCGCCCGCATCGGCTTCAGAGCCGGGATCGCCGATTTCCGACTGATATCGGACGCTTTGGCGGCAGGTTTTGGCGGCGATTCATGCTCAAATCGCCTATAACCTAAAAACATACATAGGGAGCCGCGCCATGACCGACGCCACCGAGCCTGCCGCCGGGGCGGCGAATGCAGGAACTGACGCGGCTGCGGGCGCGCGCCGCCGGCGCCGTGGCGGCGGACGCGAGGCCAAGCCGAGGCCTACGGGCCCTAATCTCGCCCCCTGGAGCTTGCCGCGTCGCTTGGATCGGCCGACCGAGCCGTTGTCTGAAGAGCAAGTTGAGCGCATTCACGACGCCGCCATGCGGATTCTGGAGGAGATCGGGGTCGATTTCTTGAATCAGGACGCCGTGGCGGAGCTGAAACGCGCGGGTTGCGTGGTTGAGCCGGACGGTTTCCGGGTCAAGATGCGCCGTGAGTTCGTGATGGAGATGGTGGCGAAAGCGCCATCAGAATTCACGTTGACGCCGCGCAACCCCGAACGCTGCATTTCCATCGGCGGCGATCATGTGGTGTTCACCCAAGTGGCGAGCCCACCGAACGTCTCGGATCTTGCGCGCGGCCGGCGGGTCGGAGATCAGGAGGCGTATCGCGAGCTGCTGATGCTGGCGCAGAGCTTTCCCTGCATTCATCTTCACGCAGGCTATCCGGTTGAGCCGGTCGATGTGCATTCCTCCATCCGTCATCTCGACGCGATGTCGGACATGCTGACCCTCAGTGATAAGGTCACGCACGCATATTCGCTGGGATCGGAGCGGATCGAGGACGCGATGGAGATGGTCCGATTGGCGGCGGGCCAGACGGAGGAGGCGTTTGCGGAGCGCCCGCATATGTTCACCAACATCAATTCCTCATCGCCGTTGAAGCATGATTGGCCGATGCTGGACGGCGCCATGCGGGCGGTGAAGCGGGGGCAGATGGTTGTGGTGACGCCGTTCACCCTCTCCGGGGCGATGGCGCCGGTGACTCTGGCGGGGGCGATCGCGCAGCAGACGGCGGAAGCGGTGGCGGGGGTGGCGCTGTTGCAGTGGATCAAGCCCGGCGCGCCGATGGTGTATGGGGCCTTCACCACCAACGTCGATATGAAGTCCGGCGCGCCGGCGTTCGGCACGCCTGAATATATGCGCGCGATGCAGATGTCCGGGCAGATGGCGCGGTATTACGGCTTGCCGCTGCGCGCCTCCAACACCAACGCGGCAACCGCGCTCGACATGCAGTCGGCCTGGGAGAGCGTGTTCTCGCTTTGGGGGGTGATCTCCGCTGGCGCCAATATTGTCTATCACGGCGCCGGGTGGATGGAGGGTGGCTTGGTGGCCTCGATGGAGAAGGTGGTCATCGATTGTGAGCTGATTCAGCAGGTGATGCGCTATTTGCAGCCGGTCTCGGTCGAGGAAGCTGACTTGGCGCTAGACGCGATCCGTGAGGTCGGCCCGAATGGCCATTTCCTCGGCTGCGCGCACACCCAAGAGCGCTACAAGACAGCGTTCTACAGCCCATTCCTCTCAGATTGGTCCAACTATGAGGCTTGGGCGCAGGCGGGCGCGGTTGAGGCGCCGCAGCGGGCGCATAAAGTCTACCGAGAGTTGATTGACAGCTTCACAGCGCCGCCGATGCCGGATGAAGCGCGCGGGGCGTTGGAGGCGTTTGTCGCCCGACGTAAAGAAGAGGGCGGGGCACCGACCGACTTTTAGTGTATTGAATCTTGCGATACTGGGACATGTCCCAGTTCCCGAGCTTATTCGTTATTAACGATCTTGGCGACAATAAGTGTATGCTGTCATGCTATAGTATATAAATTATCTTACATATGTATTTTTAAGGTGATTTTTAGGTGAATATTGCTGAAAATTGGGCTGCATTGTTAAATACTAGAGATTTCTATTAACATCTTCGTAACTGCCCCGCCATCAGGTTCACACCCAACAAGTTTTGAACCAGGAGCGCGCGAGAGATGAGCCGAGACGCCGGACAGGAGCGGGTGGTTGATGCGTCAACAGTGAAAGTGGCTGCTGAGCCGCGTCTGTTCACCAAATATGTTGCTGGGCTGACCGCGCGCAGCCGAGTCGGCGCCACCCCGCCGGAGTGTCGGCGGTTGTTGAAGGTCGTCGACGGGCTCGATCCGATTGAAATGCGTGGAGTTCTTTTATCCTCCCGGGCTAGCCGGGATTCTGGTGATGCTGAGGGCGTTTCGCCCCGTACGGCGGCGTCTGCTCCGGATGACGATATGCTCGGGGCCTCCGCCGAAGCGCGCGGGGCCGATGGTGGCGATCAGGAGTTGGTTTCTGATCCGGTGGATTTGGACCTGGATGATCTGGGCGGCGCCGAAGAAGGGCTGTCAGAAGGCCCGCCGATTTGGGAAGCGGAGAGCGCCGAGGCGGTGGACGGCCTGGATGACGCCGACGCTCTCCAAGCTTCTGTCGTGACGGAGGGGCAAGATGATGCGCGGGCACAGGCGCTCGGCGTGGTTGAGGATTACGACGAAGGCCTAGCGGCTTCAATGAAAGAGGATGCGGCCGCTTCTGAGCCGCAGGAGACTCGGAAATCCACCGGCGGCGCATCCAAACTGTTTATGGCGGTCACCGCTGCGGTCGGGATATCCATCACCGCCTTGGTGGTGTCGGTCCAGGAGGCGAAAAGCCCTTCTGCGGACCCCGTGCAGCAAAACGTGGCGGGGGCGGAGGCTTTTGGCGGCGCGGCGCCGTTCGAGCATTCGCAGTCAACGCTCTCCGCCCTACCGTCGCAGGTCGATGTTTACGGCGTGCTGTCCGCACTGCGCCAAGCCGCCGCCGGGCGCGGCGATATTGGGGTGTTGGCGTCGTTGAATCTCGACGAGACGGGCGCGGCGGCGGCGGGCTCTGGCGCACCGGTTGCGGGCTTCGCCGGCCTCGCCACTTTCGAGATCAGCAATGGCTGCCGCCAGCGCCGGGAGGTGGCGTTCGAGGCCGCCGCGGCCGCGCCCAGCGGTTTTTTTGCGGCGATGGGGCCGGTGATCGACGAGGTTTGCGGCGAGCAGTTTGAAACCGGCTCGATCCGGCCAGCGCCGACACAGGCGTTCACGCCAACCAGGGCCATTCACGGGTCCATTCAAATGTCGTCGTTGAACGGGGCTGTCCTCGCCGACTTTTCGCCCAGCGCCAATGCGGAAACGGCGCCGATTGAGACCGAAATGCTCTCGGCGTTGGCGCTTGCGGACGGCTCTTTGTCAAATAGGGCGTTGACCGATTTGATTTCGCGTTTGCCGATGCGGTGCGTGATCTCCGGCGAGGCGGCCGCCGAATGCGCCGAGCGCACCGTTTATGCGCCGGACACGGGCAGCTTCACCATCATCAGGCCATTGGAGGCCGGTGGGCGGCTTGAGATGCGGGGCGATTACGAGGTGCGCGACGGCGCGCTGTGTCATCAAAGCATTGGCCTGTCCGCCCAGGCGAGCGGCGGCGGGTTGTCGCTGATCGAGGCGGCGCGGCTAGAGTTAAGGGAAGAGGCGGCGTTCGCTGTCGCCGCCGGGCGGGCGCTGTGCCATCGCTTTACGCCAAAGCCAGCGATGAACGCGCCGAACGTATTCGTGGCTGAGGCTTTTGTCGATGGCGAGCCCGCCCCATCCCGCACCGACCCGCGTGCCTTCCGGATGCGGCCTATGGAGATCGCTTCGGGGGCGGGGACCTAAAGCCTGCTTTGGTGAGGGCGGGCCGGTTATTCGCCGGGCGCTCACCGGAATACCTCTGTAGAATACGCAACGATTGTCCGGGAAGTGGAGGGCGCAGCTTTCCGGCGCTTGCGGTGTTTCCTGTGACACCGCCAGTACTCGCGCCAAGTATGCCGTGTATGCCGCGCCTGTCGATTCAACCGGGCGCGAGATCATCGAAACGCAACATCTGCCAGCGCTTCCCGCCGTCAAGAAGAGATTGGCGTCCGCCGGGAGCGTTTAATGGAGACAATGATCATGACGAATGCTCTAGGCCGGAACCCGCTTGAGCTGACTCTCTATTTTATCAATATGCGCCTGGTGATGGCGGCGTGCTGGTTGGCTGGGGTCGCCGATTATGCGTTGGCCTATGTCGGCGTCGATCCATCGCACCGGACCGCTGGCGCGCCGATGTTCTCTTTTCGACTGGGAGAGGATCATTATTGGATCGGCGGCGCCGCCATCCTCGCAATGATCGCGCCGGCCATCCTGCTTTAACCAAGACGGCCTGCTCGCCGAGGGGCGCAGGCGAGGCGGCGTTTGGCTTCTCGCCGCCCAATCGCACCAAAAAACGTCGCTCTCGCACGGGTATTACCGCGCTGATCATGCGCTGATCGGCGCAGGAGAAGCCCCAGACGCAGTCGGGAGAGACGACAATGAAAACCCATGTGCGAGCGGCGGTGATCGGCGGCGGAGTCGTCGGCGCCTCGGTGCTTTACCATCTCACAAAATTCGGCTGGAGCGACGTCGCTCTGTTCGAGCGCTCGGAGTTGACCTCCGGCTCCACTTGGCACGCCGCTGGCGGCTGCCACACACTGAACGGCGACCCGAATGTCGCCAAGCTGCAGAAATACACCATCGAGCTTTACAAGGAGATCGAAGAGATCTCCGGCCAAGCGACGGGCCACCATGTCACCGGCGGGGTGATGCTGGCGGATACGCCGGAGCGCTTGGATTGGATGAAGACGGCGGTGGCGCGGGGCCGGTATCTGGGGCTTGAGGCCGAGGTGATTTCGACCGCCGAGGCCAAAGCGCTGTTTCCATTGATGGATGAAAGCCAATTCGTCGGCGCCTTCTGGGACCCGCTTGACGGCCACCTCGACCCTTCCGGCGTCACCCACGCCTACGCCAAGGCGGCGCGGATTCAAGGGGCGGAGATCCACACCCACACTAAGGTCGAGGACCTCACCCAAAACGCCGACGGCTCCTGGAACCTGCATCTGCGCCTCCAGGACGGCGAAGAGGCGATGGTCCACGCCGATCATGTGGTCAACGCCGCCGGGCTCTGGGCGCGGGAGTGCGGGCGCATGGTGGGGCTTGAGCTGCCGATCCTGGCGATGGAGCATATGTATCTGCTGACCGAAGACATGCCGGAGGTCGCCGAGATCAACCAGAGCACCGGCAAGGAGGTGGCTCACTGCATCGATTTTGGCGGCGAGATCTATATGCGCCAGGAGCGCGGCGGCATGCTGATGGGCACCTATGAGCGAGCGGGCAAGCCGTGGTCGCCGCAAGAGACGCCTTGGGACTTTGGCCATGAGTTGCTGCAACCGGATCTCGACCGGATCACGCCGAGCCTGGAGGTTGGGTTTGAGCATTTCCCCGCGTTCCAGAACGCTGGCATTAAGCAAATCATCATTGGGCCGTTCACCTTCGCGCCGGATGGCAACCCGCTGATCGGCCCAGTGCGAGGGGTGCGGAATTATTGGGTCGCCTGCGGAGTGATGGCGGGCTTCTCCCAGGGCGGCGGCGTCGGGCTGTGCCTGTCGCAATGGATGATTAACGGCGATCCGGGGACGGATGTGTGGGGGATGGATGTCGCGCGCTACGGCGATTGGGCGACGCTGGCCTACACCAACGCCAAGGTGCGGGAGAATTACTCTCGCCGGTTCCGCATCCGCTTTCCGAATGAGGAACTGCCGGCGGCGCGGCCGCTGAAGACCACGCCTGTCTATGACCGGTTGCTGGCTCAAGGCGCCGTTATGGGCGACGCTTGGGGGCTGGAGACGCCGCTGTGGTACGCGCCGTCGCCGGAGGCGGCGCAGGAGAGTTTCAGCTTCCGCCGCTCCGATGATTTCGAGCATGTCGCCGCCGAATGCCGCGCCGTGCGCGAGGGGGTGGGGATGATGGAGATCTCCAGCTTCGCCAAATATGAGGTCCATGGCGCGGGGGCGCGGGCGTGGCTCGATCGGGTGTTGGCGGGCCGTCTGCCGCCGGCCGGCCGTATGGCGCTGTGCCCAATGCTGAACGAGCGGGGCAAGGTGATCGGTGACTTCTCCGTCTCGGCGTTCGAAGACGGCGAGGAGGAATGGTTTATGCTGCTCGGCGCCGGCTCGGCTGAGGAATACCATATGCGCTGGTTCGATCAGCGGTTGCGCTGGGAGGATGGCGAGCCCGGCGATCCGGGCGTCTGTTCCGTTGAGCCCTGGGGAGGGCGTCTGGTCGGTCTCGCCATCGCCGGGCCGAAGGCGCAGGCGGTGCTGGCGGCGGCGGCTGAGGGCGGTCGCAACCCAGACCTTTCGACCGAGGCGTTCCGGTTTATGCAGGTGCGGGAACTGGAGATTGGGCCGATCCCGGCGATGGCGGCGCGCGTCAGCTTCACGGGCGATCTCGGCTATGAGATCTGGGTGGCGCCGGAATATCAGCGTGCGCTGTTCGAACGGTTATGGGCGGCGGGCCATCCGCATGGGATGCGGATGTTCGGCTCGAGGGCGCTCAATTCGCTGCGGCTGGAGAAGAATTTCGGGACATGGGCGCGGGAGTATCGGCCGATTTACGGGCCATATGAATGCGGGTTCGGTCGGTTCGTGGCGTTGGGGAAAGGCGAGTTCATCGGCAAACCAGCCGCCGAGGCGGAGAAAGCCGAGGGCGGGAAGCTGCGGCTGCGGAGCTTCACCCTGCATCCCCAAGACCTCGCTTGGAGCGCTGATGTGCTGGGCGATGAGCCGATCTGGTTTGACGGCGCGGTGCGCGGTTGGGTCACATCAGGCGGCTATGCTCACCATGCCGGGGCCTCGGTGGCGATGGGGTATGTGCCGAAAGAGATCGCTGACGCGGCGGGCGGCGCCTGGGAGGTCGAACTGCTGGGCGAACGCCTGCCCGCGAAGCTGCAGTTAACGCCCCTCTTTGATCCGGAAGGCGCGCGGATGCGGGTATAGAGACGTCTCGACATGACGGGGTTGAG
>JAHQVS010000001.1 GCA_019634215.1 Paracoccaceae bacterium | reverse complement strand
TTTGGAGGCCACAACCCGCAACCCCTCGGGATCAGCTTCCACCACTTGCAGCAGCCGGGTGGCGCCGACTTCAGCCGGATCGATCTCGCCTCGCTCCTCGACTGCGAATCCCGGCTCAGGTGTCCAAAACAGCCGCTGCTTGGCCGGGGCGTAGACCACGCCAAGCACCGGGGCGCCGTTCTCTATCAGAGCGATGTTCACGGTGTACTCACCAGCGCCAGAGACAAATTCCTTGGTGCCGTCAAGCGGATCAATAAGAAAGAAGCGGCTTGGCGCCTCCCCATTGAGCTGGGCATGCGTCTCAATGCGCTCCTCCGTGATCACAGGAATCTCCGGCGCGGCCTTTCCAAGCCCAGCGACGATCAAAGCGTCCGCAGCATGATCGGCTGATGTTACCGGCGAGGCGTCCGCCTTGGCGTTGATCGTGAGGTCCTCACGCCGAAAGAAGGTGAGCGTCTCCGCCCCTGCAACCAACGCCAACCGCCGCATCTCACGTGCAATCTCAGCGAGGCGCCCCTGCGCGGGCGGCGAGACGGCGGCGGGCGGAAGGGTCGAGGACATGCGGTCTCCTGACTGAACGGCGATCATGGATCAAACGCGCCAGGGTTTGCGCTTGAGCTGGCGGCTACGTCAAGCCCCGCCGCCTTATGCACTCAAAATCATGCCACGACCGCCGCCCTCAGAATCGTGACAACGCCGCCGCTAACGCCTCCACGGCGGTGAGTTGGGGCAAGTGGCCGCAAGGCAAACTGACTGTTTCGGCGCAGGGGCTGGCGTCAACCATGGCCCGCTGCAAACGAGGCGGCACAGTGCGGTCCTGCTCGCAAAACACATAGGCGCGCGGCAAGCGCCCAAATCGGGCTTCGGAGACCTTTACGGACGTGGTTTGCGGCGCATTCGGCTGAGATCCAAGCAATGCGAGCATCCGCGCCTGCTGCTCCGGAGATGCGTCTTGGCACAAAAACGCAACGGCGGACGCCGAATCGAGCACCGTCGCCCCTTCGATCGGAGCAGGGCGCACAGCAGACCGGATCGAAGTCTCCCCCTGCCTCACCAAATCCAACAACGACTCACCGTCACGCGGCAAGAAAGCGGCGACATACGCCAACTTGCGAATCCGCTCTGGCGCACGTTCAGCAGCGGCGGTAATCGATATACCGCCCATGGAATGCCCCACCAAGAGCGCGGGCGGCCCTGAAGTCGGCAGCGCCTCCACGATCCGGTTCACGTAATGGTCGAGCGTCACTGTCTCTGGCGGAGTGGCGTCGTCGCCATGCCCTGGCAGGTCAATCGCCCGCACCCGACGCCCGGAAGCCTCAAGCGCCGCGATCACGGCGTCCCATGTGGCAGCACGAGACCACGCGCCATGCACCAACAGGATCTCACTCTCTACCACCATCACGCTCTCTCCAAAAATAGTTATAAATATATACAATCTTAGGCGTACAAATCACCCTTCACACCTATACCCGACATCTTTCATAAGACCTCTTCGCCAATGCGCCGCAGCTTCGCGCTGGCCCTTGACGGGTTTATCCGTCAAATCCTACACGCGCATTCGCGCGGAATTCACGGCGCTTACGCCGACGTCCATGAACTGGAGCCAGTGACATGATGTTTTCTCCCTCCCAGCGGCTCTACAGCCTCGCCCTTGGCGCGCTGCTTGCGCTCACACCAACGCTTGGCGCAGCACAAGAGGTCACACTCACGGTCCATCACTTCCTAAGCCCGGCCTCCCCCACCCACAAGAAACTGATCGAGCCCTGGGCCCAAAAGGTCGAGGAGCAATCAGAGGGCCGGATCAAGGTCGAACTTTTCCCGTCTATGGCGATGGGCGGCAAGCCGCCGGAGCTATACAGCCAAGTGCGCGACGGCGCGGCCGACGTGGTCTGGACCTTGGGCGGCTACACCCCGGGCGTGTTCCCGCGCTCCGAGGTATATGAGCTGCCGAGCGTCCACAGCGGCTCCGCCGAGGCGACCACCAAGGCGATTCAGTCCAGCTTCGACCTGATCGCCGAGGACTTCACCGACGTCCAGCCGCTGCTGATCCATGTCCACGCCGGCAATGCGCTGGTGATGAAGGACAAAGCCGTGAACAGCCTCGCCGACTTAGAGGGCCTCAAGCTCCGCACCCCGTCGCGCACCGGAGCTTGGCTTATCGAAGAATATAAGGCCGAGCCTGTCGGCATGCCGGTGCCGGCATTGCCACAAGCACTGTCAAAGGGCGTTGTCGACGGCGCGCTGATCCCATTCGAAATCATCCCCCCACTTAAGCTGCACGAGTTGAGCAAATACTCAGTTGAAGGGGCCGAGGGTGGCCGGTTCGGCACCTCGGTCTTCATGCTCCTGATGAACAAGGAGCGTTATGATAGCCTGTCGGATGATCTAAAGGCGGTGATCGACGCCAACTCTGGCATGGCGTTGGCGAAGGCCCTGGGCTCAACCTGGGACGAAGTCGAGCAACCGGGCCGTGATCTGCAAATCAAGTCCGGCGGCGAGGTCATCGGCCTGGACGCTGACGCAATGGCTGAATTCGACGCCCGCGGCGACACAGTGACGCTGCGTTGGATCCAAGAAGCCACCGACAATGGCCTCAGCGGCAACGAGCTTGTCGCAGCGGCCCAGGCGGCAGTGGCGAAAGCGGCGGCTGAACTGGAGTAAGTCGCCGGTAATTTCCGCCAAGGCGCAATGATCGATCCTCATTGCGCCTTGGCGATCGCCGTCCTGGACAGCCACACGGGTTCCTTACAGCGCTTGACGATACAGATCTTTCGCTGTCTCAACAGTCAGCGGGACTGGATTGCCGCCAGCGGTCGGATCGACCACCGCCATCTCGGCCATTTGGTCGATCTTCTCCGCCATAACACCCATCTGCCCCAAACGTTCCGGGATTTTCACTTCGGCGCGGAGCGCCATCATCCATTCGTAGAAACCGTCAAATCCACCATCAATCCCGAGATAGGCGGCGGAGCGGGCGACCCTGTCTTCGATCGCCGGACGGTTGAAACGCAGCACGGTTGGCATCACCACCGCGTTGGTTGCGCCATGATGGGTGTTGTATAGCGCGCCGACAGGGTGGGACAGCGCGTGGATGGCGCCAAGGCCCTTCTGAAACGCCACCGCCCCCATCGCCGCAGCGCTCATCATCTCCGCCCGCGCCTCCAGATCGGCGCCATCGGCGTAGGCGCGCGGCAAATACTCCTTCACCAGCCGCAGACCCTCCAGAGCGATGCCCTGGCTCATTGGGTGATGGAACGGGCTGCAATAGGCCTCCAGGCAATGCGCCAAGGCGTCCATGCCAGTGCCGGCGGTGATGATGGGGGGCAGACCCAGCGTCAGCTCAGGGTCCATGATCACAATCGAGGGCAGGACCTTCGGATGGAATATCACTTTCTTCACATGATCCGCAGACCGGGTGACCACTCCGGCGCGTCCCACCTCGGAACCTGTGCCGGCCGTGGTCGGCACAGCGATGTTCGGGGCGATGGCGTCTGCGTCTGCGCGCATCCACCAGTCGCCGACATCTTCAAAATCCCACACTGGGCGAGTCTGCCCAGCCATAAACGCCACTAATTTACCGAGATCCAACCCAGAGCCGCCGCCGAAGGCGATTACGCCGTCATGGCCCCCGGCCCTGAACGCCGCGACCCCAGCGGCGAGGTTATGATCGGTCGGGTTCGGGTCGACCTCGGCGAACATCGCCCGCCCCAGCCCAGCGGCCTCCAACAGGTCCAGCGCCTTCTGGGTGATCGGCAAATCAGCCAGCCCGCGGTCGGTCACCAGCAACGGCTGTTTGATCCCAACCGCCGTGCAGGCTTCCGGCAACTCGGCGATCCGCCCGGCGCCGAAACGGATCGCGGTGGGGTAGGACCAATTCATCGACGGGATGGTCATGCGGTCAGGCTTTCTTCAAATGATAGGATTTCGGACGGGTAACCGAGTAATACCCCAGCACCGACAACGCCGCGCCGCGCCCGGTGTCCTTGCAACCGGTCCAGCACAGCGCCGGATCGAGATAATCGCAGCGGTTCATAAACACAGTGCCGGTTTCAATTTCGGCGCCGACCCGCGCCACCCGCTCGGCGTCCCCGCTCCAAATCGATGCGGTCAGGCCAAATTGGCTGTCATTCATCAGTCGTATGGCTTCTTGATCGCCCGAGACCTTCATGATTCCCACCGCTGGGCCGAAGGTCTCATCCCGCATCACCCGCATCTCGTGTGTGACGTTGGTGAGAATCTGCGGCGCCAGATAAGCGCCGCCATCATCGGCGAATTTCGACACGTCAACGCAAAGAGTCGCCCCAGCAGCCGAGGCCTCCGCGATCTGCGCGCGCGCCTCGGCGGCAAAGCGGACATGGGCCATGGGGCCAAGGGTCGTGGACTGCTCCAATGGGTTCCCCAGCACATAATCAGAGACGATCGCCACCGCCTTTTCTACGAATGCGTCGTACTGCGGTTCAGCGACGTAAATGCGCTCGATACCACAGCAACACTGACCAGAGTTGAACATCGCCCCATCGATCAACCCCTCGACAGCGGCCTCAAGGTCAGCGTCCTCCATCACATAGCCGGGGTCCTTTCCACCCAGCTCCACGCCAACGGCGGTAAAGGTCCCCGCCGCAGCCCGCTCAATCGCCCGACCGCCGCCAACAGAGCCAGTGAAGTTTACAAACCCGAACGAGCCGTCAGCGATCAACTGCGCCGTAATGTCATGATCCAGAAACAGATTCTGGAATACAGCGGCGGGCGCGCCCGCCTGCTCGAAAGCTTCGGAAAGCCGCTCTCCCGCCAGCAGGGTTTGTGAGGCGTGTTTCAGAAGCACCGCGTTGCCAGCGATCAAGGCCGGGGCGATGGTGTTGATCGCGGTCAGATACGGGTAGTTCCACGGCGCGATCACTAACGCGACGCCCTGCGGCTCTCGGAGTATCCGGCGCTCAAACTGTTCGCTGTGCTCCACCACGGTGGGCGCAAGCGCCTGTTCAGCGATGGCGGCCATGTGGAAGGCGCGCTCCTTCACACCGCCCATTTCACCGCCATACCGAACAGGACGGCCCATCATCCGCGCCAGCTCCGGAACCAGCTCATCGTTCCAGGACGCCAGCGCCTCGACCGCAGCGCGCACCACTGCGACCCGCTCCGCCACAGAACGTGCGGCCCAGGATTTTTGCGCGGCCCGCGCTGAAGCAACCGCCGCCCGCGCCGCCTCCAGCGACATCGTCTCCCGCTCCGCGACGACAGATCCGTCGATCGGAGACACGCATCTCGCCATCGCCATCATATCACCTCTTACAAACCGGGGCGCTGGACGCTCCGCGAACGCCACACAAAATCAAGGGTTTCCTATACCATGCAAGATTAGTGTTCTCAGGGGCGACCCGCCATGCGCCCACTGCATTGCGTTACGCTCGCTCAAAGCCACGCCGACGCTCCCAATCCGTCACCACGCGATCGGATTCCGATTGCTCCCAGCGTGCGGCGTGGACGTAATGATCCACAACCTCTTCGCCAAAGGCGGCGCGTAACATCGTCGATTGGTGAAGCGTGTCAGCGGCGGCGCGCAGGGTTTTAGGGATCTCCCGCCCTGCGCCGCCATAGGCGTCGCCGGTAAATTCGGGCTCAAGCGGCAATTTTTTTTCCATGCCGTCAATCCCGGCGGCGAGCATGGCCGCGTAAGCAAGGTAGGGATTGAGATCAGCGCCGCCGACCCGGCACTCCACCCGCACCGCCTTGGTTCCCGCCCCGCAGATACGGTAACCGGCAGTGCGGTTATCGGTGGACCATATCGCCTTGGTGGGCGCAAAGGTGCCAGCAACGAAGCGCTTATAGGAGTTTACATAGGGCGCCAGAAAATAAGTGATGTCCGATGCATGAGCCAGCAACCCGGCCAGATAGTGTCGGCAAGTCTCCGACATCGCCATCGGTTGCTCTGGATCATAGAACACCGGCGTCCCGTCCACGCGCGCCAAGGACTGGTGCACGTGGCAAGAATTGCCCGCCGCCTCCGTCGTCCATTTCGCCATAAAGCTAACCGCCCGTCCCTTGGCGAAGGCGATCTCCTTGATGCCGTTCTTCATAATCGAATGACGATCCGCCATCGTCAGCGCTTCGGCGTAGCGGACATTGACCTCCTCTTGGCCAGCGTCGGCCTCACCCTTGGAGTTCTCAATCGGAATGTCAGCGCCGTGCAGGCCATTGCGAATGGCCCGCATCACATCCTCCTCCTTGGTGGTTTGGAAGATATGGTAATCCTCATTATAGGCGCTGATCGGCGTGAGCCCCGCGTATCCGCCATCCGAGGCGGCCTCGAAGCTCTCCCGAAACATGAAGAACTCCAGCTCCGACGCGGTCAGCGCCTTCAGCCCCATCGCCTCCAGCCGGGCGAGCTGGCGCTTCAGCACCGCGCGCGGCGAATGCGGAACATCAGCATGATCGTGATGATCCAGCATGTCGCACAGCACCAGCGCCGTCCCCTCCAACCAGGGAATCCGCCGCAAGGTGGCGAGATCAGGCTTCATCACATAGTCGCCGTACCCCTTGGCCCAACTGGTCGCTTTGTAGCCGTCGACGGGGATCATCTCCATGTCGGTGGCGAGCAGATAGTTGCAGGAGTGGGTCTCCTCCCAGGCGCCGTCGACGAAAAACTCGGCCTGGAAGCGCTTTCCCATCAACCGGCCCTGCATATCGACCTGCGCGGCGATCACGGTGTCGATCTCGCCCGCTGAGACCAATTGCTTCAACTCTTCCAGATTGAGCTTACCCGCCATCAACACCCCCTCATTTAAGCCATTTGAGACGCCTGCGCCTCAACGACATGGGTTCGATCGCGGGAGGCGCGCTCCACTAGGTTGGAGCCGCTCCGATATCGCATCAGGATACTGCGCTTGGTCAAGCCTAAGCGTATGCTCCTCGCGGTAGCAAGAACGGGATCACGCACAATGCGCAATACTACAAAAAAAAATCGCTAAACCACCTTGGTGGTCTGGGCGCCTCTATTTTCGCGGGCCCGATCCTTACATCTGTGAGCGAAACCCAACGCAAACATAATGAATCTGCAACACACCTTCGAATGATTAAATTACACATGAATTTCAAGTTCAACATGTTGCGCAATGTAATCCCCCAGAATTCTGCAGCATCTCACTGCAAACCTCAAATTACCCCTAGCTTATTATTTGAGTAGACGCGCTCTTCATTGAGCGTGTACAAATCCCAAAACTGCTATGCCCTGCTGAATTTATTTCGAGTAAAGGGAAGGTGTTCAAAATTGGACTTCAATTTGACAAAGCTCAGACGGCCAAGGGATAACTCATGGTGAAAGAAGATGAGCTAGCCACGATTGAAGATCGGATTCACGCTTATCTCCCAGAAGCCACACGGGCGGACCAGCAAATCGCTGAGGCTTTGTTAGATGATTATCCCGCCGCCGGACTTTCGTCGATTAAGGCATTAGCGGATCGCGCTTCCGTCTCCTCTCCTAGCGTCGTTCGGTTCACGCAAAAACTCGGCTTCGATGGGTATGCACATTTCCAGACAACACTCCGCGAGGAGCTGTCGCAAAAGGTGTCCACGCCGCTCATACGTCAGGATGTACGCCCCAATGGCGTGCATGATGAACATATCGCCACCCGCTACACCAACGCCGCCGTAGAGAACATGCAGCGCACCATGCAAGCGCTGGATCTCGATATTTTCGACACCGTCGCCGAACGGCTCAGCGATATTGATCACAGCCTCATGATCGCCGGGGGCAACATCAGTTTCACGATGGCGAACTATCTCGCCATCCAGATGGAGCGGCTACGGCCTGGGGTGAGTTCGGTCGGCCGCGACCCCAGCGGCTGGCCGCCTTGTCTCGCCAGCGCCAAACCGGGTGACGTGCTGATCATTTTCGACATTCGCCGCTACGACAACGCCTTAATGAAGCTGGCGGAACTGGCGGCTGAACGCGACATCGAGGCGATCCTGATTACCGATCAGTGGGGCTCACCCGTGTCCAAATACGCGAGTCACCGCATTAACTGCCGCATCAAGGCGCCCTCCGCCTGGGACTCGTGCATCTCCATCATGTTGGTCGTGGAGGCCCTTACCGCCGCTGTAGGCGCCCTCATGTGGGGCCATAGCCAACCCCGGATGCAGGATCTTGAACAGATGTACGATGAGCTGAATCTGTTTAAAAGATTCACCTAGCGCCGGGGCCGCCGACCCGGCTCATTTCCCAACACTGTACTTTGCGTATCAGCTCTCGCTTAAACCCCACCTGAATGCGCGCTCCATGCGATAAAGCTCGGAAAAGCCTGAGCGCACTGCGCCCCCCCCTGACGGCCCCATCCGACATGCCATTATGCAAAAATAATTGGTCATCGCCGCCTCATAATAGCTCGCGCCGCGCGGCGCGTCCGAGCGCTTATGCGTTCGGACGATAGGTGAAGTCATCATCCTGGGCGACGAAATCCTCCGCCAACTTCAGCATCTCTCCGTGATGGGGTGACTTTTCACAGGCGGGGTCGGTGGCTGACGCATCGCCGATGATCGCCATGGCCTGACAACGGCAGCCGCCGAAATCGACCTCGCGGCGGTCGCAGGAACGGCAGGGCTCCGCCATCCACTCTGTGCCGCGATAAGCGGTGAAGGCGTCGCCAAAGGCCCAGATGTCGGCTAGGGTTCGGTCCTTCACATTATCGAATTTCAGATGCGGGATGCTGTCGGCGGCGTGACAAGGCATGACCTTGCCGGAGGGGGTGATCGCCAAGCCGATGCGGCCCCAACCGCCCATGCAGGGCTTGGGGAAGCGAGCGTAGTAATCGGCGGGCACATAGTCGATGACCAGCTCACCCTTGAGCCGTTCACGCGCCGAGGCCACTGTGGCGGTGGCGCGTTCGACCTGCTCGCGGGTCGGCATCAGCGCCCCGCGGTTCTTCACCGCCCAGCCATGAAACTGAACGGTCGCCACTTCCAACCGACGGGCGCCGAGGCGCATGGCCAGCTCAATCGCCTCCTCCAACCGATCGAGATTGCCGCGATGCATTACGGCGTTGACCGTGAGCGGCAGCCCTTCCTCGGCGATCCATTCGGCAACCTGCATCTTCTTGTTATAGCCGCCTTTATAGCCGCCGACCTTGTCGGCGATCTCGGCGTTCGGCCCCTGGATCGAGAGCTGCACGTGATCCAGCCCTCGGGCGGCGAGATCTTCCAGCTTGGCCTTGGTCAGCCCGACACCGGAGGTGATCAGGTTGGTGTACAGCTCGGCCTTGACCGCATGGCTGGTCAGCTCATCCAAATCGCGCCGGGCGGCGGGTTCGCCGCCGGAGAGATGGACATGCAACACGCCAAGGGCGGCGGCTTGCTGGAACACGTCGGCCCATTGCTCAGTTGTCAGCTCTTCTTCGCGTTTGGTCAACTCCAACGGGTTGGAGCAGTAGGGGCAGGACAGCGGGCAGCGGTGGGTGAGTTCGGCGAGCATCGCCGAAGGGCGGGGAATGGGCGTCGTCATAAGGCCGTCTCCTGACTATCTGGGCGAAGGCGGCGGCGGGTCATGGCTTGGTCTCAAGCAACCGCCGCTCCATCAATCCGACCAGGAAGCCGCGCGCGTCCTTGGCGATCTGATCGCGGGGGGCGGCGTATTTCTCGGCGAGAATCTCGGTGATCTCGGTGAAGCTGCGGGCGCCGTCGACCTCTTGCAGCACCGCCGCCGCCACGCCGTCGAGGGTGAGCGCGCGCTCCGGGCCGAGCAACAGCCATCCCCGCGCGGGGTCTTCCTTCAGGCGCACGCCGCGCGGCAAGAATGGCACGGCCTCGTCGGCGAGATCCGCGCTCATGCCGCCGCCTCCAGCAAGCCCTCGCCCGGACGCCACGCCCCCGGCGGGATATGGCCGGGCGCGACATAGGCGTGGTGGATCGCATCGAGTTGGACCCAAAGCACATCTGTCTTGAATGTCAGCGCCGCCGCCGCCGCGTCCTGCTTCTCGGCGGTGTCGGCGTGGTCCAGCACATAGGACAGGCCGAACGCCACATCCTTCGGCGCCTGGGTCAGGCGGGTGCTGAAATAGGCCAGCGAGGACTCGTTGGCGAAGTCGTAGTTTTTCAGTAACCCAGAGATGCGGTCGCGGTGGATTTTCGGTGCGAACAGTTCGGTCAGCGACGACGCCACCGCCTCCAACAATGTATTCTCCCGCACGAACCGCACATAGGCCTCTACCGCGAATTTGCAGGCCGGCAGCGCGCCCTGCATCGAGGCGACATAACCGCGCTCCAGGCCCACCGCCTCACCGAGACGGAGCCAGCGCTCGATGCCGCCCTCGCCGCCGACCGGCCCATCATGATCCTCGATGCGAGAGCGCCATTCGCGCCGCATGTCGGCGTCCTCGCAGCGGGACATCAACGCCGCGTCCTTGCGCGGGATCGCCGCCTGATAGCAGTAGCGGTTGAGAACCCAGGCGCGAACCTGGTCCTGGGTGCAGCCACCGCCGTGCAGCAGCTCATGAAACGGGTGCTTGTCGTGATACCGCGCGTCGCCGATGGCGCGCAGCCGCGCCTCGAACGCCTCGCGGGATTGCGGCGCTCTCATGCCGATCCTCCCATTGTTATCTCCATCCCATCGAAGGCGACCTCCCAACCGGCGGCCGAGACCTCCGCGCGCTCGGGCGAACCTTCACGCAGGACGGGGTTTGTATTGTTGATATGTATATAGATCTTTCGCCGCACGCCGAGATCACGAAATGCGGCGAGCGACCCCTCCGGAC
Organism: Paracoccaceae bacterium; assembly: GCA_019634215.1. Lineage (GTDB taxonomy): Bacteria > Pseudomonadota > Alphaproteobacteria > Rhodobacterales > Rhodobacteraceae > JAHQVS01. The sequence goes on along the minus strand of JAHQVS010000001.1, from coordinate 360 downwards.
CGGCCATGGAGAGATGCCCCATGCGCGCGCCGGTCTTCTGACCGACGCCTTCACGGATCATTTCGTCGTCGTGGAACACGGTGCCGTCGAACAGCACGCAGGCGGCCGCGCCCAGGCGATCGGCCAGCGCCGGGGTCACTCGGGCGCAACCGGGGATATAGAACGCGGTCTCGCCGCCCGCCGACAGCGCGACGCCGACGGTTTGCTCGCCCTCGACATCCGTGGCCACCGGGCCGTCGCCCTCCAAAAACAGCGGCGTTTTACCGGGCGTGGCGAACAGCGTGGCGGTAAGGCCGGGGACCAACTCGAATGGTGCCTCCAACGCCACCGCGCGGCGCGCCACAAGCTCTTTGTCGAGGG
>JAHQVS010000047.1 GCA_019634215.1 Paracoccaceae bacterium | reverse complement strand
GGCCTGGTGATCGCTCGCGCGGGCGATCGCCCCGGGCTGGTCGTGGCCGACTGCGAGCCCGGCGAGCTGGAGCGGGTGCGGGGCGCCATCCCGGCGCTCGCGAACCGCCGCCTGCTCGGCGGCCCACAGAGCCCGCGGCCGCTGCCGTCCTAAAGCCGAACCCCGCGACGGCCGATTTTCCCCGCAGGAGCCGCCCGTTTGCGGTCTCCCCTGCCGTGCGCCGCAGCTGCCGCGCGGCCATGCGGAGCCACCCAGGATGAACGACCTCGACGCCGCCAGCGCCAAACTCCGAACCGTCTCCAACGATCTCAGCCGGGGCCTGACCAAAGCCGCCGACGATGTGATTTTTAAAAGCCGCTCGGCGGGTGACGCACTGCGCCAGCTCTCACTCAACATCTCCCGCTCGTTGCTAGAGTCCGCGTTGCAGCCAATCGGGAACGCCGTCGGCGGCGCAGCGCAAGGGCTGGCCGGCGATCTGGTTGGCGCCGCCTCAAATCTGCGCTTTTTCGCCCGTGGCGGCGCATTGCTGGACGGTGAGGCCCGCGGCCCCAGCCTGTTCCCTTTGCAACGCGGCAAAACCGGCGTCGCGGGCGAGGCTGGCCCCGAAGCCATCCTCCCACTGGCGCGCGGCCCAGACGGGCGCCTCGGCGTCTCGGCGGGGCAGGGCGGCGGCGCCCGCCCACTCTCCGTCACCATCATTACCCCGGACGCCGCCAGCTTCCGCCGCTCCCGTGCTCAGACCGCCGCCCAACTCGCCCGCGCCCTCGATCGCGGCCGCCGCAACCTCTGAGCAGCCCGGCAGCGCTTTCAGGAAAATATTGACGTTTTCTTGGCGCGAAAGCGCGCCCATCCCCGGTAGAGAGCCCATCCCTGGTAGAGAGCCCATGCCCGCCTTCCATGATATCCGCTTCCCCACCGCCGTCTCCCTCGGCGCCGCCGCCGGACCAGAGCGCCGCACCGAGATCGTCGCCCTCGCCTCCGGGCGCGAAGAGCGCAACAGCCCCTGGGCTCACAGCCGGCGCCGCTACGACGCGGGCTACGGCCTGCGCTCCCTCACTGATATTGAAGCCGTAGTCGCCTTCTTCGAGGCCCGGCGCGGACGCCTCCACGCCTTCCGGTTCCGCGACCCACTGGACTGGATGTCCAGCTCCGCTGGATCAACAGTCGCCCCGACAGACCAGCCTCTCGGAACTGGCGATGGCGCCGGCACAGAGTTTCCCCTCATCAAGCGCTACTATTCCGGGCCCTCCCCCTACAACCGCCCAATCGCCAAGCCCGACCCCAGCACCATCCGCGTCGCGATCGACGGCGTCGAAACCACCAGTTTCACCTTAACGGAGACCGACCCCGCCCAAGCCATCATCCAATTCGACGCGGCCCCAATCCCCGGCGCCGCGCTCACCACTGGCTTCGCCTTCGACGTCCCCGCCCGCTTCGACGCAGACGCCTTGACCATCAACCTCGCCGCCTTCGAAGCGGGGGAGATTCCCTCGATCCCGATCATCGAGGTCCGCCTTTAACAGCCCGAGTTTAGCCCGTTCAACTCACACACGGCCCTATCGAGTCCCCAGCTCACACGGGACGAGCCACAACGATATCCCCCATGGAGCCGCCATATGCGCCCAATCCCCCCAGCTCTCCAACAAAAGCTCGACATCGGCGCCACCACCCTCTGCCGTTGCTGGCGCCTCGACCGCCCCGACGGCCTCATCTTCGGCTTTACGGACCATGACCGTGCGATCACCTTCGACGGCCTTCAGTTCACCCCCGACGCCGCCGTCTCTCCCTCGGCGCTCGAAAGTTCCGACAGTCTCGACATCGACAGCCAGGACATCGCCGGCGCCCTCAGCGCCGACGCCATAACAGACGCAGATCTCGATCGCGGCCTGTATGACGACGCCAATATCCAGCGCTGGCTGGTCGATTGGACAGACCCGAATCTCCGCGTCCTCATCTTTAGCGGCTTCCTCGGAGAAATCCGCCGTCAAGGCGCCGCCTTCACCGCCGAATTACGCGGCCTCTCCGACCCGCTCGCCGCTCCCACTGGTCGCCAACTGCTCCCCACCTGCGACGCAGCGCTAGGGGACGCTCGCTGTACGGTCGACCTTAACGCCGCCGCCTATCGTACTAATACGGTCATCATCTCATCCAATCGCCGAACCCTCCGCCTCTCTGGCCTGGAGAGCTTCGCCCCTGGCTGGTTCACTCTTGGCCGCCTGATCCTCGCCCCACCGGACCATCCGGCGCCCCTCAACGCCCGGATCACTGTCCATCAGCGCGACAGCGTAGGCGACCTGGTTGAGCTGGAGGACGTCCCCTACGACCCCATCGCCTCTGGCGCCCCTGCAACCCTCCTCGCCGGTTGCGACAAACGCCACGCCACCTGCGCCGCCAAATTCCACAATCTCCTCAACTTCCGAGGTTTCCCCCATGTGCCCCCCGAAGAGTGGATCTTCTCTTATCCCCGCGCTGGCGACGCCAACACCGGTGGTTCCCGCGCCGGATAACGCAGCCAATCATTTGGCCCTGGCCGAGGCTTGCCGTTGGATCGGCGCGCCCTACCGCCACCAAGCCAGCGCCCCCCAACTCGGCTGCGACTGTCTTGGTCTGTTGCGCGGTATCTGGCGCGCCCTCTATGGCGCCGAACCCATCCCGGTCCCGCCCTACACTCCAGACTGGTCCGAACCCAGCGGCGACGAGACCCTGCGCCGCGCCCTAAGCCGCCTGCTGATAAAGCGCCCTAACCCTGCCGCCGCGCAGCCCGGCGATGTCCTGCTGTTCGCCATGCGCCGCTCCGGCCCGGCGAAACATCTCGGCTTGCTCACCGATTGCGGGACTATGATCCACGCCGTTTCGGGCAGGGGCGTCAGTGAAAGCCCCTATGGCCCCGCATGGAAAGCCCGCGCGGTCGCCGCCTTCGGATGGCCGGAACTTGATCAACGCCAGCCTCTCTAAGCATCCCGTCTCCCTCACTGAGAGGGCGAAGGTGAGGGTGGCCCCAACGCACCGTCACCCCAACTCGCGAGTAACATCCCATGGCAACCCTGCTGCTCTCCACCGCCGGCGCCGCCATCGGCGGGCAGATCGGCGGCTCTATCCTCGGCGTCTCCGCCGCCGCGATCGGACAAGCCGCTGGCTCCATCGCCGGATCGCTGGTCGACCAGTCGCTGCTCGCCACCGGATCAGCCCGCGCCGCCGGGCCGCGTCTTGACCGGTTGCATCTACAAACCGCCGGCGAGGGCGCTCCGCTGCCCCGCGTCTGGGGTCGGATGCGCGTCGGGGGGCGGGTGGTCTGGGCCGCAAATTTCCGCGAAACCGTCACGACCCAAACCGTTGGCGGCGGCAAAGGCGGCGGTGGGGGCGCCGAAGTAGATGAATATGCCTACAGCCTGTCCTTCGCCATCGCCTTGGCGGAAGGTCCGATTGATCGCATCGGCCGCGTCTGGGCCGATGGCGCGCCATTCCTGCTCTCTGAGGTCTCCCACCGCTTCTATTTCGGCGGGGAAGACCAGCTCCCTGACGATCTAATCATCGCCACGGAAGGCCCTGACGCCGCGCCAGCGTTTCGCGGCGCCGCCTATCTGATCTTCGAAGATCTCCCCCTCGGCCCGTTCGGCAACCGCGTCCCGCAATTCTCCGTCGAAGTATACCGCCAGCCCCCCGCCCGCACCGAAGCGCCGCCAAGCCTGTCCTCTCTGATCAAGGGCGTCGCCCTCTCCCCCGGCTCGGGAGAATTTGCGCTGGCGACCACTCCCGTTCGCCGAGTGGTCAAGGAGGGCGTCTACCGCCCTGTCAACACCAACGCCGTGGAGGGCCAGTCAGATCTCGCCACCGCCCTTGATCAGCTCCAAGCCGAACTCCCCGGCGTCGAAACCGTCTCCTTGATCATTTCCTGGTTCGGAACTGATCTGCGTTGCGCCCAATGCGAGATCCGTCCTGGCGTTGAACGCAGGGAGACCATCACCGCCCCCTTAACCTGGACCGCTGGCGGCGCCTCTCGCACCAGCGCCTATCTGATTTCTGGCGACGCCGAAGGCCGTCCCAATTTCGGCGGCACGCCCGCCGACGCCAGCGTGATCGAAGCGATCCAGGAGCTGAAGGGCAGGGGCCTGCGCGTCCTGATCTACCCCTTCATTCTGATGGACGTCCCTGCCGACAACAGCTTGCCCGATCCCTACAGCGACGCCGCCAACCAGCCCAGCTTCCCATGGCGTGGCCGCATCACCGCAAGCATCGCCCCGGGCCGCCCCGGTTCCCCCGACAAGACAGCGGCGACCGCAACAGAAATCACCACCTTTTTCGGAACCGCCACCGCCTCGGACTTCGCCGTCTCCCCCGGCGCCGTCACTTATTCCGGCCCCGCCGACTTCCGCTACCGCCGCTTCATCCTGCATTGCGCCGCACTGGCGGCGGCGGCTGGCGGCGTCGACGCATTCGCAATCGGCTCGGAAATGCGCGGCCTCACCCAGCTGCGCGACGGTCCTACCGCCTATCCCGCCGTCGCCGCCTTGAAGTCTCTTGCCGCCGAAGCCCGCGCCCTCTTGCCTTCGGCAAAACTCACCTACGCAGCCGATTGGTCGGAATATTTCGGCCATCACCCCGCCGATGGCTCCGGCGACGTTCTCTTCCATCTAGACCCGCTCTGGGCCGACAGCAACATCGACGCCGTCGCCATCGACGCCTATTTCCCCCTGTCAGACTGGCGTGATGATGGCGACCCGGACCACCCCAGCCCAGAGGCCGCCTCGATCTACGATATCGCCTATCTGGAATCCAATATCGAGGGCGGCGAATATTTCGACTGGTTCTACGCCTCCGCCGCCGACCGCCTCTCCCGCAACCGCTCCCCCATCACCGACGGCGCCCATAACGAGCCTTGGATCTACCGCGCCAAGGACATGCGCGCATGGTGGTCTAACCCACACCACAACCGCCCCGGCGGCGTCCGTGACTCCAGCCCGACCGCCTGGGTTCCCCAATCAAAACCCATCTGGTTCACCGAAATCGGCTGCCCCGCCGCTGATCGCGGCGCCAACCAGCCTAACGTGTTCTACGATCCCAAAAGCTCGGAATCTGCACTGCCCCACTTCTCTCGCGGCGCTCGCGACGATGAAATCCAAAGACGCTATCTGCAAGCCGCACTTGACTATTGGTCCGGCCCCGCCAACCCGTTCTCATCAGTCTATGGCGGTCCAATGTTGGACCTCTCCCGCGCCCATGTCTGGACCTGGGACGCCCGCCCCTGGCCCGACTTTCCCGCCCGCCGCGCGGTCTGGTCTGACGGCGGCGTCCACGGCCTCGGCCACTGGCTTACCGGGCGCCTCGGCGCTGCCGACCTGCCCGATACGATCGCAGAGATCTGCGCCCAAGCTGGCCTGACCGCCATCGACGTCTCCGGTCTCGCAGGGATGATCCACGGCCTCCTCGCCGATCAGATTGGCCCGGCGCGCGGTTTACTAGAGACGCTGATGCTGTCCCACGGCTTGGACGCGGTTGAAAGCGGCGGGGCCCTGAAATTCATTCCCCGCACCACCGCAACTCACATGACGCGGCTCACGCCCGACGACATGGCCCTTCCCGAGGAGGAAAGCGACCCCGTCTCCCCCCTCGAGCGCTCCCGCCTCGACGCCCCGGCGTTGCCCCGCGCCGTCCGCCTGTCCTATCTCGCCGCCGAGGGCGACTATGACCCCGCCACAGTCGAGGCGACCCGCGAGGCCGCCGCTGC
>JAHQVS010000046.1 GCA_019634215.1 Paracoccaceae bacterium | reverse complement strand
GGTTCGTCTGGTCATAGCCGGAAATTAACGATGTGCGCTGGCGGCTCTAGCCCGTCGAGATTACGGGGGTCGGGTTCCGGCGGAAGGATTTGCGTGCGCACCGGGATCACCCCGGCCCAGATCGGCAACTCGTAATCCTCTTCATCATCGTTCGGGGGGCCGGTGCGGATCTTGGTGGAGGCCTCGTCGAGCGGCATCGTCATCAAGGTGGTGGCCTTGATTTCCTGGGCGTTGGCGGGGCGCAGCATGTCCCAACGGCCCGGAAACATGCCGTCGACGAAGATTTTCAGGCGCGCCTCGATTTCAGCGGCGCCCGTGATTTTGTGCGCCGTGCCAAGCATCATCGCCGAGCGATAGTTGATTGAGTGGTGCATGCCTGAACGCGCCATCACGAAGCCGTCGAGCAGCGAGACGGTGACGCAGACCTGGGCGGAGTCCGCCGCCCGAAGCATCCGGCTGGCGGAAGAGCCGTGCCAATACAGATGGTCGCCCTCGCGCCAATGCATGGTCGGGGTGACATAGGGTTGGCCGTCTATCACATAGCCGACGGAGCAGAGCGGGGTGGCGTCCAGGACGGGATGGAGCGTCTCGGCGTCATAGGTCCCGCGCTCATGGGCGCGGCGCAAACGGACCCGATCACTCGGCGGGGGCGTAGGCATGGCGGGCTCTTTCCTTATTGGTCATTGATCTGAGACCCTCCGGTTAGAAGCTTGTGTGGCCTTTCGAAATATCCAATTATGGAGAAATGAATAAGGCCAGTTTGAGCGCCGCATTGTTGGCGATCACCCTTGATCGCGCCGGGCCAGCATCCTTGCAGTCGCAGCTTGTGCGGCAACTGCGGGCGCTGGCCCATGGCGGCAGGCTGCGCCCCGGCGATCGGCTGCCATCGAGCCGGATGCTCGCTGAGGAGCTGTCAGTCTCACGGGTGACGGTGTCGGCGGCTTATGATCAGCTCGGCGCCGAGGGGTATTTGGAGGGGCGGCGCGGCTCCGGCGTGTATGTCGCCGCAGATCTGCCCGTCTTGCCGGATTGGGCTTCGTCGCCGGGCTCTAGCGCCGCAGCAACTTCATTGAGCTTGCCAACACCCGAGGTTCCGTTTGAGCCGGTTTCCGATCTGAGAGAATTTCCGCATCGGGAATGGGCGCGGTTGTTGGATCAGGTGTGGCGGCGGCCGGAACCGGCGCTGTTGGCGCGCCCAGATCCTTGCGGTTGGGCGCCGCTGAGGGTTGCGATTGCTAAGCATCTCGGCGATTGGCGGGGGATCGTGTGCGAGCCCTCGCAGGTGTTGATCACTTCGGGTCTGAGTGAGGCGGCGGCGCTGGCGGCTGAAGCGGCGTTGTGCACCGGGGATCGGGTGTTGGTGGAGGAGCCGGGCTACGCAGCGTTACGCAAGGCTTTGACCGCCGCAGGCTTGCGCTGCGATAGCGTTCCGGTTGACGCGCAGGGCTTCGATCTCGCCCACGCATCCACTCCGGAGACCGCGCGCGCTGTCGCGGTTACCCCGTCGCGGCAGTATCCCCTGGGTATGACCATGCCTCTGGCGCGCCGGGCGCGGCTGTTGCAATGGGCGTCGGCGGTGGATGGCTATATCCTGGAGGATGATTTTGACGGGGAGTTTCGTTATCGCGGCCAGCCGCTGCCGGCGATGATGAGCCTCGATCGCGAACAGCGGGTGCTTTATATCGGCAGCTTCAGCAAGGCGATTTTCCCGGCCTTGCGGCTGGGGTTCATGGTGTTTCCAAAACGCTTGGCGGCTGCTGCTTCACGGGTGGTGGGCCGCACCGGACCGCGCGCGTCGCTGATCGCCCAACCCGTGCTCGCCCGCTTTATGATGGAGGGAGGCTTCGCCGCGCATATCCGGCGGATGCGTCGGCTATATGCAGGGCGCCAAAAGGCGCTGATGGCGGCGTTGCGCGAGCAGGCCAGCGGGGTGTTGAGCGCTGAGGCGCCGGATGGAGGCATGCATGTCGTCGCCCAGATCGCTCCGGAGATTTTGGCGCGTAGCAACGACAAGGCGCTAAGCGAGTCCGCTGCTCGCGTAGGAGTGATGGCCCAGCCGCTCTCAGGGTTCTATCATGGGCGGCCCGAGGCGCAGGGGGTGGTGCTTGGTTACGCCGGTTTCTCAGAAGCGGAGATTCAGGCCGCCTTGGGAAAGTTGCTCACGGCGATCCGCGTTTGAGTTGCATCCTTGGAACAATCTTATGAGCAGGGGTGAGGAGGCTGTTACAACTTTGAGTCGATCTGAAATGGGGTGTCGCTGCGCTGGTATAGACAGACGCCTTATTTGGAGAGTTAAGCTCATTGTAATGCCGCATGCGTATGTGTTGGACGAAGATGGCATGTGGTCTGAGCGCCCCGATTGACCAAGTTCACTGTTAATCAGGCAAAACCGTTAGAGCGGTCGAGTGCTGCATGGTATTCAAAATACTGTTTGTCGGGGCGTGATCAAAGGGGCGGAGAGCCATGGGCGGCGACACCCGCATCAGAAAAGTGATCTTTCCCGTGGCGCGCCGAGACACCCGGTTTTTACCGGCGAGCAAGGCCATCCCGAAAGAGATGATGCCGGTGCTTGATCGGCCTATCATCCAATATGCAGTCGAGGAAGCAAGGGCGGCCGGATGCGAGAAGTTTATCTTCGTCGGCGCCACGGATCAGGCCGCGCTGGAGGCGCATTTCGACCCAAGTGCGGCGCTGGAGCAGCGGTTAACCGAGTCGCGGGCCGGGGAGCCTGAGGAAGGGTTGGCGGCGGCGTTGAAGGCTGCCGAGATTCCCTCCGGCGATGCGATTTTTATCCGTCAGCATGAGGTCAGGGGCATCGGGCATGCGCTGTTGTGCGCCCGCGATCTGATTGGCGACGAACCCTTCGCCGTAATCCTGCCAGATGACATGATCTTGGCCGAACGCCCGGTTTTGGCGCAAATGGTTCGCCGTTATCAGGATTGCGAGGGCGCGTTGGTCGCGGGCATCGAGGTGCCGCGCGAGCGGGTGTCGCGATACGGCATCATGCGCATCGAGGATGACGGCGGCGATATCGTGCGTGTGACCGAGCTTCAGGAAAAGCCGCACGGCGACGACGTCAGTTCGAATTTCTCCATAACTGGTCGCTATATTCTGCCTCCACAGCTGTTCGACGCTTTGGCGGCGGCGACGCCGGATCAGGATGGGCGCATTCAGCTCACGGATGCTTTGACCGGTTTGGTCGACACCGTCGGGGTGCAAGGGTTCCGCTATCAGGGCGAACGCTTTGATTGCGGGACCGCGCTCGGTTTCGTTCAGGCCACGGTCGCGTATGCGGCTCTGCGGCCGGAATTGGCGCCGAGTCTGAAGACCTATCTTCGCCGCTTTTTAGAGCGGGCGGAGTGAGTTCATTGGTGGCTCATGTGGGGGGCCTGTTGGTGTCCAGTGGTGTGGGAATTGCTACGAACGCAGTGAAGTGGAGGTAGCGCTTTGACTCGCTGGGACTCTGACATCGAAGGGGAGATGGCCATGCGTGACGAGGTTGGGGGCGCGTTTCCGCGCGAGGGCGTCCGTCCGGCGGCGGAGATCTGGGCAGATTTGACCGCCAAGGGGCGTGCTCTCACGAACACGCGCATCGTCGACCTGTTCGGGCGCGACGCCGACCGGTTCATGGCGTTTTCGGCGGCTCAACAAGACATGCTGCTGGACTACTCAAAGGAGAAAATTGACCGCGACGTCAAAGGGTTGTTGATCGAATTGGCGCACAGCGCCGGGTTGGATCAATGGCGTGAGCGTATGTTCGCCGGTGAGATCGTGAACGGCACCGAACGGCGCGCCGCGCGGCATAATCTGCTGCGCGAACGCCGTCCTTCGCTGGCTGGCGTCGCTGACATGCGCGAGCAGTTCTTGGAGTTTGCCGAAGATGTGCGCAGCGGCAAACGCCTCGGCGTCAGCGGCAAACGCTTCACGGACATCGTTAATATCGGCATCGGTGGGTCGTTCTTGGGGCCGAAGCTGGCGGTCGACGCCATGGCCCCCTTCGCGGACGGCCCTCGGATTCACTTCGTCTCGAACGTCGATCCCTGGCAGTTCCACCGTACCGTTGATGAGTTGGACCCTGCCCGCACCTTGTTTATCTGCGCCTCCAAGAGTTTCACCACTCAGGAGACCATGCTGAATACCCGCGCTGCGCTGGATTGGGCGGCGACGCGCTTGGGACCTAAGGCGGTTGAGCAGCATTTCTGCGCGATTACGGCCAAGCCGGAGGTCGCCCGTCAGCACGGCTTCGCACCAGAGAATATCTTCCAAATCTGGGATTGGGCGGGGGGCCGCTTTTCGATCTGGTCTTCCATGGGGGTCTGTGTCGCAATCCGGGCCGGGCGCCGGAACTTCGAGGCGTTCCTTGGCGGCGGCGCTGAGATTGATCAGCATTTCCGCGAGGCGCCGCTGGAGCATAACCTGCCTGTGCTGTTGGCGCTGATCGGCATCTGGCGCCGCAACGTCATGAAGCAGCCAGCCTATGTGCTGTCGCCGTATGAAGATCGCTTGGCGGCTTTTCCTGATTATATTCAACAGCTTGAAATGGAGTCTAACGGTAAGAGCGTCAATCGCGACGGCGAGGCGATGGAGTTAGACACAGCGCCGGTGGTCTTCGGCGGCGCCGGGACCAACACACAGCACTCCTTCTTCCAGAAATTGCACCAGGGCACGGACGTCGCTCCCGTAGACTTTATCGTCGGCGCTGAGACCCCGACAGCCGCGCTGCATGCCCAGGCGGTGCTGCTCGCTAACTGTTTGGCGCAATCGAAGGCGTTGATGACCGGCCTCAGCGAACAAGAAGCCCGTGAGCGGCTGCAGGCCAAAGGGATGGATGAGGCGGCGGTGGAGAAGCTGGCGCCGCATATGGCTTGCCCCGGCGACCGGCCCTCGACCACCTTGATGTATAAGTCGCTCGATCCGCGCACACTTGGTCGCCTGATCGCGTTGTACGAGCACAAAATTTTCGCCCAATCGGTGATCTGGGGCATTGAATGCTTTGATCAGTGGGGTGTCGAGCTGGGCAAGCGCCTAACCGAGGATTTGCTGCGGAGCGTCGACGAGCCTGAGGCTTGGGAAAAAGAAGACGCCTCAACCGGGGGATTATTGGCGTGGCGCAAGAGTTTGATGAATGGGTGACATAGAGCATTTTCAGCAACAATGGGTGCGGTTTTGCGGTTCGAAAATGCGACTAACAAGGAATGAGAGCCTTTTGAGTGAGCGGGAGTTCAGGGAAAGGCACTCTAGCGCGCCGTCGGCCATACTGGCGGCGCTATTCGCTGTTGGGGCGCCTTAAAAACCCCACCAGACGTCAAAATTTACCGCTGTGCCGGCCTCGATATTCCGCGTGAGCACTTCGGTGGTGACACCGACTCTAAAGGCGAGACTTTCGGTGACGTCATAGCCGACGGAGGGGGCGAGTTTTAGCAGGTCGAAGTCAGACCGCTCACCTGATCCGACAGCAACTGTGCCGAAGCCCTCCAACATCACCATGGCGTCCGGTAGGGCTTCGGGCCGAACGCCAAGTGTTCCGTCCAATCTTAGTTGATCAGCGGCGTCCCGGTCGCGGTAGCGATATCCGGCCTCCCCACCCGCCCAGCCGTGGCCGAAGGGGGTGGCGAAGCCGAAGCCGGCGAGGCCGCGCAGCTCGACCTCAGAGGCGCCGTCTCCGAGTTCCGGTCTGAGATTGGGGTCGTAGCGTCCGGCGAGACCGCCGCGCAGTTGACCTGAGAACACCGCTTGGGTGTCGGCTACTTCGCCTTGCCAGAGGCGCGCCCGCAACCACACCGCTGTTTCCGTTAGGCCTGAGTGGGACCGGTCGACCCCGTCGCTTTCCAGCGAGGACCAGCGCCCCTCAGTGCGAAAACCGAGGGTGAGCGCGTTGGTGACGCCGTACTCGGTTGCGATGGCGCTGACCGCCTGTTGGCGGCGACCGTCGGCTCGATCGCCCCGAGCGTCAAATTCCGCGGGATCTTCGCGATATTCGAAGCTGGCGAAGAATTTTTCTTCGCCTTCGGCCAGCGTCCAGGGCCCGGCGCTGGCGACGCTCGCCCACAGCGCGACGGATACCGCATAAGCCAGAGATCGAATCGACCGCGCGGTTTGGGCGGCGAATACGGCGCGACGAGACATACGGCGGCGCCTTTCCTTGATGGTGAGTTTGTTGCCTTTGATTCGCCATAAAGGATAGCTGACGTTAAGATGGTTATCGAGGATTTAACCCGATTTTGGCGCTGCTGAATTTGAAAAACTGCGAATTGCTTCAATCTCGCCGCCATCAATCTCGTGGCCGCCTGGACGCCAAACCATGCTCACCCCAGCTCCACGGCCGCGTAACGCCGCCTCCAACGCGTCAGTCAGGGATGGCGGGCATATAGGGTCACGCCGACCAGCGGTGATCAGGACGTTCAGGCCGGAGAGGTCCACCGCCGGCGGCTCATAGGGGATCAAGGGGTGAGCCAGCGCCAGTTTCTTCAGCAGGGCGGGGCGCTCAAACGCCAGATTGGCCAAGATGTTGGCCCCGTTGGAGTAGCCGACGCCAATGGCGGTCGCCGGATCTACGCCATACCTCTCAAACGCGGCAGATAAGAAATCCGCAAGGTCATCTGTGCGTCGTTTCAGGTCCTCCATATCGTACACGCCCTCCCCCATCCGGCGGAAGAATCGGGCTGCGCCCTGCTCGGAGACGGCGCCTTGGATCGACAGCATGGCGGCGTCTGGGCTCAACAAACGGCCGAAGCGCAGAAAGCTGGCGGCGTCTCCGCCGGTGCCGTGCAAAAGCACCAGGGTAGGGCCGTCGGCGACTCCAGGTTGATGGATATAGTGGTGAAGATCGAGAGACATTCTTTGCCCCTTTGATTGCTATATCAATAGATTAGCCCTCGGCATGAGAGGCAGACTCTCACACCGAGGATTTGCACGGCCGGGCTTGGGTCAGACCGCGAGCGGCGGCAGCGCAGCGGTGATTCGCTCACGTGACGGCTCATGTTGAGCTGGGAGCTTCAGGCTTTGGCCAAGACTCTCGCGCGGCTCGTCAGCGTCAAAACCCGGCTCGTCAGTCGCGACTTCGAACAGCACCCCGCCGGGGGAACGGAAGTAGATCGCCCAGAAATAGTTCCGATCGATCGAGGGCGTGACCTGATGGCCGGCTTTCAACAGCTTGCCGCGGATCTCCGCCTGGCTGGCGCGGGTTGGCGTCGAGAACGCGATGTGGTGCACGGCGCCGCCGCCGCTGACCCCCTCG
>JAHQVS010000045.1 GCA_019634215.1 Paracoccaceae bacterium | reverse complement strand
GGCAGGCATCGGCTTTATGATCGCCCCCCGCCATCACGCCGCTATGCGCCATGTGATGCCCGCCCGCACCGAAATGGGGGTGCGGACCGTGTTCAACATCCTCGGCCCACTCATCAATCCTGCCGGGGTAAAACGCCAGCTGACCGGCTGCTTTTCGGCGCAATGGATCAGGCCGATGGCGGAGACCCTCGGCGCCCTCGGGTCCATCCGCGCTTGGTTGGTCCATGGCGACGACGGGACGGACGAGATCTCCATTGCGGGGGCCACCAAGGTGGCGGCGTTGGAGAATGGGTCCGTGAGCGAATTCGAGGTCCGGCCCGCCGACGCCGGTCTGCCGGAGCATCCGTTCGAGGCGATCATGGGCGGCGACCCGGCCCATAATGCAGCGGCGATGCGGGCGCTGCTCGATGGTCAGCCCTCGGCCTATCGCGACGCCGCGCTCCTGAACGCGGCGGCGGCTCTGATGGTGGCGGACAAGGCAGACAACCTGCGCGAAGGCGTCGCTCTGGCCCGCCGCAGCGTCGACGAAGGCCATGCCAAGGAGGCGGTGGCGGCGCTGGGGCGGATCACCAACAGCGCCGGCGGTTAACCGCCTCACTTGTTTGACAAATTCTCCACGATCACGGCGATGCCTTGCCCGCCGCCGATGCACATCGTGGCGAGACCGTAGCGTCCGCCAGTCCGCTTCAACTCATACAGCGCCTTGATCAGAATGATCGCGCCCGAGGCGCCGACGGGATGGCCGAGCGCCACCGCGCCGCCATTCGGGTTCACCTTGGCCGCATCCAACTCAAGCTCCTTCGACACCGCGCAGGCCTGCGCCGCAAAGGCTTCATTCGACTCGATGACGTCCAAATCGCCAATGCTCAGCCCCGCCCGCTCCAACGCCGTTCGCGTCGCCGGGGCCGGGCCGATGCCCATCTCCGACGGCTCGACCCCGGCCAAACCATAGGAGACGATCCGCGCCAGCGGCGCCGCGCCGCGCCGGGCGGTCTCCGCCGAGCTGGCCAACACCAACGCGCCAGCGCCGTCATTGATGCCGGACGCATTGCCGGCGGTGACGGTGCCCTCCTTCTCAAAGGCGGGGCGTAGCTTAGTCATGTCCTCAATCGATGCGTTTTGGCGGACATGCTCGTCCTTGTCGAACGACACCGTATCGCGGCGGGTGGGGATCTCAACCGGCGTGATTTGCGCGTCGAAATGACCCGCCTCAATGGCGGCGGCGGCGCGGCGATGACTCTCCAGCGCGAAGGCGTCCTGCTCTTCTCGGGTAATCTGATAGCGCCGCGCCAGATTCTCCGCCGTGATTCCCATATGCCCAGCGCCGAACGGATCTTGCAGCGCCTCCAGCATCATATCGACCACCTGGGTGTCGCCCATCTTCTGGCCCCAGCGCGCCGAAGGAACGATAAAGGCGCCGCGCGACATGCTCTCCGCGCCGCCCGCTAGAGCGATCGCGGCGTCGCCGAGCGACACCATTTGCGCCGCTGACACCACCGCTTGCAGGCCAGAGCCACAGAGACGGTTGACAGTCAGCGCATGGCTCTCCTTCGGCGCGCCGGCCTTTATCGACACCACGCGTGAGAGATACATATCCTTCGGCTCGGTGTGGATGACGTTGCCGAACACCGCCGCCTCGATCTCCGCGCCCTCAACCTTCGCGGCGGAGAGCGCCGCCGTCGCCGCAGTTGCGCCCAGCTCGGTCGGCGGAACCGCCTTCAAGCCGCCGCCAAAGGAGCCGATCGCCGTCCGACGTCCATCCAAGATCATCACATCCATCGCCATGTCGGTCTCTCCTTGTCCGGACGTCGCTCATCTTCGCCATATGGGCTTTCTCTGAAGGTTTAGACCCCGCTTTTGCGAACGCAAGCGCCGCCGTAACGTCAAGGCGTGGTCAGACCGGCTGCTATGAGCGCTTGAGCCCGCGCCCGCCAATGGGTGTGGCGCGGCGTTTCTCTCTCCACACGCTATCCCCTATCTCCTGCCGGGAGGGTCTCCAAGACCCTCCCGGCAGCCGGTCGCGATAGTCGCAGGATCAGCTTTTGATAAAAGCGTGCACGTCGGCGTTGAATCGATCAGGCTCGATCTGCGCCAGGCCGTGCGAGCCGCCCTCATAGATTTTCAGAACAGCGTCCTTAACGATCTCGGCGCTGAGCTTCCCCGAGGCGTCGATTGGAACGATCTGATCATCACCGCCATGGATCACCAGCGTTGGAACCGTGATCGCCTGCAAATCCTCGGTATAGTCGACCTCCGAAAATTCCCGGATGCAGTCATATTGGCCTTTGATCCCGCCAGCCATGCCTTGGAACCAGAAGCTGTCTCGCAACCCCTGACTGACCTCAACGCCGTCACGATTGAAGCCATAGAACGGGATCGTCAGGTCCTGATAGAATTGCGAGCGGTTGGTCGCCACGCCGCTTCGAATGCTGTCAAACACCTCCATCGGGGTGCCGTGCGGATTGGCCTCTGACTTCAACATGACCGGCGGCACAGCTCCCACGAGGACCACTTTCGCGACCCGCGCGTCACCATGACGCCCAATGTAGTGCGAGACCTCGCCACCGCCGGTTGAATGGCCGATCAACACCGCGCCGCTCAAGTCGAGATGCGTGATCAGCTCGTGCAGATCGTCGGCGTAACGGTCCATGTTGTTGCCACCGAAGGGCTGAGACGACCGCCCGTGCCCGCGCCGGTCATGGGCGATCACACGGTAGCCGTTCAACGCGAAGTAGAGCATCTGTGCGTCCCAAGCGTCAGCCGAGAGCGGCCAACCATGGGAAAAGAGGATCGGCTGACCCGAGCCCCAATCTTTGTAGAACAGTTCCGCGCCGTCCGAGGTGGTGAACGTCGTCATTTTCAAATCTCCTGCTTCATTTCCAAGCGCTTGCCCTGTCACGCCGACAGGCAGGGTCAGGCCGAGCGCGGCGACGCCGGCCCCGGCCAAAAACCTGCGTCGCGTGAAGGTCAGAGCGGTGAGTGAGTTCAGCATGTTGCATCCACTTAAATCGCCATCGACTTGATCGCGCGCGATTAAAGTGATCTTTTCCCTTATTAACGTCAACCCTTGCGATCTAATCGCGTGCGATTTAATTTGATACGCATATGCGGCGTTGACCACAAAAGTAAGCTGGCCCACGGGCACGAAGGAGACCGAGGCGATGAATGAATTGAGGGAGAAGAAGGACCCGGCCCTAGGCGACCTGCTGTGTTTTTCGATCTATTCTGCGGAGCACGCCTTCACGCAGCTCTATCGACCACAGCTCGCGGAGTTGGGGCTGACTTACCCGCAATATTTGGTGATGACGCTGCTCTGGGACCGAGACGACCGCACGGTGCGTGACCTAGGCGGCGCGCTGCATTTGCAGTCGAATACGCTAACGCCCCTGCTTAAGCGGTTGGAGGCGCTCGGTCATGTCAGTCGAAGCCGCGACCTAAATGACGAGCGCGTCGTGCGCATTCGGCTCACGGATAAGGGAAAAGCGCTAAAGACAGGAGCCGCGGACATTCCCAACTGCATCGGCCACGCCACAGGCATGTCCCCTGAGGAGCTTCGCAGCGCCATCAAGCTCATCGACCGGCTCCGCCACAACGTCTCGCGCGCGACACTCTGACTTGCTGATCGCCTGTGATGGCCGTTCACTCAGAAGCGGACAACAAGATACCGGCCTCGCCGCTCATGATCAGATAGGCGCCCTCGGAACGCAGCATTTTATGGAAAGCGTCATCCTCGGGGCCGATCGCCACCACCACGCCGTCCAGCTCGGCTCGGGCGATGACGAAGCCACCGGCGCGGTACACCCGATCGACAATCTCTTCAAAGCTCACCCAAGGGGAGAACGCCACCGTGATTGGCCCCGCCTTCGCTGGCTTCAAAGCCAAACCGGTCGACGCAATCACCACCGAAGCCGACAAGGCCGCAACGGCCCACCGGCGGGCGAAACGCTCTCGCTTGGTCAGAACGCGCGGCTGGCGTGCAGGTTGCTTCGCCTTGCGCGCTCCTATGGCGTCTCTCAAAGCGTAAAAGAGGGCCAAACCCGCCAGCGCTCCGCGCTGCGCCGAGCGCCCAACGGCGGCGATCAACAATCGCGCCTGAAGCCATAGCCAGATTGACATTCCCCGCCTCCATCTCGTGGGAGGGCTGCGCGCCTACTCATCCATGCTCCACATCGATGAATACGCGAGGATGCAACCCAAGACACACGCATGAGGCTAGTGAAAGGTCGTTAATGAAGCGTTATCAGGCGCTGATCATTCCTCCCGGAATGATTTGTCGAACGCGTCAAGGAACGGCTCGATGAGATACGCCAGCACCGTCCGCTCGGAACGGCGTATCATTACATCCGCCGGCATGCCCGGCGTCAGCTTCACCTTCGGCCCAGCCGCCTCCAACTGCCTGGAGTCAGCCACGATTCGGGTGATGAAATAGGCGTCGCCGGTGCGGTCATCCTCGGTGCGGTCGCCGGAGACCATGATCACCTCGCCGTCCACAGGCGGCAAATCCGCCTGCTTGAAGGCAGCGAAGGTGATTGTGGCTGTCTGACCCACTGAGACGTTTTCAATATCAAGCGGCGAGACTTTCGCTTCGATGATCAGAGAGTCCTCTGCCGGGATCAGCTCCATCAAAATCTCGCCCGGATTAACCACCGCCCCGATCGTGTGATGCCGTGACCCGAGAATCACCCCGGCCACAGGCGCCCGCAGCACGGTGCGTTTCAGCACGTCGGCGCTGGCGTCCTCCTGATTGCGCGCGCCCAACAGGCGGGAGCGCACGTCGGCCAACTCCTTGGCGGCCTCATCGCGCCGGGCGCTGCGCAGCTCGACGATCCGTAAGTCGATCTCACCGATCTGCTGCTCCGCACGTGCGATTTCAGCGATAGTGCGTTGGATCCGCCCCTCCAACTCCGCTCCCACGCCCTGAAGCTCCAGCAAACGGGACCGTCGAGCCAAGCCCTTCTTATACAGCGCCTCGATGCTGTCTGCTTCCTCATGGTTGAGATCGCGTTGCAGCTCAGCGCTCTGGACCACGGCGCGCAAGCCATCGATTTCAGCCGATGATTGCCGCTTCTGCTGCTCTAAAACAGCCAAACGATCATCAAACGCCTGCCGCCGAGCCTCGAATTGAGACTGCTGGTCGGCGATAATGCGCCTCAGTTCCGGATCTTCAGAGGCGGCTTGCAGCAGCTCCGCATCGAAGGCGAGCCGCTCCTTCCCGTCCAACTCAGCCTTAAGCGCCGTTTCCAGCGCCTCCAAGGTGGTGCGCGCGCCGGACTTGGTCTTGTAATCCGCCACGCTGGCGACATCGTCGAGTTCGATTAACGGGTCGCCCGCCTTCACCTGTTGGCCGTCACGGGCGAGGATGTTCTTCACAATCCCCCCCTCAAGGTGCTGGATCACCCGCCGCTCACCCTCAGGCCGAACCACCCCAGGCGCTTGCGCGGCGCTGGCGAGCATGGCGTTGCTGGCCCAACCACCAAGGCCAACGACCAGGACCAACACGGAAATACCGCCCAAGCGCATTGGCCCATGGATGAGGGAACTCAACTCAGCTTGCGCACGGCCATCTTTCAAAGCGTCGCTCATGTCCCCTCCGATACCTCAAAAAATGCTCAGCGCCGCTCCGACCATAGGCGCAGAGCCGACTCGTAACTTATTTAGCCAACTCCAGCGGTTGCCGCCGATTTTCGACCCGCTGCTGGGTCTGTCCTCCGAGTGCGGTGGCGGCGCGTGGGCCGTATAGCCGCTCCAGAATCTCGTCGCGCGGCCCCTCGAAATAGACCGCGCCGTCCCGCATCACCAACAACCGGTCGGCGCAAGACAGCACGTTGGCGCGGTGCGCCACCACGATAATGGTCGAGCCCCGCGCCCGCATCTCCTCAAGCGCCTCGATCAGCGCCGCCTCGCCGCTCTGGTCGAGGTTGGCGTTCGGCTCGTCCAGCACGATCAGCTTCGGCGAACCATAGAGCGCCCGCGCCAAACCGATACGTTGGCGCTGCCCAGCGGAAAGCCGCGCCCCGTTTTCCCCAACCGAGGTGTCATACCCATCAGGTAAGCGCAGAATCATGTCGTGCACATCAGCCAACCGCGCCGCCGCCAAAACCTGCTCGGCGTCGCCGTCGGTGAGCCGGGCGATGTTGTCACGCACGCTGCCATGGATCAGCTCAACGTTCTGCGGCAGGTATCCGATATAGGGACCCAGATCCGCTTCGTTCCAGAAATGCAGCGCCGCGTTATCTAAGCGAATCACACCGCTGAACGGCCTCAACGCCCCGACAAGCGCCTGACAAAGCGTAGATTTTCCCGCTCCCGACGGGCCGACAACCCCAACCACCGTCCCCGGCGACGAGGCGAAGCTGACCCGATTCAAGATCGGCGTTTCGTCAGGTTCGGGCCGCTCTCCGGCGTAGATGGTCACCCCCTCCACCGTCAAAGCCCCTGTGGGCGGCGGCAATGGCTGGGTGTCCTTCGGCGGCGGCATCAGGCGCATTAGCGCATTCAAGCGCCGAGTGCCCTCACGTACGGAGATCACGCCCTTCCAGACGTTGATCGACTGATCGATCGGCGCCAGCGCCCGGCCGAGCAGGATCGAGCCGGCGATAATAGCGCCGGCGGAGACCTGACCATCAATCGACAGATACGCGCCAATGCCCAGCACCAGGGACTGGATAAACATGCGGAACGACTTCACCCCGCTGGCGATAGAGCCGCCTAGATCATTCACCCGCCGCGCCGCGCTGAGCGCCCGGTCGCTGGCTTCGCGCCAACGTGAGATCACCCCGGGCAACAAACCCATGGCCCGCACCGCCTCAGCGTTGCGGGTGGTCGCCTCGACATAGGACTGGGCAGCGACGGCGAAACGTTCAGACCGTTTCTGCGGCTCACGCGTCACCCGCTCATTGATGACAGCGACAGTGAACAGCAACACCGCTGAACCAAAGCCGACATAGCCGAGGACGGGATGCAGCGCATAAAGAGCTAATAAAAACAAAGGCGTAAACGGAAGATCGAACAGGGCGGTCATAGCGCCGCCGCCGAAAAAGCCCCGGATCATCCCCAGATCGCGCAGCGGCTGCGCCCCCGGGGAGCCGCCTGATAGCCGCCGCTCAACAATGGCCCCGATCACCGGCTCAGACACGATGCGCTCAATCCAGAGGCCGACACGACCCAAAATCCGCGTACGAGCCACTTCCAGCAACGCCATGATGATGAAGGCGAAGGCGATCAGCACTGTCAGCCAGAGCAGCGTCTCCTTGCTGCCGCTGGCGAGCACCCGATCGTAAACCTGCATCATGTAGAGCGGGGAAACCAACATGAGCATGCTGATGAAACAACTGAACAATGCCGCTAAGGCAATCGGCCCCGAGGCGGCTCGAAAGGCGTTCTCTAGCGGGGTGCGCGCATCGGGATCGCCAAATAAGGACGCCATCGCGTCTATCTCCATTCGCCCATCTAACAACAGATTAGGATCGACTTTACCTCACGGGCCGTCGAGACATCAGTCCTAAAACGCTTTACACGCCGCACAGCGGCGAATCGCGGCATCCAGGCACAAGACAGCCCCCTCGCCGCGCGCTCTTCCCAGCCTGAAGAACGTAAAGAGGCGCCCCATCGGAAGGGCGCCTCTTGTGTTTCGTGGTATGGCGGGTTGATCAGCCGACCAACCCGTCCTCGGTGACGGTGATGCTGATCTTTTCCTCGTCCAGCTTCGCGCCGCCGCCATTGTCTGCGGCATAAGCGTCAGCGGCGATCTCATAGGCCCCCGGGGTCAGCTTGCCGCCCCCCAGCCCCTGCATATGCTCGACGAAGAAATCATAACCGACCTCGTTCTGCACATATTGATCGCCGTTGATCGACAGCGCCACGCTCTCAACCTGATCCGCGTTGGCGGCGTCGGGGTTGACCCGAGCCTCAATGCGAAGGGCCCGATCCGCGATGCCGTCGATCGGCCAGGTCTCACCTGGCTGTAACGCCCCAAGGGATGCGCCGGTCTCCATATCGACAACGAACAGCTCCAGCAAATCGGCAGGATCGTCGAAGGGCGGCGTCTCGGTCTCAACCCTTTGATCCGGATCACCAAGCGCGCCAGAGGCGGTGAAGTCGATCTCGGTGGCGATCAAGCTTGGACCGCTGCCGTCGTCGCTGGCGAACGCCTCGATCTTCACATTATGCTCGCCAGAACCGAGCGCCCCGGCGAGGTAATCGCCAAGGTCGTCGCCAAACACCGCGAAGGGCCGGGCCGCCTCGATCCGCTCGATGCCGTCGTCGAGGGTGATGCGCACGCTGTTGACCGCATCCATGCCCGCGCCAAACACATTCGCCTTGAGCGCCAAGTTGGCGCCGTCGAGCAGGGCCGGGTCGATCACATCGCCGTCGCCGATCCGAACCAGCACCTTGTCGGTGTCGGCGTCGACCAGAGCGAGCACAGCCGTCGGTGCGAAAGCCGCCGGCGTTTCAACATCCTGGGTCGGCGTCGCCGCGCCGGAACCCATCGCATCGTCCGCCGAGAAGTCGAAGCTGCGCTGCATCAACGGCTCGCCGGTGCCGGATTCATTGGTGAACGCCTGGATCGTGACCGTATGCGCTCCCGCCGACAACGCGCCGTCGATGTAATCGCCAGCGTCATCGCCAAACAGGGCGTAGGGCCGCACCACCTCAAGCCGATCTTCGCCGTCGAGAATGATGCGAACGCTTTCAACATCCTCCATCCCCGTGCCGAACACGTTGGCCTTCAGGTTAAGAGACCCCCCCTGCAACATAGAGCTGTTGAGCTCGGCGCCGTCAGCGATCCGGGTGACAACCTCGTCATTGGTCGCGTTGACCAAAGCCAGCACCATCTCCAGGTCATATTCGGCCGGCGGGTCAATATCCCCTTCAGGGACAACAACCGGCGGCGCCGGGTCAGGCGCGGTGGTCACGCCATCGGCCATCACAAGATCAAACTCGAAGCTTTTCAGCAGCGCGCCCTGTCCGCCAGTGCCGGTGTAGGCTTGCACCGAAAGGGTGTGGGCCCCCAAACCGATTTGGCCGTCGCTAAGATCGGAGCCCACATCCCCGAACAGTGCGAACGGCACAGCGCTCTCCGTCTGGGTGTGAGCGCCGCCATCCAGCGTTAGAACCGCGCTGGACACTTGCCCAGCGTCAGCGCCGCTGAACTCTACCACCACATTCACCGGCTTGTCGGCGTATTGCGACCAATCAACCACGGCGCCGTCGCCCAGCGCCTCGGCGATCGGTTGGTCTGTCGTGCTGTCCATCAGGAACACCGTGGCGGTCAGATCGCCAGGGCCATCGCCAATCGGCGGCTCGCCCGGATCTCCAGGCGTAGGTGTGTCCGGGACTGGGTCCACCACAGGGTCTGGATCCGGAGTATCCGGCGCCGTGGGCGTTGTTGGAGTGCCGTCGACCAGAGGCGACAGCGGCAGGCTGTTGTTCGTAACCGCCGCACCTTCCGCCAAAATGATTTTATCAATCAGAGTGTTGGTGGAACGGCCAGAGATCTCAAGGGTGTGTACGCCCGCCGTCAGGTTGTACTGCGCCGGGGATTTCTGATCATGGATATCGAAGGTGGTCGCCCAACCGTTGATCGCCTCCCATTCCATGCCGCCAGCGAACACCTTGACCCAGGGGCCGCCATCGATCCGCACCAAGACGTCGTTGGCTTCATCGTCGCGAATGCCCGGCGTGCCCTCTTTGGTGCGGCCAGATCGAACGGCGAGGAAATAGTCGCCAGCTTCCTCAACATTGATGTTGAAGCTCAAGGTGCCCGGCAGATCGCCGGTCGGCGGCTCGCCGTATCGGTTGTCACCGGTCCAGCGGTAATAGTTTTCGCCCGTGAAGCCGGCGATCTTGTTTTCTGCGACCCAACCGCCCGTCGCCGGCGCCATCTCGCTCTCAAGCACGAAGACGCCGTCAGTGTCGCCATAAACCGCGCCATCGACCGGTTGCGGCGCATCAGGGCCGTCCGGCGTGGTCGGGTCGGGTTCCGAGATCGGGTTCGGCGCAGATCCGGAGGGGGTGAGAGGCAGCTCGCTGTTTTTGACATACAGCACCCAGTCCTTGCCTGCACTGTTCGGCGGCCCGCCAAGCTGCTCAACACCGCCGCCTGAAACCTGCCCGGCCTCAACCAGCGGCCCGCCGTTACGCGGGTCGTACCAATAGACGTCGAATGTCTCCCCGGCCTCACCAGACAAGTTGAGGCGCACATCCCCCGCGTTGCCGTACTTCAGATAGACGACGTAATACTCACCCGGCTTCGACATGACAAAGTCGTCGCCGTTCTGGGTGGCGCCATCATCTTCGCTCATCTCCCAGAAGGGAATGTAAGTGTTGAAGAAATCGGTGGCGGCGGCAGTCCATTCCCAGACCGATTCATGGCCCCGGAACGCGTCGTAATTCTGGTCAAGCGAATGGCCGCTGTTGCCCTTGAAGTACCAGTTGCCGCCCGACCCGCCAACTGTCAGCGAGCCCCAGAAAGATTCCCGCAGCAGCTTTTCATTGGAGCTGTCCGGATTATTGGAGCCCGGATCGACAATGCCGTTGCCGCTGGAGTCCTCGTCCCAGGTGATCACCCACGGATCACCTGCCGCATTCGATTTCTCAACATACTCCGCCGTCTCCGAACGGATGTTGTTGGCGTTGGCCTGGAAAGACGGACCGTCGAACGAATCCACATTCAACAGCTGATCGTAAACATTGTAATCGCCAGTGAAGGTGTGGATCGTGACCAAGTGGTCGTAGCCGTCCACCTCCTTCACGAACCGCGCCATGTCGGCACGCTCCTGATTGGTATTGGTGTTCTCTTCGCCCAGATTCCACTGGATGCCGTTGCTGTGACCGAAACGGGCGATCATCTCGCGCATATATACTAGGCGCTCGACACTGAGGCTGGTGCCAGGGGCGTCGGTGCCGCCATTCAGCAGCTGATCATTCTCGGTCTCTTGGAACAGGACATTCTTATAAATGCCCTGATTGTCCATGTGATCGAAAATGATCTCCCACTGCGACAGTTTGCTGATGTCGTAGGTGGAGACCGTGTCGCTATCGATACCGTTTTGATTTTGGCTGACGTTTTGAAGATCATCCGCAGCCCAAGGCCAGACGTCTTTGCCATCGCCGCCGGCCGTCATGGTCATCACATAGATAGTATTCTGACCCTGCTCGGCGAGATAATTGACCGCACCGAGAATATTCGAGCCCTTGCCGCCGTCCCATGTCGGGTCGCCAGCGTTGGCGTCCTGCGCGTGAGTCTCAAAGGCATGCCGACCATTCGAGGTATTGTCGATGTCCGGGTTGGCGAGGAAATTCTCCGGAATCCCCGGCCCACCGCGAATAAAATAATCTCCGTCACCCTGATGCTGCAGGTAATTGGTGCCCTCACCCTGAACAATCATGCCTTTGGCGCGGAAGTCGTCGCCAGTTTTGTCCGTTGGCGATATCGATAAGGAGCCGGTCGCGCCGTCAATTGAATTGACTGCAACGCCCGCAGAGGGATCTGTCGAGGCTGCAATATCATCGCCAGTTCGAAAAGATGCGGTATACTCCCAATCGCCTTCGGAAGGCGGATTGAAATTTACTCGGAAAATATTTCCAGAGGTAGCTCCAGTATTGGCGGCGTCGCCATCTGCGGCAAAGAACCCTGGAACCCGGACAACTTCGCCCGTATCTTTATTTGTGAAAGTTACATCAAGGCGATAATCACGAAAGGTTGACGGATCTTCGCTCAGTAACGGTCCTTCAAAATCAAGAGTAACTTTATGCCAAACCTTCAGCTCGCCGTCGATGCTTGAAGCTGATGTAGCCATTCGAAAGTCTCCCGGCGATATCGGAAACACAGCGTGAGAATGACTCAAAGAGTCATGCAATCATTCGCGCATACAAGAACAATCAAAGATACGCAAACCGTTTTACTGGACGCATGGCGGTTCACGAACCGCTCTTGATCCACTATAATTGTGTTAACAACGAGAATTATGGCGCGCTCATGGTGGTTTCTGGGCTCAAAAACCGCGCCCCATCCGAGCCAACCCCATACGGCTTTCAGCGGAATTCTCTGGCGCAGACAGCCTGAGTCTCTCTTAGGACCGCCACATTTTCATGGATAAGCCACCGGACCCTCGAACAGCCCCCAGACCGTGCGCCACTACACATATCGAGACGGTTCCCCAAGCAGAAGCTCAATTTACCTTGAACATATGTAGAAACATCATATACAAATGCATGCAACCTTCTAGCGTCAGGCCCCTTGGGCGTGGCATATCCGCTCGCACTTCAACCGCGAAAGTTTTGCGACAAATGTCCAGTGTATACATGTGCAATGCGGTCACGCCTGACCATTTTTGCGTACACAGATCCCGCATCGCTGTATGCATCCCAACAGGACTGAGATACGGAGCAATAGAATGGCGTGGTGAAATCGCTCCGAAAGATTAACCCCCGACCATCAGAGAATGCGTTGGTCGTCGCACACGCACTTATCCACATTCACTGAACGTTTGAACTTGCGCGTGCAATTCTATACAAGCGGCAGCCATGAAATCTAAAGAAAAGACCCTCGAAATCGTAGACAAGCTGACTGATAGGCTGCGGCACCTGATGGTGGAGCACAACATCAAGGCTGCTCCTCTAGCTCGTGCGGCGCAACTGAACGAAAGCGCTGTTCGTGATATACTTCGAGGGAGATCTCGTAATCCTGGTATTGTAACACTTGAACGGATAGCAAAGGTGCTGCACTTGCGGCCAAGCGCGCTGTTTGAAGCTGGTGATATGTGGCCAATAAATGGTGATATTGCCGACAATGGCGGTGTTATCTTTGAAGATGCGAAAGGCGGCCAAGATAGGTATATTGAAAATCCATTTTTCTTGAAAAGTCATGAAACATTAGCTGCATTATATGTTGCTGACGACAGCTTGGCGCCCTTCGCCTTCAATGGCGACTGTCTGTTATATCGGCAAGACTTGGCGGCCCCGTCGGCTTTAGACCATCAGCGTCCCTGCTTGTGTGAGACATCAGACAGTAAACGTCTCATCCGTCTGATCCGCCCAGGCGCCAACGAGGGTGAAGTTAATCTTTTGCCGGTCAATCCCTACTCCGCCATGGAGATGAATCAGAAGATCAAATGGGCGACTCCGATTATTATGGTGCTCCCACAGGACTTCTCCGGTCCCTTTGTACAGCCAACTCATGCATCCACGAACACCGTCCAGGAAGATTCTGATGCATTCAAGCACCAAAACGCAGGAAAGTGAAAGTTACACTCAGCCACAAATGATTTGGTGAAATGTTTAGCCAAAGAACAAAAAGTGGCTGTATCCCGCCTGATTGTGTCTCATCTTAGCACTTGGATAGCACCCATTCCCATGGGAACAATCCCAAGCACTAAACTTTTATGCTGTAAAGATATTTTTTTAACCATTGCAGCCTTGGCTGGGATTGCGTTTGGACCAGCTCGCCGTACAACCGTCAGCGATGCGAATACTTCACACCGCCGACTGGCACATCGGGCAAGAACTCCACGGGTTCGATCGCTCCGAGGAGCATCGGCTCTTTTTTGAATGGTTGGTCGAGACGATCGATCAACGCAGTGTCGACGTCCTGCTCATGGCTGGCGACGTCTTCCACACGGTCAACCCGCCCGCAACAGCCCAGCGCCAATTGTATGAGCTGATCGCTAGGCTGAGGGGCCAACACCCGCAGCTTCAAATCCTTCTCACCGGCGGCAATCACGACTCCCCCTCACGGCTGGAGCTGCCCACAGCACTCCTGGCGGACCCAAAGCTATGTGTGATCGGCGCAGCCCCACGGCGAGACGGTGAGATCGATTTCGACGCCATGTCGATCCCCCTGCATGGACCCCAAGGCGACGTGTCGGCCGTCTGCACCGCCGTGCCGTTCCTACGTGCGGGCGATCTCGGGTCAGCGGACCTCACGGGCGCGTCCGACGGTGAGAGCGCGGCTCTTCGAGCGTTCTACGCCCAAGCCGCCGCCGCCGCCCAAAACCGCGCCCCCGGCAAACCTTTGATTATGACCGGTCACCTCACCGTCTCCGGCGCGGAGCTTTCAACCCTCAGCGAGCGGCGGATCTCCATCGGCGGGGCCGAAGCCGTTTCCAGCGACGTGTTTCCACGCGAGGCCGCCTATGTGGCGCTCGGCCATTTGCACCGTCCGCAGCGCGTCTCTGGAGCGATCGAAATTCGCTACTCCGGCTCGCCATTCCCACTCTCCGCAACAGAACGCGGCTATCGTCACAGCGTGGCCCTGTTGGAGTTAAGCCGAGGGCGCATCGAGACCGAACTGCTGCCGATCCCTCGCCCAGCTGAGTTCCTACGCGTGCCCGAACGTGGCGCTGCGACGCTGGCGGAGGCGGAGGCGGCTCTGGCCGAGCTTGATATCCCGGACCGGCCTCTCGGCCTCAGACCGTTTCTGGACGTCTCTCTGCGGCTTGACGGCCCGGTTCCAGATCTACGCGCCCGGATCGACGCCGCGCTCGACGGCGCACCGGTGCGCTTGGGCCGAATTCAGCGCGAAGCCCCGCCAACAGCCCCCGGAGAGGAAGCCACCCCGATCGACCTAGCCACCCAACGGCCTGAAGCGGTGTTCGAGCTGCTGCATCGGCAAAAGCATGGCGCGCCGCCAAGTCGGGCGCTGCTCGCAGCCTTCAAGCAGGCGCGCGCCGAGGCTGAAATCGGGCACGCCGGAGAGGACAAGCGAGAAACAGCTAAACCCGCCAACGCTCCCGCCCTGCGCGAGCGCGCCTCATGAGAATACGCGCTGTCCGCGGCCAAAACCTCGCCAGCCTGCCAAAGTTCGAGGTCGACTTCGACGCCCAGCCTCTCGCTGGAGCCGGGCTGTTCGCCATCACCGGCCCCACCGGCGCCGGCAAATCCACCCTGCTCGACGCCATCTGCCTCGCGCTCTATGACGCGCTACCGCGCTTGGAAGGCGTCGGCAGGGGAGCCGTCGGACGGGCGGGAGACGCGGAAGCAGAACGCATCAGCCTCTCGGACGTGCGCAGCATCTTGCGCCATGGCGCTGGCGAAGGCTTCGCCGAGGTGGATTTCGTCGGCCAAGACGGCAAGGCTTATCGCGCCAGATGGTCGGTGCACCGCTCTCGCAAGCACGCCTCAGGAAGACTGCAATATCAAACCCATAGCCTGATCGACCTCGACGCCGAAACCCAGGTTGGTCATCACCGCACAGAGGTGAAACACGAGATCGCCCGCCGTATCGGCCTCAATTTCGAGCAATTCCGCCGCGCCGCCCTGTTGGCGCAGGGCGACTTCGACGCCTTTCTGCGGGCCGACGCCAAAGATCGCGCCGAGCTGCTGGAGCGGATCACCGGCTCAGAGATCTACGCAAAGATCTCGATGGCGGCGTTCCAACGCGCCAAAGTGGAGCGCGAGGAGATTAAGGGTCTGGAGAGCGACCTCTCCAAATTGGCTTTGTTGCCGCCCGAGGCGCGTACGGTGGAAGAGTCGCGGGCGAAAGCAATTGACGCACAGCGCGCCGCGCGCGGGGCTGCGCTGGAAAGCGTGGCGGCGGCGGCGCGCTGGAGCGATGAACGCGCGGTGATGGCGCGATCCGCGGCACGGACCGAACAAGAGGCGACGGCGGCGACCAAAGGGTTGGAGGCCGTGATTATCTCCACCGCCCAATCAGCGCAAACCGCCATCGACGGCGCGAAGGCTGCTCGCGCCGCAGATGTTGAGTGGATCTCCGCCCGTCCGGCCTTGGCGAAATTAGCGGACCGGGTCGACGAAGCGCTCGCCACTCTGCGTGACCACGCTTCGGCGCGCGCGGCGTTGACTCAGACCGAGGCGGCGCGGACCCAGGCGGCAACACAGGCAGCTGAATTGGATCAACGCGCAGCGGCGTTGACGCAAGAGGCCGCGCAACGGGGCGAAGCTGCACGCGCGGCTGAAACTGCCGCCGCCGACGCCAAGACCGCGCTGGAGACGCACGATCTCGACGCAGCCACCACTCGGCGCAAACAGCTCGCCGCCATGCAAACCAACGCCGACCGATTACGCGAAGCGGCACGGGCCGGGCGTCAGGCGCGTGGTGAAAGCGAGGAGGCCGCCGCCGAGGCCACCGCCGCCCAGGGACGGGCGGAGGCGGCCACCAAGCGATTAACCGAGCTGGAGGCTGGCGCGTCGACATTGAACTCGGCGGTCAAGGTCGCCGACGGGGTGCTAGCGCGCCTGCGCGCCGCCGGCAGCGACGCCGCCAAGAGCCTGCGCGCCACCCTCGAGCCGGAACAGCCCTGCCCGGTATGCGGCGGCACCGACCATCAAGCGGCGGCGGAAGTCGACGCCGCACTGCGGACGCAACTTCAAGGCGCGGAGCAGGATGCACAAGCCGCCCGGGCGGCGATGGCGGAGTCGCAAGCTGAGGGCAAGAGCTTGGCGGAGCAGCGCGCCCGCGACCGCAAAGAGGCCGAAGCCAAAATCAAACGGGCGAAAGCCGCCGAAGACCGGCTCGCCGCCGCCCGCGCCGCTTGGCGCGACGGTCTCGCAACCCTAACAGAGCGTCTGACTGAACTGACCCCGGAGGACCAAGCCGCCACTTCAGCAGCCGCCAGCGCTCTCACCAAGGGAGAAGAAGCGCCCGAAGCGGCGCTGGAGACGTTTGGCGTCGATCTCGCCCAATCCATGGAGCGGGCCGAACAAGCGCTCGAGGCCGCAAACGCCGCGCGCACCCGCCTGCAAACGGCGCTCTCCACCGCAAACACAGCGGCGGCGGCGGCGTTGGAGGTCGGCAACCGCGCCCGCGAGACCGCCACCCGCCGCGAGGCTTTGCAGTCGGAGGTCGCCAAACATGACGCCGCGCGCGCCGCCTCGGCGGAACGCACGCAGATGTTCGAAGCCCGGCTCGATGATTGGCTCGGCCAGTTGCGCCCGGAATGGCGCGGTGACGATCCGGAGAAGCTGGCGCGCTCGATTGCAAAGAAAATCGATGAGCTGAAACAGCGCAAGCAACGGCTCAACGAGCTGGAACAACTGACGCCTAGCCTAATCGCATTCCTGGAGGAGATCACCGAAAAGGCTCCTGAACTGGTCGCTCGGGCGCCGGCGCCTGCCGACACGTCCAAATCTGGCGCGCTCCAGACTGACATGGCCGCGTGGCGAGAGGCGGCGCGGCGGGGGCGGGCTGCGGTCTCCACCGCAGAGCAAGACGCGGCGGCGGCGCGACGGGCGGCGAGCGGCGCGGCGGAGGCCTTGGCGGAGAAGCTGAAGACACGGCCTAATCTCGACACATTGGCGACCACGCCGCACGTGGACGAACCAACCGACAGCCCCATTCACACCGCGCTCGGCGCTTTAACCACTGCCTGGGCGGCGGATGACGGTGAGCTTCCCCGCCACCTAACCTCGGCCCGCCAAGCACTGGAGCGCGACCGCGCCGCGCTGGATCAAGCGCGCGACGAAGTTATGGTCAAACTGCGCCTAGACGACGAAGCCCGAACCACCCGCGCTGAGCTGGACGCCAAACTGGCCTCAAAGCGCGAGAGCGCTGAGGTTTGGCTACAACTCAATGAACTGATCGGCTCAGAGAAGGGCGACAAGTTCCGTCGCTACGCCCAAAGCCTCACCCTGAGGCAATTGGTACAGCTCGCGAACCAACAGCTCGCAGATCTGCACCCGCGATATGCGCTGGAGATCCCGCCCGGCGACGGCGAGGATCTCGCCTTGCAGGCGATCGACCGGGACATGGGGGACGAGGCTCGGGGGGTGCAGAATCTCTCCGGCGGCGAACGCTTTCTGGTCAGCCTCGCACTGGCGCTTGGGCTGGCATCGCTGTCCTCTGAACGCGGGGTGCGGGTGGAGACGCTATTCATCGACGAAGGCTTCGGCGCGCTCGACCCGGACAGTCTGTCGATGGCGGTATCGGCCCTTGAGGCGCTGCAAGCCAGCGGCAGACGCATCGGCGTGATCAGTCACGTGTCTGAGTTAAAAGAGCGGATCGCTGTCAAGATCGCCGTCGAGCCCCAGGGTGGCGGGCGCAGCCGACTCAGGATCGAAGATGCGGCGGACGCGGCTTAACGCACCCATGGTTTGGGGGCTCTACGGCCCCTGAACCCGCATCTCCAGATGTTCTTGGCCCAACTGTTTCCGCACCTCTTCGCTTAACTGTAAAAACTCTGGCCGCCATTCCGGGCCAAGATAACTCATCGTATCCAAATGCCGGGCGTATCTGTTGTATTCATCGGACGCCGATCCATGAATGATCCTGAAAAACGGGCTCATTGATTGGTCCCACTTATCGCCAATCAGAATAGACCCACCGGCAATCCACTCACTGCTCTCCGAGGCCATGAAATAATGAGTGAAGTAGGTCGGCGCAGGATCGCTCTCAATATTGATATTAAACTTTTTCAGCCAACTCCCTTTTGAGACGATGACTTCAGCAGCGCTCGGCAGATTGGCCGTGGGTTGAGAGTTCGGGCGCGCCTGGGCGTCATAGAGCGCAAGCAAACTCTCCTCGGTCAACTGACCTTCAGTTGGCGACAAGCCCGCCTGACGCTGAAACGCCATGAGGGCGTTGCGCGATCCGCCGCCCCAGTCGCCATCAACATCGCCCGAATAGAGCTTTAACCGCCGCAATTCACGCTGCGCCGCGCGAAGATCCTCTGAGCGTGGAAAAGCCGGGGACTTGAATGCGGTCGGGAGTGTTTTTGACGGATCGATGGGCGCCGCTTGGCTCCCACGCAACCGTCGCAACTTCACCTGGGCCAAACGCGCCTGAGGGGTGTTGGGGCAAGCCTCGACAAAAGCCGCTAACTCATCGACATCGTTACTCTCGGCGATCACATCATAGAGTTGCCGGGCGTCCTCCCCCGAACAGCGGCCGCCACTGCTGCGCGCCTCTCCATTATTCGCACATTGCTGGGCGACGTCTGTTAAGCATTGGCGATACGCGTCAAACTGCGTCGCGCAGTTGCCATTAGCGGCGACATCGTCGACCTCAATGGAAGATGCGCCGACACGGTTGCCTTGCAGGCAGGCGGTGTCGATTCGCGTTCGGCAAACAGCGTTGGGATTGGCGCAGAGTGTTTGCGCCGACGCCTCGGTCGCCGCCAACACCCCTGCCGCGATCGCAACGAGCCGTATTCCCTGAAGTCTGATCATCATAGCCGCCCCACTGCTATCAACCCACCCGGAGTGTAATTCAGCCGTGCGGCGCTCCACAAGCGGGTCTGAGAGTGACCCCACCTACAGCTTTGCCGTCCCCCTACCCCTCCAAGGCGGCGAAGTTAGCCACCTGCGCCATGGTTTGCCGCAACCGGTGCAGCAGGCAAAGACGGTTCCGGCGCGTGATACCGCTTTCAGCATTCACGGTGACATGGTCGAAAAATGCGTCCAGGGGCTGTCGCAACGCGGCCATGGCGGTCATGGCTGCGGCGTAATCCTCCTCCTTCAGGGCAGGCTTAACGGCGGCGTCAGCAGCGTCGAGGGCGGCGAACAGGGCGCGTTCTTCATCCTGCTCGGCGTATTTGACATCCGGCGCGCCGGAATATTCGACGCCATCCTTCTTCTCTTCGGCCTCTAGGATGTTGTTGGCGCGTTTATAGGCGGCGAGCAGATTTTCGCCATCCTCGCTCCCCAGCAACGCCCCGAGGGCGTCGACCCGGCGCTTGACCTTCAGCAAGTCATCACCGCCGCCGCGCAGGGTCAGCACCGCGTCGACCACATCATACCGCGCACCGTGATCGCGGAAATAGACCTTCAGGCGGTCCTCGAAGAAAGCAAGCAGATCAGCTTGAATATCGGCGTCGAACAGCTTGCGGGAAATCACCAGCCGGTCGGCGGCGTCGGGCGTTCCAGCCATAGCGAGCGCGTCACGGTTCGGGCCGACGCGCATGCCCTCGGCGCGCATCGCCTCCCGCCACTCGCCGAGCCGCTTGGTTGAGCCCTCGGCTAACACCTCGTCGCCCCGGCGGACGGTGGCGACCACGTCCTGTTCAATCCGTTCAGCGTGGCCGGCGAAGGCGCGGGACAATCGGAGCTTGAGTTTATTATCCAATATTATCCGAATGACACCCAATGCAGCGCGGCGCAAAGCGAACGGGTCGCCGGAACCGGTCGGCTTGGCGCCGATGGTCCAGAACGCGGCCAGAGAATCGAGCTTGTCCGCCAGCGCTACGGCGATGGCGATCGGCTGATCCGGTGCGTCGTCGGTCGGGCCGAGCGGAGCGTAATGACCTTCAATGGCGCCGGTGACGGCGGCGGGTTCGCCGGCTGCCTCCGCGTAATAGCGCCCCATCAGGCCCTGCAGCTCGGGGAACTCGTAGACCATCTCGGAGGCGAGATCAGCCTTGGCCAGCAGCGCGGCGCGATCGGCCTGCTCCGGCTCCGCCCCAACCAGCGGCGCCAAATCCGAGGCCAAGGCCCGCATCCGCGCAACCCGGTCCGCCTGGGAGCCGAGCTGATTGTGGAAGGTCACCGCCTCCAGCTTGGCGACATTCTCCGCCAGTGGCTTGGCGAGATCGTTGCGGTAGAAGAACCGCGCGTCCGCCAGGCGCGCGCGCAGCACCCGCTCGTTGCCAGCAACAATCCGCGCGCCGCCATCATCTGCGGTCATGTTGGACACGGTCAGGAACTTCACGATCTTCCCGGTCGTAGGGTCACGAACCGAGAAGAATTTCTGATGCTCCTTCATAGAAGTTTGCAGCACCTCCGGCGGCAGCTCCTGAAACTCAGAATCGACGACGCCGAGCAAACAGACCGGATGCTCGACCAGCCCCGCCACCTCACGCAGCAGTCCAGGGTCGGACACAACCTCCAGCCCTTCAGTGGCTGCTAGCTCTGCAGCTTCCTTCTCAATGGCTGCGGCGCGCTCAGCCGGATCAAGCAACACCTTGGCGCGCTTCAACTGGGCGGCGTAATCCTTGAAATTCCTGACCTGCAACAGCTTTGGCGCGCCGGATTTCTTGTCAATGCTCAGGAAACGGTGACCCTGGGTGGTGTCACCGCTGGCAAGGCCCTCCACCTCGAAGGACGCCACGCGCGCATTCTCGCCCACGGAGATCAGGCATAGGATCGAGCGCAACGGACGCACCCAGCGTAGCTCGCCAGCCCCCCAGCGCATGGATTTCGGCCAAGGGAAACTCCGGATCGTCTCCGGCATCAGCTCAGCGAGGATGTCAGAGGTCTGACGCGCAGGGCGCTGGACGTTGGCGATCCACACCTCGCCCTTCTTGTCAGCGCGCTTCTCCAATTGATCCTCACTCAGGCCGACCTTCCGTAGGAAACCTTCCAACGCCTGCGGCGGCGCGCCAACGCGAGGGCCCTTAAACTCCTCACTAACGGCGGGCGTCTCCAGCCCCAAATCTTCGATATGCAGGCACAACCGGCGCGGCGTTGCGTAGGCGGCGGCGCGCCCCAACGAGACGCCAGCCCCCTCCAGCCCCTTCACCACCAAGCGCGACAAATCCTCTGCCGCCTTGGCTTGCATACGGGCGGGGATTTCCTCGGAGAACAATTCCAACAGCAGCTCGGCCATGCGGCGCCTCAGTCGATCGTAGACAAGGGAAGCGAGGCGCGCGCCCAACCTGACGGCGGTGCTGCGGCCTTCACGAGATCGAGGCGCTTATCGCTGAAAAAACCGCCGACGCCAAGCCGTCGGCCAACACTCGGTTAACTTCCCCGAACGCCGCCATTGCGAGGCGGGCTTCTGTCGAAGAGCACTCAGATATTAGCTGAGACGATGATATCCAACGGGAGAAGCGTGCTGACCACCAACGCTGCAGCGCCTTGAGGCAAAGATCAGTTCACGGCGGTTAGCCAGGATGAGCATACAAGCTGTTGGAGCGATCGAGATGAATGCGCATCGTCTCAATCGCCTTATCCGGCGCCCGCGCCGCGATCGCGTCGGTAATCGCCTCGTGTTCTCGCAGCGTCATCTTCTCCTTGCCGCTCCAGCGCAACAGATAGGCGTGGTAATGGAACAACCAATCGAGCATCGCCTCACTCAATCCGATAAAAATCGGGTTCGCTGAGATCTCAGCGATACGCCGATGAAACTGCATATCGACCTGAATAAAGGGCTCTGCCTCCTTCAAAAGCGAACGCTGCTGTTCAATCAGGGCGCGCAGATCTGCAATATCAGCCTCGGTCGCGTTCTCCGCAGCAAGACGCGCCATCCCCAGCTCGAACATCCTCCTTGCTTCTTTCAAGTGCTCCAGATTCTCCGGTGACGTCGAGAGCAGGAGCCGCGCGATCGAGTCCATGTTTTGGAACGCCATGTCCGTCGAGAGGTGATTGACCCGCGCCCGCCCGCCATGGGAGATTGTAATCAAACCCCTCACATGCATCGACTGCATCGCTTCGCGCACCGCAGGCCTGCCGACGCCAAACTGTTCCATCAAGTCGCGCTCTGAGGGCATAAGCTCTCCAGGGCAGACTTCTCGGCTCTCGATCATCTGCCTCAGACGCTCAAAGACTTGATCTGACAGCTTTTTTCGAACGATTCTCTCTGGGGAGGGGCTCGAACCCATCTGCGTCGGTTTCGCCATGTGTTCAGTGGTCTCCTCGACCTATGCCTATTGCGACTCCGCTCCCCTGCAAGGCGAGAGACACCATCAAATACTGATCATATCAAAACGCTTCAATAGGACCGGCATCATGCGCTTAAAGACATCACAATAGGGCAGTTCGGCCTCTAACCTCGCGCCGACGGCGATCGGCTTGGCGCAAGCCAATCGCCAAAGTGAATATAAAAACAATTATCTGAGAGCATCAGATCAGCATTTACTCTAGGGTGACGCTCTTCCCATGATCCGCGGCGGACTCATACGCGCCATACACCAATTCGAGCGTTTTCAAATTGTCCGCGCCCGAAGTTTCCGTGACGCCGCCCTTCTCAAGTTGCTCTACAAAGTGTTGCTGGATCGCAAAGACGCTTTCTTGAATGTTGTGCCATGGCCGCTCCGCCCAAGGGAGCAGCGGCGGCGAAACATCGATCTCCCGCGTTCCCTGCTGATCCGTCAGCGTCAACCGATACCCGACCGAGAGGCGCAACGTCCCCTTCTCCCCGTCGATTTCCAGCAGGGTTTGCGGAAAACTCTCCTCGGGAAGCTGGGTGGCGTAGCTACAGTCCACCATGGAGGCGAGGCCGCTCTTGTGGTGGAGGAGCATAGTGGCGACGTCCTCGGCGCGGATTTTTGGGTTTACCCGCCGGGTGCTCGCGCTCAGCGCCGCCACATCGCCGAATAAGAACCGAGCAATATCGAGCAGATGGATGCCCAGGTCCTGAATTATGAATTTGTCATCCGTCGCGAGATAGGGCTGGGCGGCATAAACATCATAGGCGGAGCGAAAGCTCACCCGCCCCCAGAACGGCTCTCCAATTGAACCGTCGTCAATCAACGCCTTCGCCGCCCGGATCGCCGACTGCCATCGGAAATTCTCATGGACCATCAGTGAGAGCCCAGCAGCGTTTGCGGCCGCCACCATAGCGCGCGCGTCGGTCATGCTGTCGGCGAAAGGTTTCTGGCAAATGATATGCGCGCCACTTTGGGCGACCAGCTCAACCAAGGGCCGATGCGACGCCACCGTGGTGGCGATATCGACGAAGTCGAAGGACCCATCCGTCAGCATCTGTTCGGCGTCGGCGTAGCGCCGGTCGATCCCGAACATCTCTCCGACAATGCGCAGGCGCTCGGGATCACGATCGCAAATCGCGCTGATCTCCGCACCGGCCACATCCCGCCAAGCATGAAGATGGTTCTCGGCGAAAAAACCGCAGCCAATCAGCGCGCCTGTTTTCATTGTCCTGCTCCTGTTTACGCTAATGCCGCTTGTTGCTGTAGCGCGATCCGCGCCTGTAGCCGTTGCTGAGCTTGATCGACAACGACGGCGGCGATAATGACGAGGCCTTTGATAACCGTCTGCCAAAAGGCGCTGACGCCCATCATCACCAGCCCGTCGGAGAGTATGCCGATCACGAAAGCGCCGACGATGGTTCCCAAAATCCGCCCCCGCCCGCCAGACATCGATGTGCCTCCCAACACGGCGGCGGCGATCGCATTTAGCTCAAAGGTCTCCCCTGTCGCGGGGTGTGAGGCGACGAGTTGGGACGAGATGATCAGCCCCACGATTGCCGCGCAACAGCCGGAGAACATGTACACAAACATCTTCACGCGATCGACTTTCACCCCCGAAAGCGCCGCACCCCGTTCATTGCCCCCGACCGCGTAGATATGGCGGCCGAGCGGCGTTCGCGCCGCCAGGTAAGCCGCGCCTCCCGACACCGCGATCAAGGTCCAGATCATAAACGGGATGCCAAGGAACGTGCCCGCCCCGAGCGCAGCGAAACCTGTAGAGCCGAACTCCTCGCTACCAACCAAATTCGGGAAGGTTGCACCATCGGAAGACAGCAACGCCAAGCCACGTGCGACATAGAGCGTTCCGAGCGTCGCAATAAACGGGGCGACGCTGAGCCGGGTAATCAACACGCCGTTGACCGCTCCCACTGCAATCCCAACCAGCAATGTGAGAGCAACGATCTCCACGGTATTGAAGTAGATCGTATACGGAACCCCAATCAGGTTGAGGTCGATACCATAGAGGATCAGCCAGCCAGCCACCATGCCGCACAGTCCGACGATTGAGCCGACCGAAAGGTCAATTCCCCCCGTAATGATCACAAACGTCATGCCAATCGCCAAGAAGGCGTTGAGCGCCACATGTTTCGACATGATGACGAAGTTCTCGGCGCTCAGGAAGTTCGGCGCCGCGATCGAAAAGAACACGAACACCGCGATCAGCGCGATGAAAGTGCGAAGCTTCAACAGCAGAAGCAACAGCGATTGATCGCCGCCGACAGCGGCGGGCCGGTCCGCGATGGTGGTGGTCATGCTATCGACTCCGAAAGGCGTGTGTCAGGCGCATGGCCGACGGCGGACGCGGCGACAATGTCGGCTTCCGCCGTGCCTTCTGGCGTGAATTCGCCAGTAATGCGCCCGTTGGACATAACGATGATGCGGTCTG
Organism: Paracoccaceae bacterium; assembly: GCA_019634215.1. Classification (GTDB taxonomy): domain Bacteria; phylum Pseudomonadota; class Alphaproteobacteria; order Rhodobacterales; family Rhodobacteraceae; genus JAHQVS01. The sequence goes on along the minus strand of JAHQVS010000045.1, from coordinate 9,986 downwards.
ATAGAGACATCACCTCTTCAAGATCAGAGGTGACGAAAATGATCGCCATGCCTTCGGCGGCTAGCCGCCGCATGGTGCGAAACACCTCCGCTTTGGCGCCAATGTCGATGCCCCTGCTGGGCTCGTCCATCAACAACAGCTTTGGCTTCGTCATCAGGGCCTTGCCGATCACCACCTTTTGTTGGTTTCCGCCGGACAGCGCGCTGACCGGGTTCTCAACGCTGGCCGCCTTGATGGTCAAATCTCGCACAAAGCTCAGCACGGCCTGGGCTTCGCTCTTTAAATCCAGGCCGAGGCGGCGCGCGAACTCACGCAAGTTCGACAATGTCATGTTTTCGCGGATCGACATGATCTGAACCAAGCCGTCGAGCTTACGATCCTCAGGGATCAGCGCAACGCCGCGACGAATACGGCCCGCAATATCTGGCTCATCGAGCGGCGCGCCATCGAGATGAAGCGCGCCGCTGGCGTGCCGATGTTTGCCGATGACGCATTCGCAAAACTCGGAACGACCTGCGCCCATCAGCCCATAGACGCCCAGGATCTCGCCGGAGCGGACTGACATTGACACGCTGTCGACCGCGAAGCCGCCAGCAGGGCTGGGCAAGCGGATTTCTTCCGCCCGAAACATCTCCGCCCCAAAGGCATGGTGATCTGTTTTGGCGTAGTCCTTTGAGGCGGCGCCGATCATGTTGCGCACGATCCAGGGAACGTCGACCCCCTCCATACCCCGCGCACCGGTCACCCGCCCATCGCGCAGCACGGTCACATAGTCGCCGATGCGGATCAGCTCTTCTAGGCGGTGGGAGATGTAAACAATGCCGACGCCCCGCCGTTTCAGGTCGGCGATCACCCGGAATAAGATCTCAACCTCAGCCGCACTGAGCGCCGAGGTCGGTTCATCCATGATCAGGATCTTCGCGTCTTGCGATAACGCCTTGGCGATCTCGACAAGTTGCTGCTCGCCGATCGTCAGTTCTCCAACCAACGCATCCGGCGAGATATCATGCTCCAGCCGCCGCATCAGGCCACGCGCCGCTTCACGCTGCGCAGGGGCGTTAATGTCAATTCCGCCACGCAGTTTCTCGCGGGAAATGAAAATATTCTCCGCCACGGTCATGTTTGGAAACAGGTTCAGCTCTTGAAAGATGATGCCCACACCATGGCGTGCGGCATGGCGTGTATCTGAGAATCTTACAGGGGCCTCATCGATAATGATCTCGCCTTCGGTCGGCTGTTCCACCCCTGCGGCAATTTTCATCAGGGTCGACTTGCCGGCCCCATTCTCGCCGACCAGCACATTCACGGCCCCGCCGCGCACATCGAAATCGACTTGATCCAAGGCGCGCGTGCCAGGGTAGACTTTGGACGCATTGCGAACTGACAGCAATATCGGGTGCGCTGGGCGCTCGGCGCCGCCAATCATGTGTCCGGCCCCAAAGCAATGGCGATGGGCGTGACCAGAACTTTATCCCCGGCGGATCGCATGGTGAATACGCCGGTCGCCGTCACGCGCGACCCTATAAGCGCGGATCTCGGCAATGGCTCAAGCACAGCCTCATAAGCGCGTGTGTTGAAGGCGCGTGCGAGCTTTGCGAATTCAATCTGGTCGCGAAACTGCGTGAAGTTGATAAAAGGCAGTACATCTCGAAGCGTGGTTCCCCGGATCACCGGGCCGAGCTGAAGCACTGCGTCCATTGCGCCATCGCCATCCACATCCACATCAGCCGTCGCCGCGCGGCTCTTGGTGTTCGCCGCGATGATGAGACCCGAAATCTGCGTCGCAAAATTCCAAGGGCTGCCTTCACTTTCCTGGCGGTAGCCATGCGCCGCTCCAGCCGTCATAAGGTCAGCGGCAATCGCGACTTTGAGATCGTTGAACGGAACGGCCTTCGCCTTAATATGCGGCAACGCCTCGGCTTCCCAGGCACGCTCAACCGTGGCGCCGACGATATCGGCTTCGCTCTCATCGGCGGCTAGTTTCGCCTGCCGCTCCGCATTACTGACGATTTTGCAGCTGGGAATGGCAAACGCAAGCAGCAACGCCAAAGACGCTTTTAAGACAGAAGAACACATCGAGCCACCCGAACTCAGAAAATGCGCCCGACCGCAATACGCGATCGAGCGCTTTGGCAAAAGGATCTAGCCGCCCGAAGACCGAGCGGCTGATCGGATTAGCTCGACAGCGCAAAGGTCTCGAGATCGCCAGCATTTTCCTCAGTGATCAGCACGCAATCCATCAGCTGCTTCTCAGACTGCCCTGTTGATCCCTCATTGAGATATTTATCAGCCTGCTCCACAGCGATTTCCGCTTGGCGATAGGCGGGCTGTAGAACCGTCGCCTTGATGCCGCCGTCAAGGATGGAGTCCCGCACATCGTTGCTACCGTCAAACCCGACAACGATAACGTCTTTCCGCCCTGCCGCCGACAGCGCCGCCCAAGCGCCCATAGCCATGGTGTCATTGCCGGAGATGACGCCTTTGATTTCAGGATTCGCCTGAAGGATCGTCTCCATTTTCTCAAAGGCTTCGGTTTGGCTCCAGTTCGCCGACTGCTGCACAACCATCTCCATGTCAGGGAACTGGTCGATCACGTCATGGTAGCCGCTGGAACGAATACCGGCGTTGGTGTCGGATTCTTTCCCCACCAATTCGGCGTACTTGCCGGCCTCCCCCATCTGGCGTAAGAACTCCTCCGCGCCGAGCTGAGCACCCTGATAATTGTTCGAGACGATTTGAGAGATGGCGACGCCGCTCTCCGTGATCTCGCGATCAATCAAGAAGGACGGAATGCCCGCCTCCTTGGCGCGGCGGATTGGCGCGACTGAGGCCTCAGCGCCGGCATTGTCGAGAATGACCGCCTTTGCACCGCGTGCAATGACGGTGTCGAACAGCTCGCTTTGCTTATTCGGATCGTCGTCATGTTGGAGAACGAGCGTCTCATAACCAAGCGCTTCCGCCCGTGACTGCGCGCCGTCAGCCTCCGCCTTAAAGAAGGGGTTGTCATGAGACGGAGTAATAATCGCGATAAGGCCTTTATCAGCTGCCAACAACGGCGATCCGGCGGCTAACGCTACCGTAGAAACGCCTCCGGCTAAAACCACACGACGATTAATGATCATTCCAATCCTCCCAAGATTCTTTTGAGCTTAGACACTGCTTTGCTCTTGGCCGGGCCCGCGCCCAGCTTCACCACCGCCGGATCGTCAAGTAATTCGGCGGATGCTTTCCGCGATCTCCTCTGGCTCCAGCACCCCGAGCCAGTCATCACGCAAAATCCTCGGCGTGCCATTCGCGATGGCCTTGTTACAAGCGTCAGAGAAGACCCCATCGATCTCCTCCATCACCACGGCGCCGATTATGTTCATGTGCCCAACCAGGAAATCACGCGCGGCTGTGCGATCGACCCCACGGCGTACGACATCGTCGAGAGCGGTCTTCATCGCGACAAGCAGCGTGGCGCAGACTGTTTCCGACAGGCCGGGCTCCAGCAGCGCCATCTGTTCAACCGTCACGCGGTGCGACCGCAAGATTGGTTGGTAGATAATCTTCGCTATCGCCTCGCCGACGGCGTAATGCTCCTCCGGCCCTTGCATCAGAGCACTGACGATCGCTTGCCGCGCCGCGACACCGCCGAAGTAATCTCGCTTCGCATTGAGATCGGTTTCATCGTTCCATATCGGCGGATGGCATGGGTGGGTCACGAAATAGGTGACGTCGGATCGCTCAGGCAGGTGCCCAGCCGCAGGGGCGGCCGCATCAAGGATTACGACAACAGTTCCAGGGTCCAATTGATCAATCAAACCGGCGGCGACGGCCTGTATTGCGGTATCCGGCACGGCCAGAATCACTGCGCCCGCCCCCGCCAACGCTTGCTCCAGGGGCTGGCACTCGGCGCCGGCAGCGTCTTTCAGCCTCGCGCGCCCGGCCTCGCTGACCTCGACATGCGCGACATCATATTCCGACCCCTTGAGGTTGAGCGACAGGCGCACGCCCATTTTTCCACCAGCGCCTATGAGCGCGATCTTCATTGCATGTCCTCCCTAACTGGCGGCCAAATTGAGATAGCCCTATCATGATGTCAACTGATATGATGAGTATAACAATTATCACCCAGCGCCCCCTTCGGCGCACCGCTGGTTAAGGGAGGATGGGTTGGCGAGGATTGTCGCGGAATATGAGCTGGAGAGCCCACTGCCCCTTGAGCATGCGGCCGAAGTCATCGCAGGGGAGCAGTCTTCAGGCACCTTTGTCCGACTTCCTGGAGAAACGGACGATCTTCGTGCACGCAGCGGGGCGCGGGTCGAGCAAGTGACCGTTCAGGAGACTCGGGCTTCGCCGTCGCTGCCCTGTAAACGCCAAGGTGATCAATGCCAACGCGGGCGCATTCGCATCTCATGGCCAATCGAAACAATGGGGCCTTCACTGCCAAACTTGCTCGCGACCGTCGCAGGTAATCTGTTTGAATTAGCTGAAGTTTCCGCGCTGAGACTGCTTGACGTCACGCTCCCGTCCGCCTTCGCCGATGCGTATCCAGGGCCTGCTTTCGGCGTCGAGGGCACCAGGCGATTGACGGGGTTGGCCGAGGGCCCCCTCATCGGCACCATTATCAAGCCGAGTGTCGGCCTCTCACCAGAAGACACCGCCAGCTTGGTCCAGCGCCTAGCGGAAAGCGGGATCGACTTCATCAAAGACGACGAACTGCAAGCCAACGGCCCCGCTTGCCCGCTGGCTGACCGGGTCAATCATGTGATGCGGGTCGTAAATAATCATGCCGACAAAACCGGCAAGAAGGTCATGATCGCTTTTAACATCACCGGTGAGATCGATGAGATGAAGCGCAGCCATGATCTGGTGCGCGATACGGGCGGGACCTGTGTGATGGTCAGCCTGCACTCGATCGGCCTCGCCGGAATGACCGCGATCCGGCGACACGCCGAACTGCCGCTTCACGCCCACCGCAATGGCTGGGGCTTGTTCTCACGCTCGCCGGACATCGGCATCAGCTATGTTGCGTGGCAAAAATTCTGGCGACTGGCGGGGGCAGACCATCTGCATGTAAACGGCGTCGCCAATAAGTTTTCTGAAAGTGATGATTCCGTCATCGCTTCCGCTCGCGCCGTCGCCACACCGCTGTTTGGGGAAGGGCCTGACTATCTCGCGATGCCGGTTTTCTCTTCAGGGCAGACAGCGCTACAGATGGGAGCCAGCATGGCCGCAACCGGCTCAAACGATTTTATCTTCTGCGCGGGGGGCGGAATTATGGGCCATCCGGACGGCGTCGCCGGCGGGGTCGCGAGCCTGCGCCAAGCGGTGGAGGCGGTGCAAGACGGCGTATCGCTTGAGGATCATGCCTTGCATCGCCCAGAACTTGCGGCGGCCCTGAAGGCGTTTGGGCGGCAGGTGCAATGAGCGGCGGATTGTTGCTTTCCTATTATGGGGACGACTTCACCGGCTCCACAGATGTGATGGAGGCGCTTTCAGCGAATGGCGCGCCGACGGTTCTATTCACTCGGGAACCGTCGGAGGCGGAGCTGAGGCGGTTCCCTGATGTGCGCGCAATCGGCCTCGCAGGCGAGAGTCGGAGCCGCTCGCCAGAATGGATGAACGATCATCTGCCGGGCGCTTTCGCTTGGCTGCGCAACCTCGGCGCGCGCTATTGTCATTATAAGGTCTGTTCAACGTTCGACAGTTCCCCCGAAACCGGGTCGATCGGCCGCGCGACGGAGATCGGGATGGCGACCTTCGGACAATCCGCCATCAATATGATCGTTGGCGCGCCGCAACTTCGCCGGTACACGATGTTCGGGCATCTCTTCGCCGGATATCGAGACGCGGCCTATCGCATTGACCGGCATCCGGTGATGAGCCGCCATCCATCGACGCCGATGCATGAGGCCGATCTGGCGCGGCATCTCTCAGCGCAATGCGATTTACAGGTTGGGTGCGTCGACCCCGATGCGGCTCGATCCACAGCTCCCGTCGAGATCATACGCCGGTTACGGGCGGAAGGCGGCGAAGTCGCCTTGATCGATGTCTACGATACAGGCTCGCAAGAGCGCGCAGGCTTGGCGCTCGAAGCCGATCGGGAAGAGACCGGGCCGTTTATCGTCGGGTCTTCCGGGATTGAGTATGCGCTGCTATCGGCTTGGCGCGCGGCGGGCCTCGTCGTGCCGCCAGATGCAACGCCGCCTCTCATGCGTCAGGATGTCATTGCTGTGGTGTCGGGAAGCTGTTCCCCGACGACCGAGCGCCAGATCAAAACAGCATGTGATGCGGGTTTTGAAGGTGTGCCGGTGGATTATGCGGCGCTCGCCGGGGGTTACGGCGCCGAAGCGGCGTTCGAGCAAGCGTTAGGCCGCGCCAGCGCCGCCATCACCGCCGGGCGTAGTCCAATCCTCTATACAGCGCTCGGACCAGAGAGCGTGCAATCCTCTGGCACAGCAGATGACTCCGTCGGGCGATGGCTGGGCAAGGCCCTGCGCCGCTTACTGGAAGAGCATTCGCTGCATCGCGTCGCCGTGGCGGGCGGCGACACGTCGAGCCATGCATTATCAGAACTGGGCGTCTACGCGCTGACGCTGCGCCGCTCGATACCGGCGACCCCTGGCTCGCCAGCTTGCAACGCCCATCGCACCGACGGAGGCGTCTTCGAGATCGCACTGAAGGGCGGGCAAGTCGGCGGCGATGACTATTTCATCTGGCTACGCGATGGCGACAAATAGATAATTTGTTTAAATTCTAACTGGACCTCCCCTCGTAACTCGGAGTTTTCGGCGATATTCTGAACGACCGCCGCTGAGTCAGCTTGACAAGCGTTGGCGCCTATACTGGTGTGATGAGTATATATCGTGCTCAACATCGGCAAAGAACGAGCGAGCGCGCTCGCGGTCTAGCTAGGATCGCGACTTCACCAAAGCGAACGCGCAGAAAGCAGTTTGCGTCGAAGGGGACATACAGGTCAGCCAGGACGGCGGCGTGATTGCCGCCCTCCGCCTCGGAGCCGTCAACCGCTCCAAGCCGACGATCCACGCTCGCACAAACCATCAATGCTTCCACTCAAGTTTCTCGGCGAGCGAATAAAGAGCGGCCTCGCGATCAACGACGAGCCGCCAATAGGGAGGATAAGACATGCGTAGACGTCAGTTTCTCGTAGGCGCCACCACAGTGGCAGGCGCCTCGATGTTCGGCTTGCCTCGACGCGCTAGCGCTCAGGCGGCGCAAACCGCCGTCGACGCGGCCAAGCAATTCTCCGGCTCGGAAATCAGCATCGTCTGGGAAGCCGGGCTCCAATCCCTCGATCCGTTGAACTTTTCAGGGCCGAAATGGGAAGAGCTGACCGGAATCAAGGTCAAGGTGATCGAAGTCTCGACGGCCGAGATGTTTACAAAGATCTTGCAAAACCACCGCGCCGGAGCAGCGGCGTACGACGCGCTGAACGTCATTCCCGCCTGGATGCCAGATCTGGTGCGCGCCGGAGCGCTGGAGCCGCTCGACGCCATGGTCGACAAACACGGCTTCCGGGAAGAATTGCAAAGCATCGCCCCCGTCTATCGCGACAATCAGATGATGGTCGACGGGACGATCTACGGCTTCCCTGACGATGGCGATGTTTTCTTGATGTATTATCGCAAGGACATCCTCGGCGATGCGGACATCCAGGCAGGCTTTAAGGCCAAGCATGGCTATGATCTGCCGATCCCGCCAACGACATGGGAACAGTTCGACCATGTCGGCGCGTTCATTACTGAGCATACCGGCGGCAAACCCTATGGTGCGACCTTCTTCCGCGACGCGCCCTACGCCCAGTTCATGTTCCAGGAGCGGTTCCGGAATGAGGGCGGCAAGTTCTTCGACGCCGAGACAATGAAGGCCACGATCAACTCACCGGCTGGCGTGAAAGTGTTCTCGGACTGGGTTGAGGAAAACAAGTGGATGCCGGCCGGGGTTCAAACCTGGGGATTTGTCGAAAACCTCGCCGCTTTCCTGCAAGGCGACAGCGCGATGACGGTCTCCTGGCCGCCTTATGGGCGTTGGGCCGCTGGGTACGGGACTGACGAAGAGGCGCTCTCCTGGGTGCCAAAGTCGCAAATCGCCGGCAAGGTCGGCTATGCGGTGCCGCCGGGCGGGCATCCGCAGCTTGCGGCGGGCTTCGCTCTGTCTGTTTCCGCCTCATCGCGCCAAAAGGAAGCGGCGTATCTGTTCATCCAATGGCTGAACTCAGAGGAAGTAAGCCTCGAACGCGTGCAACTGCCCTATGCGCTGCGAGACCCGTTCCGCGATAGCCATTTCGCCTCCGCCGAGTACAAGAGCCGGTGGCCGGAGGCGCCGGAGTATCTCGCCGCGCTCGGCGAGGGGGCCGTGAAAGGGCTGCTGGATCTCTCGATCATTCAGACCGACCGCTACGAGGAAGCATTGCGTCAGGGGTGTTCGCGCCTTTGGGCCGGAGAAGATCCGAAAGCGATCCTGGACGATATCGCCGGACAGTGGGACGAGATCACGGAGCGTATTGGCGTCGACAAACAAAAGGCCGCCTACGCGTCTTGGGCCGGGAACGCTGCTGCATATCCAAGCTGAACCGCCTTTGAGCCTTCAAGAAACGGCCCGTCGCAAGGATGCGGCGGGCCGACCCTATGTGTCGTAAAGATATCCGAATGAACCGCCACCGCGCCGCGTCAGATAATAGCTTTCGACTCTGGATGATCGTCCCAGCGGTGACGGTGATCTTGCTGATCGGGCTATTCCCGATCATCTATTCGTTGATCATCAGTGTTCAAAACCTGACGATGCTGGACGAGGACAGCTCGTTCCACGGGTTGCTGCACTACGGGCGGTTGTTGGAGGATGGCCGGTTCTGGGAATCGATGGGGCACACCCTGATTTTCGTCGGGATCGCACTACCGGCCGAACTTTTCCTTGGCCTAGCGCTGGCTTATCTGTTCCTCGATCGCATCCCAGGGAAGCAAATCTTCGTCGCCTTGCTGGTGCTGCCGGTGGTCACGTCACCGATCGTGGCAGGCGCCACTTGGCGATTGATGTTCGACAACCGCTTCGGCCCAATCAACCAAATCATCGGCTGGTTCGCGGGTGAAGAAACGCCACTTCTGTGGCTGATTGATCCGACGCTGGTTTATCCGGCAATCCTGGTCGCCGAGATTTGGCAGTGGACGCCTTTCATGTTTCTGCTGCTGCTTGCGGCGCTCTCGAATGTGGATCAGAGCCAACTGGAGGCGGCTGAAATCGACGGCGCCGGGTTCTGGCGCACCTTCCGGCAGATCGTACTGCCAGCGATCTGGCCCGTCATGGCGATCGCCGTGCTGATCCGCGCGCTCGACCTGTTCCGATTGTTCGACGTGGTGTGGGCGTTGACGCGCGGCGGACCGGGAACAATGACGGAAACGGTGTCGATCTACGCCTATGTTCAAGGCTTTCAGCAGTTTGAGACGAGCTATACGGCGGCGATGGCCTTTGTCGTGATCCTGCTGCTCGCCGTCTCAATCACCATCGTCTTGCGGCGCATGGAGATTGACCGATGAGAGCGGATCGTGGCGCCGGATTATGGCTTCGGGTGACGACGGCTGTTGTTGTCACGGCTCTATTTCTATTCCCTATCTACTGGCTGACGATAATCTCCTTCAAAACGCCTGATGAGATTTTCGCCTCACCGCCGGTCTGGTGGCCTCAATCCATCCAGTTTGCGAACTATGCGGTGCTGTTCAAGGACGGTGACGCCGTTACTGTTTGGAACAGCTTGGTAATCGCCTCAATCTCGACCGTCGCCGCGATGGTGTTGGGCACGATGTGCGCCTACTCAATCGCCCGGTTTCGCACCGGCGGCCAGTTATTTTCCGAGTGGCTGCTCTCAAACCGGATGATCCCGCCAATCGTCATCGTATTTCCGGTGTTCTTGCTATTCGTCAAGTTCGGTCTGGTCGACACCTACATTGGCCTGATCTTGCTCTATACCGCGTTCAACTTGCCCTATG
>JAHQVS010000044.1 GCA_019634215.1 Paracoccaceae bacterium | reverse complement strand
GGTCGACATGTGCTCAGACGCCGGCAAATGGTTGATCCACTACTCAACCTCCGAGACTTATGGCCGTACGATCCGCAGTTATCTCGGTGACAACGGCGCTGACGATGAGGATCTTTACCTCCTCGAAGAGGATAAAACCCCGCTGATCATGGGGCCGATCGTCAACCAACGCTGGAGCTACGCCAGCGCCAAACAACTGATGGAGCGCTATATCCTGGCGCATCACTTTGAGAAGGGTTTGCCATTCTCGGTTGTCCGGCCACTGAATTTCTTTGGCCCCCGGATGGATTATATCCCAGGCCGCGACGGCGAGGGCGTGCCCAGGGTGCTTGCTTGTTTCATGACCGCGTTGATGGACCGCCAGCCGATGCTACTGGTCGATGGCGGAATGGCCCAACGCACTATCGTCTCAATCCACGATGCGACCCGCGCGTTGCTGCTGATGCTGCACAACCGTGACAACGCCATCGGCCAAGCCTTCAACATCGGCAACCCGAACAGCGAAGTGACCATGGGCGAGCTGGCCGAGCATATGCGCCGCCTTTACGCCGAGATCACCGGCGATCAGAGCTATCTGGAGCACCCGATCGAGTCCATCTCAAGCGAAGTGTTCTACGGCGCCGGCTATGAGGATTGCGACCGCCGCATGCCCAGCATCGCCAAGGCCGAGCAGCGTCTGGGTTGGCGTCCCGAGATCAATCTGGAAGACACCTTGCGCGAGACCATGCGTTACTATCACGCGCACTATGTCGAAGGAGTTTCAACTGGGGCGTCTTCGGGTGTGGCGGCGGAATAAGTCGGACGCGGGTGGGGCGCTTCCGCACCACCGTAGGCGGCTATCTATGCGTCAATCTGGGCGGCTTCTGGCCAAATGTGCCGGAAATCGCTCTGCTTGCCATTTTTCCTGAGAGATTGGCGTAAAGGCTGCCGAGAGGGTCTGACATCTCGGCCACGGATATTATAGCTTGGACAAAATGTTTGGATTACGTGCTTGCTCGTCCGGCGCGGCTCCACAGTTGCGTTGCGATAGCTAAATGTCAGCGTTTGATGCCCCTGGGGGGGTGGGGCGAATGGGTTTGAAGCATGACGACAGATCTTGGTCATCATCCTGAGGCCGGCGGCGCGGGGAGCCAATGGCCGTCAGAAGCGCTGGCGGACATCTCCATCATCATCGTCATTTATAATTCACTCGAAACCATTGAGCGCAGCGTGGCGAGTATTCTCAGCCACTTTCCACAAAGATACCGCACGTGCATCACCGTCGTCGACAATGGCTCGACCGATGGCGGCGGGGAGGTCGTTCGTGAAATGTTTCCGGATGTGACGGTTCTCGGTTCCGAGCAAAATCTCGGCTTTGGACGCGCGGCCAATATCGGTATGGCTGAAGCCCCCGGGCGGTATTATTACCTGCACCAGTCTGACGCCTATCTGCAAAGCAACGTGCTCGATAAGGCGTTCGACTATCTAGATGGCCAGCCAGACATCGGGGTTGCGGGGTTGCCGCTCGTATTCCCCGACCAAAGCCCGCAGACCGCCGCTTACGCCTTCTCCAGCCCGTGGAAATGGTTCTTCCAGGGCGTTGGCGTCGCCACGTTGGCGCGCTGGATGGTCCGCTCGCGCATTGGCGCGTTCCTGGCCGAGCCGCTGATACGATTGGCGTGGGGCAAAACCTATCTGCACACACATATGGGTCTGGAAGGGGAACATGACCGTGCGCGGGAGGTCGATTGGGTCTGCGGCGCGGCGATGATCCTGCGTGAGGAGGTGCGGCGCCAGCTCAACGGCGGCTTCGATCCACGTTATTTTCTCTATGGCGAAGACGAGGATCTGTGTATCGAAGCCCGTAAGCGGGGCTGGCGCGTCGAGCAGCTTGCGGTGCGCCCGGTGATCCATGATTTCGGCTGGGGCAAGAATAAGAAAACTTCCCCACGCGTGATTCAGATAAAGTACGAGAATCTCAAGAAGTTTATTGACAAGCACTTTGAGCGGGGCAGCCTATCTTGGTCGGCGATGCGGCTGTTTTTGTCGATCAAGCATTTTTGGTGGCGGGTGCTGTAGTGGCCTAGAGTCATATCGCGCCGGCCACGAGGCCGAAGGGGACGGCGTTATGAGTCTTTTCTCCCGTCGAGATATCTTAGTCGGCGCGGCTGGCGGCGCACTTTTGACCTTATCTCCGAGCCTCGCATCCGCAACGCCTCTGCGTCTGTCGGCAGCGCCTGGAGAGGCTGGGCTCGTGGTTCCCGACGGTCCGCCGACCCGCGCATGGCTGTTCAACGGCCAAGCTCCTGGCCCCGTACTGCGCGCCCGTCAAGGCGAGATGCTGACAGTCGAGGTCGACAACCAGCTCCCCGAGCCCACCACCGTGCATTGGCACGGTCTGCGGGTGCCGGTCGAGATGGATGGCGTGCCCTATCTCAGCCAGCCGCCGATCAAGCCCGGCGAGCGCTTCACCTATCGCTTGCCGCTCGAGGACGCTGGCACCTTCTGGTATCATCCGCACGTCAACAGCTCTGAGCAGGTCGGGCGCGGTTTGCATGGGCTGCTGATCGTCGAGGAGCCGCCTGAGGTCGCCGCGCGTCTTGGCGCAGATCGTGAGATCGCCTGGGCGCTGGATGACTGGCGGCTCGATCAACAAGCGCAAATCGCCCCGTTCGGCGGTTTCCGTGACAAAAGCCATGGTGGCCGTTTCGGTAATGTATTGACCGTCAATGGCACCTACCTCACCCGCACCGACCTGCGCGCGGGGGAGCGGGTGCGGCTGCGGATCTGCAACGTGGCCAACGCCCAAAGCTTCCACCTGCGTTTCACCCCGTTCGACCCCTGGGTGATCGCCCTAGACGGCCATCCGATCGCTCCGCGCCGCCTCGGCGACGGCGGGCTGTGGCTTGGCGCCGGGCAGCGCGCTGATCTGATCCTGGACGTTGATCTCGATCCCGGCGCTAGCGCCCGCATCATTGACGACGCCTATGGCCCGGATCAGGCCTTCGAGGTGATGACATGGCGGGTCTCGGAGGAACCGCCCCTACGTGACCAGCCGCCCGCTCCGCCTGAGGCGCTCCCCGCCAACCCGCTACCCGCACCCGACCTGACCCTGGCCCGATCCCATAAGCTCCTGTTCGAGGGAGGAGCTATGGGTGGGTTGCAGGAGGCGATGATGGGCGGGCGGATGATGAGCATGCGCGACTTGGCCGAGGCGGGCCGCCTCTGGGCGATCAATGGCGCCGTTCCCGACGACATCTACAATGCGCCGTCGTTGCTGTCTTTCACACGTGGTGAGACCCAGCTCATTGAGCTGGAGAATCGCACCGCCTGGCGCCATCCGATCCACCTACATGGCCACAGCTTCCGCGTCCTCACCGGCGAGGGTGGCAGTATCGCTGACGCCGACACCCGCGACACCGTCCTGCTCCAGCCCGAAGAGACAGCCCGCATCGCTTTCGTCGCCGACAACCCCGGCAAATGGATGCTGCACTGCCATGTGCTGGAACATCAGGCCTCGGGGATGATGGGGGTGGTCGAGGTGTCTTGATTTGATTTGTGGGAATATTTCTCACAAAAACTTGAAATTCTTCCACTGGCCGGCCCGCTTGATTGCCCCAAGCCGCCTCATCATCGGCAATCAAGCCCTAACTACCGAAAATATTTCACCAATCCAAATCCATCCCCCCGTCGTTTCCAGGGTTGCACATAGCGTCGCATGTGCCGAACCCTGAAAGGAAACCGTGTTATGATCCGCAGAACCTTCCTCGCGCTGGCGATGTCCTCCATATTCGCCTCCTCCGGCGCGATGGCCGACGGCCATGTGAAAGACATCGTCGACACCGCCGTCGAGAACGGCTCGTTCAAGACGCTGGTAGCGGCGGTGCAGGCGGCGGGGTTGGTTGAGACCCTGAAGGGGCCAGGCCCCTTCACCGTGTTTGCACCGACTGACGAAGCCTTCGCTGCTCTGCCGGAGGGAACGGTCGAAACGCTGCTCAAGCCAGAGAATAAGGATCAACTCACCGCGATCCTGACTTACCATGTGGTGCCCGCCAAGGTGACGGCAGCCGATGTGACCGCCATCGCCGGCAATAAGCTCGCCTTGAAAAGCGTGGAGGGCACGCGCGTCACGCTAGACGCCAATGATGGAGTCAAGGTCGACGACGCCAATGTCGTCGCCGCCGATGTGTTCGCCACTAACGGCGTTATCCATGTGATCGACGCAGTGATCACGCCCAAGCCGGGTGCGAAGGATCGGCATTAACACCGGCAGCACACGCGGACCTGATGACGTCAGGTCCGCTCTCTAAGGAAATCTTTGCTTCACTCTGGCCGGGGTGCGCAGGATGGTCTGCGGCGATCAGTCTGAAGCAAGCTGATCGCCGCGCGCTTAATGGGCCGAATAGACCCGGACATCCGGGTCGGACTTCAGATAGGGTGACAGCCCGGCCACCACATCATCCTTGAACAGGTCTGACTTCAGATAAGCCTGCGCGGTCTCGGTGGTGGCGAAGCCGTGCAGCACCTGAACATCTTCATCCCTGAGCAACAGGGTTTTTGAGACGGCGCCCTCGATGCCGTCGAGGAACGGCTGTTTGTAGGTGGTGTAGACCTCCCCCGCCGCCGCGCGGTTGGCGTCATCAATGTCGAGCGTGATTTCCAGGTAGGCGCCGGGCGCCGTCGCTGTGTCCTCTGCGATCGCCGCGCCGCCGAACAGAACAGCCGTGGCCATCGCCATGACGATAAGGGCATTTTTCATTTGATCGTCTCCCGTGAATACAAGTCACAGCGGGAAATTGGAGACACCGAGCCGGGATGTGAAAATCGTTCTTTGAATGGGCTCATTCGGAAAATTGACTACACACATTCGCCCAAACCGCCTAACACCAGAGAAAGCCCGAGCGAACACTGCGCGTCGCTGAGTTCCTCTCTCAGAAGAACCAGCGGAGTTTGCATCAGGAATCTTCGACGAGGCGTTGAGCACGATATGAATAGATGAACTTTCAACAACTTCGCTTCGTCCTCGCCGTTCAAGAAACCGGCTCCTTCACCAAGGCGGCGGATCAGTGTTGCGTCACGCAACCCGCACTCTCCAACGCCATCGCGCAGCTTGAGGATGAGCTTGGGGCCAAACTGTTCACCCGAACCACCAGATCGGTCACTCTCACTGATTTCGGCCAGAGTTTGGTCGCTGACATTGAGCGGATCATGTCCGCCAAGAGCCGGCTGCTGCAGCGTGCGGCGGATCTGAATTCCAGCTCCAGCAAGACGGTGCGTATCGGCGTCTCCCCCATCATTAGCAATGACTTTATTCAAACCCTGCTCGCCCGCGCGGCGCAGACTGACCCTGAGTTGCGCGTGATCCTCTCCGAGTTAAACCGCGCCGATATCGCCCCGGCTCTAAGCGCCGGGGAAATCGATTTTGGGTTCGGCCCCAGCTCGCTTGCGGCGGAGGGGCTCGTCTCGGCGCCGATCTACAGCGAACCGCTGCTGGTTGTTCGGGACCGCCGAATTAACGCTGTCACCGGCCCTCGGCGTCTGGAAGAGCTGACCGACGAGGTGGTTATGTTTGTTCACGCGGATTGCGGGCTCGCCGATGTGACGCGAACGTTGTTTCACGCCAATGACATCGCCATCCGCGCCTATGAAGGCCGGGCCTTGAGCTATGCGATTTTGGAGAGATGGACGCGGTTCGGCATCGGCGTCTGT
>JAHQVS010000043.1 GCA_019634215.1 Paracoccaceae bacterium | reverse complement strand
GGTTGGCGTGGGGGATATGAAGCGTCAGGTCCAAACCGTCCTGACCAATATTCAAGCCGTGCTCAGCCATGTCGGCGGCGAGGTGGGCGACGTGTTTTCCCTCACACAATATGTCACCGACATTGACGCCTTCATGGCGGCGGGCGAGGTGCGCCGCGCCTTCTTCCAACCGCCCTATCCGGTCACGACAACGGTGGAGGTGTCACGGCTCTATCATCCTGAGCTGATGGTGGAGATCACCGCCATCGCCGAGATACCGAAGGCGCGGTTTCGGCGCCCGGAAAAGCCTACTGTGTAAGCATGGGGCGAGAGCGCGTTTCGGTCGCACAAGCTCACTTCACTTTCCCTAGCTTTCTGTTTTTTAGCCAATTTTTCCAATACAACGGGGTCAGTTTGATCGGGATTGGCTCTAGCTCACTTCAGCAGCGGTGCTCCCTCCAAGCTCAATGCACCGCCTCTAAGGCCGAGCGATACGCTCATCTCATCCGTCGAGGACACCGAAGCGCGTAGTTTTTCGAGACCAGCCTCAGATAAAATTTTGAGCGCCGCCAACCGGTTGAGCAGAGCTGTCGCCTCAGTTGCTGTCACGCGAACTTTGACGCCGTTTCCCTCGGCTTTCAGTTGCGATTCCCCGATCAAAGCGCCTACTCGAAGAGACTCCACAACACTCATCACAGGCGCCCTCACCGGGCGTGAGCGTATTGGCCCGTCCAAGAACAACGACGTTTCCAGCTCCAGCCGATGCAATGTGATCGCCTCGCCCCCGCTGAGTTGAAGCTTGAGCCCCGCTGCGCGCGCCAGTGCCTGATATCGCCACGGGCCGCCGTCGCCGACTTCAGCCCCAGCCCGGCCATGCAGTTGCAGGCGATCGGCGCTGATCTCTCCGACGCCGCCTTCCTGCGCGGCCTGAAAGTCGGGGGCGTCAAGGCTCAAACGCAGCAGTAACGGCGCTTGATCCGCGCCGAGGGAGCCGTCGAACACCAAGCTCGCCCGCATGCGCGGCGCCTCGATGTCCCAGGGGCCATCGGGCGTCTCCAAGCGTTGTTCGGTCGACCAATCCAACACCCAATGATCCCGGCGGTAAAACAACGCCGCCGCCTTCAGCCCCGCCGCAGACCATCGCCAGCCGCCGTCAGTGTCCCCGAGGGCCGGGGCGGCGGCGTGGACATCCAACCGGCCAGGAAAGCCGCTCATCACGACCTCGCCGACCTCTGCCGACCAGCCTCGGTCACTGAGATCGGCGACGATTTGGCCCGGCCCCTCGGCGGCGATCGCGCTTAAATGCCGCCAATACGCCGTCCATCCCATCGCGGAGGCGATGACGACAGCGGCCAAAATCGCATATCTTCTCGTCAAACTCGTCTCTTTCTCACAATCGCCCTGTTTGGGGCCGGAGCTTTCACCTTGACGCCAGCCGACCTCGCCCCCGCCGCTCCACCCTCCCGCGAGCCGGAGGACCTTTCCGACGGCTTTTGGGTATTCGGGTACGGCTCCTTAATGTGGAATCCCGGCTTTCGCCATCAGGACCGCCGTCTCGCGGAGCTGACCGGCTACGCCCGCCGGTTCTGCCTCTGGTCGATTCATTATCGCGGCACTCCGGAAGCGCCCGGGTTGGTGTTGGGTCTGGATGGCGGGCGGGAGGCGGGGAGCTCCGTATCGACCCGGGGCGTGGCGTTTCAAGTCGGATCCGAGGATGCGACCGAGGCGCTGGCTTATCTGCGCAAACGGGAACTCGTTAGCGACGCCTACCGTGAGGAGTGGCGCGAGATCCAGCTACTCTGCCAGCCGGACAATCCGGTGAGGGCGGCGCGGGCGGTCACCTATGTGGTCGACCCTTTGCACACACAATACGCTGGCGGCGTCTCCCTGGAGGCTCAGGCCGAGGTGATCGCCGCTTGCGCGGGGCCATCGGGGAAAAATTGCGAGTATCTGTTCAACACCATGGAGCAACTGCGCTCCATCGACGTGCGGGACGCGGAGCTGGAGCAGTTGGAGGCGATGGTGCGGGCGCGGTTGGCGGCTTAGGCGGCCCCCTTCGCGCGCATCTCTGCGTTGGTCACGCCACCGCGTAAGGCTCGGCCTCGATCAAAAACACCCGCAGCCAGGCGCGGTTTTCCGAGAACACCGGGAAGGTGCCGCGCAGCAAATACAGGAACGAGCGCTCCCGCGTCGGGGTGGAGCCGCGCGAATACAGCGGCTTACGCAGCACGCAAGCGGCGACGATCTCATTATAGCGCGCCTCGGCGAATTCCGGGTCAATGGTCTGGTGCATCCATTGGTCTTTGTAGGTCCGCCGCTCCCGCTCTGCGTGCTTGGAGCCCTGGCGGAGCACCTTAAAATCAATCCGCCCCTCCAGCTCGATCGGTTCGATCTGCTTTGCCCAAGGGAACAACGGCGACATGTCCTCATCGTCGACGATGTGGTCCTCATGCGGCAACAGCCCGCCGTTGCGGTGCCGTTCGTACAGCTCGGCGAAACGGCTGACAGGATGTTCGGCAGGGATGGTGGAGCGGTCGATTTGCTTCAGCGAAGCCTGATGCGAGCCTTGCTCTGCTTCAGGTTCGATTTGCACAGCTCCATGCGTGAACGCCATATTGGTCCCCGTGCGCTCCAAGCGGCTTCCTTACCCGCCATTGGATAAGACAGCCTCCATAACTCATTGTTTTATCGAGTTCCTGGCGGTGGGCGCAGCGCCCTGACCGCCTGAAACATCAGCGTCGTCAAGCAAGGACGATATCCGCGCTGATTTAAGACGCATTTAACACGAGTTGCGCGCGATCAAGAACATTTCGAGAAACCGCAATCCATGCAGGTGGCGCAGCCCTCGATCATTTGCATCGACAGCGCCCCGCAGGAGGGGCAGCTCTCCGCCGCTCCGGCGGCTGTCCGAGTTTCTGTTGGCGCAGCAGCGGGCGCATCCCCATAGGCGGGATCGCGCGACAGCGCGCCGCCGGGCTCCAGAAAGCCGATCTCGACCATATGCCGCTCGATCACCCCGCCGATCGCCGCCAAGATCGAGGGCACGTATTTGCCGCCCATCCATTGCCCGCCGCGCGGGTCAAACACCGCCTTCAGCTCCTCGACGACGAAGGACACGTCGCCGCCGCGCCGGAACACCGCCGAGATCATCCGGGTCAGGGCCACGGTCCAGGCGTAATGCTCCATGTTCTTGGAGTTGATGAACACCTCGAACGGCCGTCGCTGGCCGTCGACGGTGACGTCGTTCAACGTGATGTAGATTGCATGGGGGCTGTCCGGCCATTTCAGCTTGTAGGTGGCCCCTTGCAAGCTTTCCGGCCGGTCCAACGGCTCAGCGGCGAAACCGTCGCCGGAGGAGGCGATTTCGGGCGCATTTTCAGCCGTCATATCGGAGGCGGGCGCCTCCACTGGGGCAGGGGCCTCCGCACTCAAGACCGAGCCCGTGACGGCGTTGGGGCGATAGGTGGTGCAGCCCTTGCAGCCGCTGGCGTAGGCGTCGAGGTAGACGTTCTTGAACGCTGTGAACGAGATGTCGGCTGGCACGTTGATGGTCTTGGAGATAGCGCTGTCGATATATTTTTGCGCCGCCGCCTGCATCCGCACATGTGCGTCCGGGCCCAGAGTTTGCGCCGAAACGAAATACTCCGGCGGCTCGGCGTCCTCTCCGTGGATCTCCCGATAGATCCGCAATGCGTAATCCTCGACCACCTCTTCCGTGCGTGAGCCATCCGGCTGAAGCACCTTGCGGGTGTAGCTGTGGGCGAATACCGGCTCCACGCCGGAAGAGACGTTGCCCGCATACAGGGAAATGGTGCCGGTGGGCGCGATCGAGGTTAGCAGCGCATTGCGGATACCGTCGGCGGCGATCGCCTCCCTCACATCCTGCGGCAGCGCCTGAATGCTCTCCCCGGCGAGATATTTCTCCCGGTCATAGAGCGGAAACGCCCCCTTCTCCTTGGCCAGCGCCACCGAGGCCAGATATGCCGCGCGCTGTAGCGCCTCCATCCAGGCCTCAGTCTGAGCCACGGCGGCGTCGGTTCCATATTCGAGCCGCAACATCGCCAGCGCGTCGGCCAACCCGGTCACCCCGAGCCCAATCCGCCGCTTCGCTATCGCCTCCGCCCGCTGTTCGGGGATCGCGAACCGCGAGGCGTCGACGACATTGTCCATCATCCGCACCGCCACCGCGACGAGATCGGCGAGCCGTGCCTCGTCAATCCGCGCGTTCTCGGTGAACGGCGCCGCCACCAGCCGCGCCAGATTGATCGAGCCAAGCAGGCAGGCGCCATAAGGCGGGAGTGGCTGCTCACCGCAGTTGTGAGCGTAAAACCCGTTGGCGTCGAAGGCGTTCGGGCCGGGGACGGAGACGTCATACACCATCTCGGCCCCATCCGGCGTGAGGCTCTCCACCACAGCCGTAAACCGCTCCCGGTTCAGGGCGCGCTTATCGCCGCCGAGCAAATTGGTCAGCCGCGCGGCTTTCTCGACGTCGGCAAAGCCGACCCGCTCGGCGAACTCCCGTAGATTGCTCCCGGCGATCACCAATTCATGCTGCGCCTTGGTTGGATATTCGCGCATCCCACCGCGCCCATCCGGCAGCGGGCGTACCCCCGCCTCGCGGCGGTTAGGATAAATCGTCGCCACAATCCCTAGCCGCGCCAACATCCGTTGCGCCGCGCGCAACAGCTCCAGCTCTGATTGCGCCAACCGCACGCTGACGCCCTTGCGTTGATCGCCCTGAACCGAGCCGTCGCTGTCAAACAGCCCGCGTAGAGCCCCAATCGTAAAGGCGGATGAGCGCTTCTCCATCTCAGGCGTGATCGCCTTGCCGCCCGGCGTCATCCCCAGCGACAGCGCCAGATGCTTCACAGCGGCCAGGGACAGCCGATGCTCCCCCCGCTCTGGGATGCTGGTCCATCCGGCGAAATCCGCCCGATGCGGCAGAGTCAGCGCCGCCGCCTCCGCCGCCGTCATCACCGAGGCCGGGCCTGGGGCTAGCGTTCCGCAGGCGGTAGGCGTCGACCATACCGACAGAACGGCTTTGTCCTGTTTCAGCGTCCCGTCGCCAATCAGCAAGCCGAGCAGATATCCTTCCGCATCGGTTCCTTCTCCCGCCCAAACTGGCGCCGCGCGATGGTCGTGCAGCACCACCTGATCGCCCGGCCGAAGATCGCCCGCCGCGCGCCACGCCACCTGCTGGGAAAACCGGTTCGATGCGACCACCACCCGAAGCTGATGGTTCTTGGTCAAGCGCAGTTGCCGCCCGCAGCGGGTGCTCAGCTTCACCACCGGCTTTTCTCCGGTAGCGAAAAAGCCCTCCGCTCCACTGCGATACGGCGCACCGTCGACTATGGCCGAGAAAGGACGCCCAATCAGCTCTGAGACCTGGCGCGGCCCGCCGGATGTCTGCACCCAAGAATCCGCCGTCACACAAGGATTGGTGGCGGATATGCTCTCACAATACCACAAATTGTTGCGCTTATTGATCCGGTCGATGAAAATCACCCCCGGCTCGGCATAGTCGTAAGTCGCCTGCATGATCTGATCCCACAACGCGCGGGCGGGCAGGGTTTTGTACACCACGCCGTCGAAGGTCAGATCCCAGGGTTTGTCGTCCCGCACCGCGTCCATGAAGGCGTCGGTGGTCAACACGCTGAGGTTGAACATCCGCAGCCGCGCCGGGTCCGCCTTGGCGGCGATAAACGCCTCCACATCCGGATGATCGCAGCGCATCGTCGCCATCATCGCCCCCCGGCGGCTGCCGGCGGACATGATGGTGCGGCACATCGCGTCCCACACATCCATAAACGATAGCGGCCCGGAGGCGTCCGCCCCAACCCCCGCCACCGGCGCGCCCTTGGGCCGGATGGTGGAGAAGTCATACCCGATGCCGCCGCCATGCTGCATCGTGACGGCGGCCTCCTTCAGCATCTCGAAGATGCCGCCCATCTCGTCCGGGATCGTCCCCATCACGAAGCAGTTGAACAGCGTCACCGTCCGCCCGGCCCCGGCTCCGGCCAGAATCCGTCCGGCGGGCAGGAATTGAAAACCGGCCAGCGCCTCATAGAACCGCTGCCGCCACATCTCCCGCTGATCGGGCGCCTCCACTTCCGCCAGAGCGCCCGCCACCCGCCGCCAACTATCCTCGACAGTCAGATCCTCCGCCGCCCCCGGCTCCGTGACGCCGCCATGGCCCTTCGCTGGCTTCAAGCGATATTTCATATCCCAGATCTGCTCGGCGATCGGGGCGGCGAAGGCGGTCTCCGCACTGTCGTCGCGGGGCGGGAGATCGGCGGGGCTGTCCATGGCGGGACCTCCTGACTCAGTTTGTTGATCGCATTATGTGGCGTTTGTAATCTCGAAAGACCCCATATGTGGGATTTTTCGGCATGACGCAAGCCCAGCAGCGACTATATCTAGTTTGGGACAAACCTAGTACATAGTCTTCTTCATATGCTCCGGATAGCCCGCGTCATAGGCGGCGCCGTCGAACGGCCCCTGGGCGAACACCTGCGCCATATCACCGGCGCTCGGCAGCGAGGCGCGCTCGACGCGGCTGTTTGGGTCCCACAGTTTTGAGCGGGCCAGCGCCTTCTGGCATTGGAAATACACCCGGTCGACCGTGACCACGATCACGCTGGTCGGGGTTTTGCCCTGGATTGTGAAGCTCTCCCGCAGCTCGGCGTCAAGCCGGATCTCGGCCCGTCCGTTCACCCGTAGCGTCTCGCCGACGCCGGGGATCAGAAACAGCAGCGAGACGCGCGGGTCGCGGATGATATTGCGCAGGGTGTCGAGCCGGTTGTTGCCGCGCCGGTCCGGAAAGGCGAGGCGTTGCTCATCCAGCACCCGGACAAACCCCGCCGGGTCCCCACGCGGCGAGCAATCCGTGCCCTCCGGCCCGACCGACGCCACCACCATAAACGGCGACGCCGCAATCAGCGGGCGATAGATCTCGGCGATATGGTCAACCTCCTTCCACAGCGACCGCTCCAGCGGCGGGCCGTAGATTTCTTCCAATTGCTCAAGGCTTTCAATTCGCTCGGGGGTGGGGGGAGCTTGGTCCTGCATACGGCCTCCATACGCGACGCCCTTGGTTCTGGCGCCGCTTCATCTAAAGCCTCCTCTCCTTCCTGAGCATCCCCCGCGGGAAGATTTTTTCTATCGCGGCCCGGCCTCAGAGGGCGCATGCTTACGGAAACGAGTCGCGTTGATTTTGGGTGAGGGAGGCATGGGTATGGACATGGGTATGGGCTTTGGCATGTCCTGGCGTTTGACAATTTTCTCCGCAATATCAGCGCTCTGCGCACTCACCATCCCTCCCGCCCT
>JAHQVS010000042.1 GCA_019634215.1 Paracoccaceae bacterium | reverse complement strand
GGATCGTGCTTATAATCCCAGGTTTGGCGCAACACCACTGCGTCACACGCTAGAAATAGATGCGCTGGATCGGCATTCCAGCGCAGAATCGGGGCCTCGACGCCGCGCGCCTCCAGCGCCGCTATGTAGGCGGCGTTAGAGGCGGAGGGTTCCGGGTCGCCGAGGCCATGCGCCATCGCGACCCGCATCATGGCGTCATCCTCCCAGGGTTGAGCACCCCATACGGGTCGAATTTCGCCTTCAGCCCCCGAGCCAGGGCGGCGACCGCCTCAGGCTGCGGCGGGAAGGTCGGCGCGGCGGCGCGGACCGCATCTGACGCGCGCACCAACACCGCATCCGCGCCGATTTTGGCGGACTCCGCGCGCAGAATCCGCGCCCCCGCCATGTCATCCTCGGGGGTCATCAGCCAGATTAACCCACCACCCCAATCGTAATAAGCGAGAGCCTCGCGATGGGTGGAAATCACCGCAACCAACTGCGCGGCGCGGGACGGCCGCACGGCGATCCGCCAGAGCGCGCCCTCCCGCCCAGCGAACGGGGCGACATCGCGGACCTCGGACCAGACAGCGGCGCCGTCCATGGGATCATCGTTAATCTCAACCTCGCCAAACTCGGCCAATCGGTCCCGCAGCGCGCCGGCGCGATAGGCGACGCTGTCGGCGAAACCTTCAAGCCGCAACAGAGTGACCGCTTCCCCATCCAGCGTGGCGGGGGCGTGCGCCGCAGCGGAGACGTTGAACGGCGAGCCCAACGCCGAGGTCATGGCGGCGACGGCGCGGGCGTCCTCCAAGCGATACAGCCGCAGCGTGGCGGCGATCTCGGGGCGCGGCGACAGCTTGAAGGACAGCTCGGTCAGCACCCCCAGCTCACCGAACGCCCCGGCCATCAACTTCACCAAATCATAGCCGGTGACGTTCTTCATGACCCGCCCGCCGGAGGACACCGCCTCGCCGGCGCCGTTGACGAACCGGACCCCGATCAAGCTGTCCCGGCAAGCCCCGGCCTGCACCCGTCTAGGACCGCTGGCGCCGACGGCGACGACTCCGCCGATTGTTGGGGTGGGTCCGGCCTCGCTCAGGCCGTAGATCGGCCGATGATCCATGGGTTCGAACGACAGCATCTGCCGCTCGGCGGCCAGGGCTGTCTCGATCTCGGCCAGCGGTGTTCCCGATCTGGCGACCAGGGTTAGCGCGCCGGGCTCATATAGCGTTATTCCGGACAGCCCCGCCATGGAGAGCGTCCGCCCCGCTTGCGCCGGACGTCCCAGTCCCCGGCGAGAACCGCCGCCCATAATCTCTAGCGGCGTCCGATCTGCGGCGGCCTGCTTGACGGCTTGCGCCACCTCGGCCTCGTCAGCGGGCGACAACGTCGCCGAAGCGCCCGCGAGCTTGGTCACAGTCAACGGCTCCTCCCTTGGCGGCGCGGTCACCGCCAAGGTCAGGCGCGCCGTTTATTTGCACTCGTAATAGACGATCAGCCCATCGTCGACCGACTCGGTGCGCGACAACTCCGGATTGCGGTTAAAGCGGCCACAACGCTCGTTCGCCAACTCCAGCGCATCGCTAAGATCATCCGTATCATCCACCGCGATGGCCACTTGCTCCGCCCCAAAAGAAACCACTTGGGTGTTGGCCGCACATCCTGCGGTCAACAACGCGACGCCTACAATCATCCAAATTTTACGCATATCCAAATTCCACGATTATCAATCCCACGGCGATCCGCCGAGCGGCAGAGCAAAGCCATGCTTTCAGGACGATTTTGCGGCGCACCCAAGAGAACGTCGTGGCATCCCCGCCACCAGGGGACAAACTCGAACGCCCCGATGTCACAACGCGGGCCGCGACCGCCATCGCCATCGATCGGGCGATCAGTCCTCAATATGTCCTCTCCCGGACAATTGCTCGCCGGGCTGGCGTCAATCGCACCCAAAGCAAATCACAATAGACTTGCCCGTCGATATTTTGGCTTCTTACGTAATCGTAAGGAGCGGGCCCAGCATCAGCGATAAACTCATAAAATTACTACTGCTTCCTCGCCTCCTCGGTAGCCAGGTCGATATCGCCCTGCCCTCCGGACATCAGGATAGCAACCGGCCGCATCGTCTCAATGTTAGCAAAAACAAGCATAGCGATTGACAGAAGTGGGACTGCGATCAGCGCACCCACGATCCCCCAAAGCGCCGCGCCGATGAAGACGCCTAACAGAACCACAAGCGCGCTTAGATCCAGTGAGTCGCCCGTAAGCTTCGGCTCGAGCCAGTTCGAGCCAAGCAATTGCACCACCGCCAAGCAGCCCAACGTGATGAAAAATGGTTCGATTGTAGGGAATTGCAGAAATGCCAACAATGAGGGGAAGATGATGCCGATTAGCGAGCCGATCGTGGGAACGAAACTGAACACGAAGATGAGGACTGACCAAAACTCCGGGGCATCGACGCCCAGCCACCAAAGAAGCACAAAGGTCGGCACGGCTTGCGCAAGCCCGATCAAGCATTTCACGCCAAAATAAACTTCGATCATCCGCTGTATCCGGCGCAGGGTCTCACTGATTTGGGCCGCGCCTTCCGAAGACAGCTGCAGCGCAGCAAGCTTTCGCTGAAAGACCGAAGCCTCAGCAAAGAGGAAAGCCGTATAGACGATCACCACAACCAGCGCCGTAATGAAGCCGACCGCGCTACCTGCAAGCGTCAGCGCCATCTCGCCGAGATCGACGCCAGCCACCATTGCTTCGAAATCGAGCGAGAGCGTTGTTCCCAAGAGCGAGTTCAACTCTCCGAGCTTGACGTCCAAATTTGCCTCATAGAGGGGAATGTTGCCTTGGAGTAATGCGAGGTTCCGCGTGATTCCGAGGCCTAGGATGGCAGCGATCGCGACTGCAGTGATGATGCTGAGCAAGGTCGAGAGCATGCCAGGCGCCTCCGGCGACGCGCCGAGAAGGCGTGCGTATTGCCGTGCGAGCGCATTAATCAAAAACCAGCAGACCAGAGCGACCAGCAGCGGCTGCAGCACCTCTTTGCCCTGGATCAGCAACCATAACGTCGCAGCCGCGCTCACGACGACTTCACTATAGGCGAAGCGCATAGTCACCCCTCGGCGCTAGACGGTGTGTCTGTGTTGTGAAGGTTCCGCGAGCATCAAAGCAGTGACGAAGCTCTGCTTCATGACACGCTCGCGGTCTATAGCATCTAAGCTGGCCGGCGAAGGGTCATCACGATCGAGATGACAGCACCAGAGAGCAGACCTATCAGCGCGCCACCTAAAAAACCGACGCCAATACCACCGAAGCCGATAATAAAGTACGAGGCGATCAGCGACGCCACTACAGATACACCAATACAAGATTGCCAGCTGACCATAAATTCAGGCGCTGTTTTATCAACAAGATCAGCCATCCCTTGCGCCATCGACGTACGTATAGGGTTGACCACGAAACCCGGTAAGATGCCGCATAGCGCCGCTAAAATCCAAGACTGGACGCCTAAACTCGCCAAAATGGCCCCGATGATCGCGCCCGCCAATGCCCCTGCAAAAAGAGAAGTCATCAGAATTGGCGTCACAGAAAAAGTGGTGGATTTCATGGATTGTATTCCCCCAACAATCGCTCTTCATCACTCAAAATAGGTGATCATCGCCAACATGCACTGATCAAACACAGAAACAGCTTTAGAAGCGAACAATGCAACGGGGAAATTGTCACAGGGAAACTGACACAGACGATCACCCGTGGATTCACTTAACAAGAGATTGGTCGGGTGGCCATTCGGTATGAAGAGATTGCCTCCTGCTTTTGGGCAGCATCACATTTTCTTCATGAAATACGGCGGAGTAGTGAGCCCCATAAGTGCGTTTTTGCGACAATGACTGCTCATTTTTGCAAAGTCGCCAAGCGAGCATCGAGGCTTAATTCAACAATGCTTGCCGAGAGCGCAGCATTTCTGCTCCTACCCCCAATAAGACCTCCAACCTTCCCAAAATCGGGCCTGAAAGCGGTACACAGGTTATCGGATACAGGGCTCATACCTGTACATCAAACCACCAGAGTGCACTGCGTTCGCGTGTGATAAATTCACGCTAACTTACTGTTCTTAAAACCTCCACCAAACCAAATAAGCCCATTTGGCTTGGCTTGGCTTTACGCCGCGATCCGGCTCTCAAAAATCTCAAGCGGAAACACTTTGCCCCGGTTGAGCAGCCACAGCGGGTCAAACACATCCTTCACCGCAGCCTGCTGGGCGAGGTCCACCGGGTTGAACTGATGCGTCATCAGGTCCCGCTTCTCTACCCCGACGCCATGCTCCCCCGTCAGGCAGCCGCCGACATCGACGCAGAGCTTTAGGATCTCCGCCCCGAAAGCCTCGCAGGTCTCCAAGTCGCCGGGCTTATTGGCGTCAAACAGGATCAGCGGGTGCATGTTGCCGTCGCCTGCATGGAAAATGTTGGCCACGCGCAACCCGAATTGCTCCGACAACTCTTCGATCCGGCGCAACACCCCCGGCAGCTCGCCGATCGGGATGGTCCCATCCAAGCACATATAATCCGAGATCCGGCCCATCGCCCCGAATGCAGACTTTCGCCCGGCCCAAATCGCGGCGGATTCAGCCGGGGAAGCGCTCTCCTTAATCGCGATCGGGCCATGGCGCTCGGCGATACGGCGGATCGCGGCGAGTTGCGAGGCGATCTCGGCCTCCGAGCCCTCGACCTCGACGATCAACAACGCCTGGGCGTCCAGCGGATATCCGGCCTTGGCGAAATCCTCGCACACCTTGATGGCGGGGCCGTCCATAAACTCCAGCGCCACCGGCAGCACGCCCTCACGGATGATGTCGGCGACACAGGCGCCGGCGATCTCTGAACTTTCAAACCCGAACAAGATCGGCCGCGCCCCCTCCGGGCTCGGCAAAACCCGCAACCACGCCTCGGTCACCACCCCGAGCTGGCCCTCGGAGCCGCAGATCAGCCCGAGCAGATCATAGCCGCCCTCGGTCATATGCGGGCCGCCGAGATCGATGATCTCGCCCTGCATCGTCACCATCCGCACCCCGAGCAGATTGTTGGTGGTGACGCCGTATTTCAGGCAATGCGCGCCGCCGGAGTTCATGGCGATGTTGCCCGCGATGGCGCAGGCGAGCTGCGAGGAGGGGTCGGGCGCGTAGAAAAACCCCTCATCCTGCACCGCCCCGGTCACAGACAAGTTGGTGACCCCGGTTTGCACCCGCACGAAACGATCTTCGAGATCGATCTCCAACACCTCCGCCATGCGGGAAACACCGAGAATGACGCTGTCGGCGGTCGGCAGCGACCCCCCGGCCAGTGAGGTCCCGGCCCCGCGCGGCACCACCGGCACCCGCATCTCATGGCAAAGCCGCAGCATCGCCGCCACCTGCTCGGTGTTCTCCGGCAAACAAACCACCAACGGCGGCTGACGATAGGCGGTCAGAGCATCGCACTCATAGGCCTTCAGCTCCGCCGGATCAGAGATCACGGCCTCGCCTGGCGCGATCTCGCGCAGACGGGAGACGATATCGGCGCGGCGGGCGAGCACTTCGGCGTCGGGCGTCGGCATCCTCATCTGGCGGTCCTCTCTCGCACGAAATAACGATCAGAGTGTGATTATGGAGCCAGGGCCTGCAATCGCCAAGGGCAAGCGCGCACGCAAGGGCAAGCGGGACCCGCCAGGGGGCTCATAGTGGAATATCATGCTCCCGGCAGAATCGCCCGACGGCGTTGCGGGCGCAATCGGCGTCCCCCTGCAGCACTTCATTCAACAACTCAGCGAGTTGAGACAGGTCGATCGCCCGCAGCGCCCGCTTCACCGGGCCGATACCCGCCGGCCGCATCGACAGCGAGCGGAACCCCAACGCCGTCAAGCTCAGCGCCTCCATCGGCCGCCCCGCCATCTCACCACAGAAGGACAGCGGGGTGCCGGCGCCTTCACAGCGCGCCACAATCAAGCGCAACAGGCGCAGATACGAACAATTAAGCATGTCGTAGCGCGCCGCGACCCGTTGATTGCCGCGATCCGCAGCAAAGAAAAACTGCGCCAGATCATTGCCCCCGACCGAGACGAAATCCACCCGTTCAAAGAACCGATCCGGCGCAAAGGCCAGCGCCGGGGTCTCCAGCATCGCCCCCACCTTCATGATCGCAGGGGGCTCCCGCCCCTCGCGCTCGGCGCGATCGCGCTCAATCTCCAACAACTCCCGCGCCCGCTCATATTCAGCGGCCTCAGCCACCATCGGAAACATCACCAGCAACGCCCGCCCACCGCTGGCGCGAACCAACGCCTGGAGCTGCATTCGAAACAGTTTCGGCCGGTCCAGCGCGATACGGATCGCCCGCCATCCCAACGCCGGATTCTCCTCGGCGGCCCCCTTCAGAAACGGCAGTTGCTTGTCGCCGCCCATATCGAGGGTCCGGAACACCACCGGACGATCGCCCGCCGCCTCTAACACTTGGCCATACAGCATGGTCTGCTTATCGCGGCGCGGCGCGCGATCGTTCACCAGATATTGCAGCTCTGTGCGATAGAGCCCGACCCCCTCCGCGCCGCATTCATCAATGCTGGGCAGATCGGTCAGCAGCCCGGCATTCATCTGCAACGAGATCTTGGCCCCGTCCTTTGTCAGGGCCGGCTTATCCCGCAAGGTGCGGAACTGCGCCTCCTCTTGGGCGCGCAGAATGATCTTCTCGCGATAAGCCGCCGACACCGCGCCATCAGGACGCAACAGCACCCGCCCCACATCGCCGTCGATCACAATCGGATCGTCAATCTCGGCGAGATGGATCAGGCCGCGCACATTGGCGACCAAGGGGATATTCAGCGCCCGCGCGACAATGGCGGCGTGGCTGGCGCTCGATCCCTCCTCCAAGGCGATTCCGCGCAATCGGCCCCGCCCATACTCCAGAATCTCCCCAGGGCCGAGGTTACGCGCCAGCAGCACCGCATCCGCCGGCAGATCCTCCGGCGACGGCGG